>DATHMO010000158.1:0-64658 GCA_035486995.1 Bryobacteraceae bacterium
GTGTTGTTCCTATAGGTAACACAGCGGGGGGGCCTGGTGGCTGGTTGCTGGTTGCTGGTGGTTGGTGGCTGGTGGTTGGTGGGGGAGGCATATGTGCGAGGTGGTGATTTTTTTCAAATTTCAAAAACGAAGCCACGGGAACACGTCCGGCGTGGGCCGGGATCGACAAGCGAGGTGGCGCATCAGGGGTAGTTTTGTGTTTGGTGGTGATTTTTTTCCTAATCTTTGGCTTTTGGGAGGAAAGACGGATGGGATTACGCGCGGCGGAGGAAGCTGTGCGATTTGGTTCGAGCGTAGCAGAGGCGGGTGCGTGCGGAGGGGGCGGGGAGGGCAAGTGGTTGGAATTGGGGAAGAATGAGGTGGGGAAGGGCGGTGATTACGCCGGCGCTTGTGCGAAAATTTGGATGTGCGGACATACGCCGTTGTCATCCACGAAGATCCCGAGGGCGGTTTTTGGGGCGAGGTCCCAGCGCTTCCGGGTTGCTATTCGCAGGGCGAGACGATTGATGAACTGAAGGACAATATCCGCGAGGCCATAGCTGGTGTGCTCGAAGTGCTGAAGGAGCAGGGGCGGGAGCCTGACGCGAATGTCCAGATTCTGGACGTTGCTGTTTGAAATCAATCACCGGTCCGCAAATGTGCCGGTTGATTGAGACGAATGGCTGGTCGCTGAGGCGGATTCGCGGAAGCCATCACATCTATTCGAAGACGGGAGAACGAAAGGTCATTTCGATCCCCGTACACGGAAGCAAGAATCTGAAGCCTGGGTTGGCGGCGCGGATCGCGCGGGATGCAGGCGTGAGCCTGTGAAGTTACTAAGGAATGTCGAGCTAAGCTGTGAGCGCCAGGTTGAGACCCAATTCCTGCTGAAGCGATCGCGATTATTATCAGGGCTCTCCGCTGATGAGCGTTATAATCGGCGAAGCTATGTTTCACGTCGTGCTCGAATGCGGGTTCCCAGAGTCCGCTGGGCCAGAGCAAGCCGCGCTGGATATCACCGAGGAGTTCCTTCATCGACCATGGCACCAAAATGTCCAATGCAGCTGGAATGGCCAAGCGCTTCGACTTGAGGCAGACAATGATTACGACGACCAGGGGCTTGCACTGCTGGATGAGTTTTCTGATGCGATTGTGGCCTGCGTGAAAGATGCCGAATACTGCGATTTGCGGATCATTTCGGTTACTTCGTCCTAGACCCTCACCTCCTTGCGCTAGCGAGGCGCGGTCTCCTCATCGGTGCAAGGAGGTGCCGGGCATCGCTTGAGAGGACGGTACGTGGATCTACTGCTTGGTCGATGGCGCTTCCCCGCGGCAGTGCGCCGCGAACGCTACCGAACAAAATGCTGGAAATCCTTGTTATTGTCCTGGCACATGTACTCGATCATCTCGGTATCGAGCAGTGGCTTCAAGTGTAGTTGCACGGTCCAGGGGCTCGTAAACACTTTGGGGTCGTTGATGGTGACGTCGATGTCCAGGGTTCCGAAGTCGGGGCGGCGGATGCGTTCGGTGACGCGGGCTTCGCTCGAGAAGAAATTTCCGGACGTGTCGAGCCACGAATCGTCGCGATAGCCGGCTGACTCGACGACCAGAGTCGCGCCGTCCCAGTGCGCCACTGAGTAGCCGTTCCAGGTGGGGTTCATGTCGTCGGGGAGCTTGCGCCCGTCGAAAAAAATCTGGCGGTAGCTGGCGTTGAATTCGTGCAGGATTACCAGCTCGGTGGGCGTTTGGAAAATCTTCTGCGTTTCCGGGAAGGCCCAGGCACGCGGGTAATTGGGGGGCATGCAAAACGTGTGGGGATCGATGAACCCGGCGTCCTTGGCGCGGTTCTTCACCAGCTCTGCCGCCCAGGGCTGATAGGGGATGCCACCCTTCAGGTTGATTGCGATGTTGCCGAGTTGCGGGGTGAGCGGCAGCTCCGAGCATTGAAACAGCCCGAGCTTGGGATCGCACGGGCGTTCGTCGCGCGGTACCCACATCCCCGAGAAATCGGGTTTGCCGCCGGAGGTTTTGGGGGCGGGAGCGCGGAGATCCGGTTTGCCATCGGGCAGGCGCGGGATTCCCGGCGTCGGCAGGTTGATCCACTGCGCGCTGGCAGGCGCGGCGAGAAAATGACCGCCGGCGGGCAGGGCCACTAGGAGAACGACCTTCAGCACGTTCATGGCTGCCGATTGTATCGAGGGGGAGGAATGAAGTCAAAACGCGGGCCTACAAACGCGGACCAAGTTTTCCGCATCCTTTCCGTAGATGTGGTATCTGTTAAGGGAAAGGAGTGTTCCACGTATGAACACCAAAACTAAGCAAAACCAGAAGAATCAGAATCGGCAGAAGCAGGGGCCGAAGAAACAGGGTCAGAACCCAAGCATGCTCCAGTATGATCGGAAGCATCAGGACCAAGAGTACCCGGAGACGCGAATGACCCGTTAGGTTTCATCCGCTCGATTCTTTCTGTCAGTAACTGCTCCCTCCCGCGGCGACGTGCGAGGGAGCTTTTATGTTTTAGGGCCGGACGCGCGACACTGGGTACGGATGCAGGTTCCGGATCCTGTCACGATTGAGCGCGATGCTTTAGATGCTGCCGTCGGCGAAGTGCCGAATGCGGATGCGGTGTTTGTGGTGTGGGCGGGCGAGCGGTCGGCGTACCTGGCCAAGACCAGCATGCTGCGGCGGCGGTTGATGCGCATTTTCAAACCTGGGGAGCCGGGGGCTGCGCCGAAGCGGTCCTTGAATCTGCGCGAGGTGGCGACGCGGGTGGAGTATTGGCCGACGGCGTCGCGGTTTGAATCGATGCTGCTGCATTACGCGCTGGCGCGGCGGTTTTTTCCCGATGACTACCTGCGCATGGTCAAGCTGCGGATGCCGGCGTACGTGAAGCTGATCTTGTCGAACGAGTTTCCGCGCACGCAGGTGTCGAGCCGGCTGAGTGCGAGCCGGGCGCTGCATTATGGTCCGTTTCAATCGCGTGCGGCGGCCGAGTTGTTCGAGAACCAGTTTCTGGATCTGTTTCAGATACGGCGCTGCCAGGAGAATCTGGAGACGAGTCCGCAACATCCGGGGTGTATTTATGGCGAGATGAATCGGTGCCTGCGTCCGTGCCAGCAGGTAGTGAGCCGCGAGGAGTATTTGAGTGAAGTGGCGCGCGTGGAGGAATTCCTGACGGGCAATGGCGCGGCGTTGATTAGCGTGGCGAGCGCGGCGCGTGACCGGTTGAGCGCGGAGATGAATTTCGAAGAGGCGGCGCGGCAGCACAAGCGGTTGGAGCGGATTGAAGCGGTGTTGGCATTGCGCGGGGATTTGGTGAGCGATATGGATCGATTGTATGGGGTCGCGATCGCGCCGTGTCTCGAGCCGGATAGCGTGCTGTTGTGGTTCGTTTGCCAGGGCGCGTGGCAAGCGCCGGTGCGGTTTCCGTTAACGGCGCCTCACTTCACATCAGTGGTGTCGCTGGATCAGCGGCTGCGGGAATTGGTGGCGTCGATCGAGCCGGTGATGCCGCCGTTGGCGGAGAAGCAGGAGCATGTGGCGTTGCTCGCGCGCTGGCATTATTCGAGCTGGAGCGATGGGGAGTGGATCGGGTTTCGCGCGTTGGATCAAGCGCCGTATAAGAAGCTGGTGCGGGCGATATCGCGAGTGCGGCAGAAAGCGGCGTCAGTTGAGACGAGTTCGTCGTAGAAAATCGGCAGCGACGTCGCGCGCGGGGCGATGTTGGGCGTCCACCTCATAGTTCATGCCGCGCATTGCGGTGTCGGAGATTTTGCCGGAAAGCTCCGAGAGAATCGCGCGCAGATTCGGATAGGCCGCGAGCGATGCCTGGCGAATTACGATGCAGGCTTGATAGGGCGGAAAGACGTGCTTGTCGTCCTCAAGAACTTTCACGTCCAGTTTGTTGAGCTGTCCGTCGGTGGTGTTGGCGGCGGCCATGCTGACTTGCTTTTGTTCGAGGGCTTGGTAGAGAAGGCCGAGGTCCATGCTCTTGGGCGCGGCAATCCATTTGATGGCGTAGGCGCGATTGAGCGCACCGTAGGCGTCGGGGCGAGTGAGGAATTCGTAGCCTGCGCCGAGGGTGAAACCCATGGGATCCGAAGCGGCGTCGCTCAAGGTTGCGAGATGTCGCGCGCGGGCGTCTTCGCCGCGAATGGTCATGGCGAAGGAATTGTCGAAGCCGAACGGATCGAGCCAGTCAAGATGAAAGCCGCTGGAATATTCGGCGCGGACTTGTTCGAGAACTACCGCGGGATCGGTGACGCCGCTGCGCTTGAGTACGTTGGTGAACGCGGTGCCGGTGTATTCCGGGTACATATCGATATCGCCGGCGAGTAGTGCCTGATGCGCGAGCAGCGTTCCGCCGAGATCGAGTTTGCGTTCAACGGGTTGATGCAGGCGGGCTTCGATATGCTGCGCGATGATCTCGCCCAGGACGAGCTGCTCGGTGAAGTTCTTGGAGCCGACCACGATGTGATGGCGCGGGCCGCAGGCGGTGAGCAGCGCGGCCGTTAAACAACAGAGAATCGTCGTTCGATCCAACTGAACCCTCCGTCCGAGAGTAGCGCGAGAAGCGCGGCGGGAATTGCGCCGGCCAGGATTTGCGTGGAGTCCACCGATGCGATGCCGCGGAAGATGAAGACGCCGAGTCCACCGCCCCCGATGGCGGCTGCGATGGTTGCGGTTCCGATGGTGGTGACGGTGGCGATGCGGATGCCGGCGAGAATGGTGGGCGCGGCCAAGGGCAGTTCGACTTCCCAGAGCAGTTGACGGCCGGTCATCCCCATGGCGATGGCGGATTCGCGCACTGCGCGGTCGACGCCCAGGATTCCGGCGAGCGTGTTGCGCAGGATCGGGAGCAATGCGTAGAGCACGAGGGCGAAGATTGCCGTGCGTTTGCCGATGCCGCCGATGAACGGAATCGGGATGAGAAATCCGAACAGAGCGAGGCTGGGGATGGTTTGCATGACGTTGGCGAAGCCGAGCAGCGGAGTGCGCAGGGATGCGCGGCGCGTGAGTAGGATGCCGAGTGGAAGGCCGGCGCCGGCGGCAATGGCCATGGAAACCAAAACCAGGACGAAATGTTCGCCTGTGAGCTGGGCGATCTCCTGCCATAAATAAGGAGGGATCATGGCTTCTCGATTATAGAGTCGATAGGAACGCGCGCGCTTCGGGACCCTGGCAGTCCATGAAGTCGGCTGGTTTGGCCAGAATTTCCAGTTTGCCACGATGGAGCAAAGCAATTTCCGAGCAAAGGCGCAGGGCTTCGCGCACGTCGTGGGTGACGAAGATGGAGGTGATTTGCAAGCGGTCGCGCAGTTCGAGGAACTGATCCTGCAATTCGACGCGAGTGACGGGGTCGAGAGCGCCGAAGGGTTCATCGAAGAGTAGCAACTTTGGCTCGGCTGCAAGGGCGCGGGCGACACCGACCCGTTGGCGCTGGCCGCCGGAAAGCTCGCGGGGATAGCGATTCAGAAAACGTACGGGATCGAGGCCGACTTGATGCAGCAGTTCGGCCACGCGCGCGGTGATGCGATGGGGCGTCCAGCCGTTCAGGCGCGGCACCAGGCCGACGTTTTCGCCGATGGTGAAATGCGGGAACAGGCCGACCTCTTGAATGACGTAGCCGATGCTGCGGCGCAGTTGGATGAGATCCCAATCGGAAGTGGCGCGGGACTCGACCAGCACCTGGCCGGAGCTGGGAAACAGCAGTCCGTTGACCATTTTGAGCGCGGTGGTTTTACCGGAGCCGCTGCGGCCGAGCAAGACGAGCGTCCGGCCGGGATCGATGCAGAAGCTCAGATTCTCGAGGATAATGCTGCCGTTGATGCGGTACGAGACGCCGCGAAATTCGAGCGCTGGCTGGGCGTTCAAGCCGCGGTCCAAAGATTTTCCGCGAAAGGCCACGCGAGGTCAACCCACTGGTCTTCGACGCGGAATCCGGTTTGCTCGGCCATGACGTTGAGCTCCGGAAGCTGGAATTTATGCGAGGACTCGGTCCAGATGGTCTCGCCCGCCTGGAAGGTTACGGTGAGATCGGCTTCGGGAATGAATGCGGTCTGCTGCAAACGCGAGCGCAAGTGCATTTCGATGCGGCGATGCTCTTCGTTCCAGCGGGCCTGATGCTCGAATTGCCGCAGCCGGAAATCGCCGCCGAGTTCTCTATTGATGCGGCCGAGCAGGTTGAGGTTGAACGCGCCGGTGACGCCGGTGGGGTCGTCGTAGGCGGTTAGCATTCTGTCGGGATCCTTTACGAGATCGGCGCCGATGAGCAGCGCGTCGCCGGGAAGAAGGACGCGGCGCAGATCGCGGAGAAACTCGAAGGCGCACTTGCGCTCGAAGTTGCCGATGGTGCTGCCGAGGAACATGACCAGGAACGATTCGCCAGGCTGGCGTTCGACGCTGGCACGGGCCATGCCGTCGAGATAGGACTGGACCAGCGGATACACCTGGGCGACGTCGGACAAATCACGCTCGCAACGCCCGAGCGCTTCGGCGGAGACGTCGATGGGATAGTAGCGCAGCGGGCCGCCGATGGCTTTGAGGAGATGGCGGGTCTTTGAGCCGACGCCGCTGCCGAGTTCGATGACCGCGATGGAGGAGGGAAGCTGGGCGGCGATCGCACGGGCGTGCACACGCAACAGGCGCTCATCGGCGCGGGTGAGGCCGTATTCGGGCAAGTGCGTGATGGCCTCGAACAGCGAGCTGCCGAGATCGTCGTACAGATACTTGGAGTGCAGCTCCTTTTGAGGCTTGGCGAGGCCGGTGCGCACGTCGCACGCGAACTCGCGCGTCACGCCTGAGCTTCCGGCGCGGTCCTCGGCTGCTTTAGTCCTCGACCAGTCGAAAACTTGCGTAGACATAGGGATAGTTGGGGCGAAACCAGTTTCGAAACGAGCGGCGGAGCATGCAGGCAGCCGTCACGGGCGACCCGCCTTTCATGACGTAGTGCTCTTCATCGAAGAAATTTTGTGAATAGCCGGGGTAAAACGGCCTTGGCTCGAATCCGGGAAACGGGCCGAACTTAGTGGCGGTCCACTCCCAGCCGTTGCCGACCAGTTGGGAGACGCCCCAGGCGCTGTCGCCTGCCGGATGGGCGTCGACGTCGAGCGGGTCCCACTGATGGAAGTCGAAATTTCCACGTTTCGCGTTTGGTTCGGCATGGCCCCAGGGGAAAGGACGCTCATGTGGCTTAGATGTTTCCTCGGAGGCGAACGATGCGGGTGATGTATACGCCGCCCGATGAAATTGCGGTTCGGTGGGGAGCGACTTGCCGGCCGCGCGGGCGTAGGCGGTAGCTTCGGCGTGGGTTACGTAGGCGGGGGCGTTCAATGGGAGCGGGACCGGGGAAAACATCCCGTGATAGAACCAGCGGGTGCTGTGTGGAGATTTGCGCTCCGCCCAAAAGTGCGGCGGAGAGGCGCCGCCTGCGCGAACGAAGTCGAGATATTGCCCGTTGGTGACTTTGTGCTTGGAAACGCGGAATGCGGGAACGTCAACCTGGTGCTCGGTGAATTCGTTGTCCCAGCCGAACGCACCTGGTTTCTGCCCGAGTGTCGCGGTGCCCGGCGCGATTTCGATCATGGGATTTGAGAGGAGCTTGACGGAGAAAGGCACTGGTGTACCCTTGCGTACTTTCTGATCGTACGGCAGGTTGTGTAGCAGGTAAGCCAGCGTTTCGGCGTGCATGAGCCGGTGTTCAAGCGCGACGTGAATGATCTCTTCGGGAGCCTGGTCGATTAGCTGGTCCAGGGCGCGGCGGACGCGCTGGTTGTAGCCGCGGACTTCGTCCACGATGGGCCAGTCGGACGGCTCGTCGGAAGCGACTTGGCCGACCGGCGGGTCGATGCCAAACTCGAAAAGCTTGTCAAAGGTCGGGTGGAAAGAAGGAACGTCCAGCGTTTTCCGGGCTATGAGGTTCCAATCGAACGCTTCCAGGTGTCCGAGGTAGAAGATCAGGCGGTGCCGCTCGGGAATGGGCCTGGAATAGAGGGCCTCCGGCTTGAGCAGGCTGAAAACGTAGTCGGTTAGTTTGCGCGCAGAGTCTAATCGTTCCTGGAGCGCTCTGCTCGCCACCATTGCAGTCGACATACTAGCCTCCGGGTACAGCAATTACAGGCTAGCATCGACTGGGGAAAAACGGGCGACTGGGCAAAAAGGGGGAGTTGCGAGGGCACACGGTTTGGCGCGTGCCCGCTGATGTTCCGGGATCCGTTGTTACTTGGTGCCGGGCGCGAGTTGGCCGGGCTGAGCGGGAGCGGAGTTCTTGGCATTCTCCGCGGCTTGCGCGTTCTGCGCGTCGAGCGCATCCCAGGCGGGTTTATTGCGCACCGTTTTCCAATACTTGTCGCCCCACCATCCGTTCGGGTTTTGGTCCAAGCCTGCTGCTGAAACAGGGGACTTCTTGGCCGCGATGGTTTCCTGGGCATCGACGGCTTTATAGGCCATGAGCTCGAAGTTCAGGCTTCCGGTGGCGCCGGTGGCATCGGTGTAATTAATGACCAGCGTCTGCTTGCGGTGACTGGCGATGGGCGAGATGGCTGGAAACACATGCATGACCCGCCGCACGTCAGCCCGCTCGATGGAGGTGCTGGTGATCTGCTCATAAGGCAGCTTGTAAACCGATCCGTTGTAGGTGAAATGAAACTCTTTGGCGTCGTCGAAATTGAACGCGCCGCCGGAGTTTACCGGGATCGATTTGACCGTCCCGCCGACGTACTGCACGGTGTCGGACGAGGCACGAACCACGGCCGGTGGCACGGCCGCGAAGATGATGGTGGATGCGAGAATCTGGCGGATTGAGAACATGGGAAATGCGCTCCTGGCAAGTACTATCGGCCGCGGAGTTCCAGGACTTTAGGGTTTCGCCACTTACAATGAAAACAACATGTCTGTATACGACGACCGCCGCGAAGAGCTGGAACAGCAAGAGTTTATGATGGGGACCGAACGGGGCCGCCTATCCGTCACGCTGGACCTGTTGACGGACGCGCTGGTGCTGGTGGGGCAGCACGGCGTTTACTGCCAGAGCGCGCGGCAGCCGGGCAAGCCGGCCATGGACATCCAGATGATCTCGAAGTGCCTGACCGATGCCAAGGACCTGGTGGCGGACGTGATGGGGGAACTGAAGCGGAAAAAGACGGAGGCGAGCAGCGGCGGTTAGTGCGCGCGGGTGGCGAAGTAGTAATAGGTCCAGACGAAGATGAGTCCGGCGATGCAGAGGCCGAGCATGAAGAGCTTGCGGCCGAGGGAGGGTTGGTAGCCGGGGGATGGTTGTTGGTTACCGGTGGCTGGTGGCTGGTGGCTGGGGGCTGGATCGGAGGGCATCGGACGTCGATACAATTATAACTACGCTCGCCGGTTGCGTGAGGACGTGAGTAGCCCCGCGGTCCAATCTTAGATAACACAAACTTATGAACGGCTAGGTCTTATGCAAGGCTTTTTGGAGGCCGTTTTCATTATTGGAAGTATCGCTGGATTCGTGTACGGCCGGGCAAAGCTTTGGTCGGTATTGCATCCGGATCAAGACTATTTCCCATTCCTTGGACCAAAGGAGATTCAGACTCTTTTCGGCGACGACAATCAGACAAAATTGCGCTGAGTACCGCCAAATCGCTGCTGCGCCGAGGTGCAAGCTGCTACCTGTGATTGGGTTGCTTCTGAATCCGTTGAAAGCGGGCTTCGCGTTCGGCGCGGTTCAGCTCGGGAGGAGCTGCTCGCGCTTTGTTTCTTTAGTCATGATTACATTCCTTGCAAGAACGGATTTCGCCTTCGTTCACGGCCGATGGTTGTGTTCTGACCGTGGCCGGGGATGACGACCACCGTATCATCCAGCGGCAGCAGTTTGTCGTGAATTGAGCGCAGAATTTGGCGGGAGTCTCCGCCGGGCAGATCGGTCCGCCCTATGCTGTCGAGGAACAGCGTATCGCCTGCTACCAGCTTGTTCTCGGCCGGAATCCAGACGCTGATGCTGCCCTGCGTGTGGCCAGGAGTTTCGAGTACGCGGAACTCGGCCGGCCCCAGCTTCACGACTTCATCCTCGCGCGCGTTGACATCGACGCCGGTCTTTTCGGGCGGGGCGACGCCGAGCCACTGCGCCTGCGTGTCGATGTGATCGTAGAGCTCTTGATCGTTCGCATTCATGTAGACGGGAGCGCCGGTGAGCGCCTTGAGCTTTTGCGCGCCGCCGATGTGATCGATGTGGGCGTGCGTGATGATGATGGCCTTCACGCGCAGATGATGCTGGTCGAGGATCGCGGTGATGCGCCCGATTTCGTCGCCGGGATCGATGACCACTGCTTCGCCGCTGGCTTCGTCGCCGAAGATCGAACAATTGCATTGGAGCATGCCGACGGGAATGATTTCATGGATCATGATCGTATACTCGAATTATGGACCCAGCTGTAAGCGCGGTGCTCGGAGTGTGCATGCGATGGATACACATCGCGTCGGTGGTGACGCTGATCGGCGGATTTATTTACGCGCGATTCGCCCTGGCTTCAGCCACTCCGGCAGTTGGAGAAGCCGCCGCGATCGCGTTCCGCCCGCTGCTGTACACGGTTTTGGTAACCGCGATTGGCTCAGGCATGTACAATTACGCGACGAAGGCGAGCTATCCGCCGGGGTATCACATGTGGATGGGGATCAAGCTGCTGCTGGTGCTGCATATCGCAGCGGCGTCCGTTCTATATTCGGTCCGCGCAGGGGACGCAGCCAGGCGCAATCGAACGGCGCTGGGAATCGTGATCTCCGGCTTGATCGCGATCGCGATCGCGGATTATTTGAGGTACTTGTCTCTGAAATGATTGGATATGATGCGCTTCGGGATCGTGCGGCCTGGATCGATCTCTCGGCTCGCGGCAAAATCAAATTGACCGGGGAAGATCGCGCGCGGCTGCTGCACGCGATGACGACGAATCACATTCAGCAGTTGACGCCGGGGTCGGGCTGCTACGCGTTTTTTCTGAACGACAAGGGGCGCGTCCTGGCCGATGCGAACGTGTTGTGCCGGCCGGATTACTTTTTGCTGGATGTCGAACCGGAAGCGCGCGAGCCGCTGTACCAGCACCTGGACCGATACATTATCGCCGACGATGTCACGCTGGAAGACATGACGCAAGGGACAGCGATTATCGCCGTTGAGGGTCCGCAAGCGGCCGAGGTTTTGGAACGCGCGGGCGCGCCGGTGCCGGAAGCGGAATATTCGAGTGCCGATTGGGATGGCTGCGTGGTCGCGCGGCTGAATTCAACCGGCGCCATGGGCTTTTTCCTTTTCGTACCGGTGTCTGAAAAATCCGCACTTGTTGCGCGCCTGGAAGCTGCCGGCGCGGAGCCCGCTGATGCGGAGGCTGCTCAGGTAGTGCGGCTGGAACATGGCAAGCCGCGTTACGGCGAAGACATCAGCGACCGCTTTCTCGCGCAGGAGGCGAATCAACCGCAGGCGCTGCACTTCAGCAAAGGGTGCTATTTGGGGCAGGAGATTGTGGAACGCGTGCGATCGCGCGGGCAGGTTCACCGCGTGCTGAAGCCTCTCGTCCTGGAAGGGACGGCGCCGCCGGCGCCCGGAACCAAATTGGACGATGGCTCCGAGATCACTTCGGCGGCTTATTCGCCGGTTCTCGGCAAGGTTGTTGCGCTGGCATACGTACGTGTATGACGGGCGAATCGGTGCGATAGAATGAGGGCATGTCTGACGTGCTTCGCATCGCGGATCGCGAATTTCATTCGCGTTTGTTTGTAGGCACGGGTAAGTACCGCAGCTTCCAGGAAATGGCGCGGTGTCATGCGGCATCGGGCGCCGAGGTGGTAACGGTGGCGGTGCGGCGCGTGAATCTGACCGATCGATCCAAAGAATCGCTGATCGATTACATCGACCGCTCGAAGCTCTTCATCCTTCCGAACACAGCTGGTTGCTACAACGCCGACGAAGCGATTCGCACGGCGCGGCTGGGGCGCGAGGTCGGGCTATCGAATTGGGTGAAGCTCGAAGTGATCGGCGATCAGAAGACGCTGTTCCCCGATAACGAAGGCTTGGTGGAGGCCACGCGCGTGCTGGCTCGCGAGGGTTTCGTTGTACTGCCCTATACCAACGATGATTTGGTGAACGCGCGCAAGTTGATCGACGCGGGTGCCGCGGCGGTGATGCCGTTGGGGGCGCCGATTGGATCGGGCCTCGGCATTCAGAACACGACGAATTTACGGATTCTGCGCGAGACCATCACGGAAGTACCGCTGATTGTGGACGCGGGTGTTGGGACGGCGTCGGACGCGGCCATCGCGATGGAGCTGGGCTTTGAAGGCGTGCTGATGAACACGGCCATCGCCGAAGCGGAAGATTCCGAGAAGATGGCGGAAGCGATGAAGCTGGGCATTCAGGCTGGGCGGCTGGCCTACGTGGCGGGGCGCATGCCGAAGAAGCTGTATGCGAGCGCGAGCAGTCCGATGGCCGGCGTGGTGCGGTAGTTAGCCGCCGACCAACTGCAGGAATCGGCCACAGATTAACGCAGATGAACACTGATACCGAATGTATCTTGTCTGTGGCTTCCGTCCTGCAATCTTCGTGCAGCCGGTAATGAACCCGCACCAGAAGGGCTGTACCGAATCGCTTGGCGGCGCTTGAGTTATTTCCATGCACAACGCGGCTCTAGCCGGCCGCAGATCAAAGCAGATGAACACCGATACCCTGCGGGTTTCTTATCCGTGTTTATCTGTGTCCATCTGTGGCTGAATGCTTTTTCACATCGTTCGCGTTACTTTGCTCACCGCGCGCGGCTGATCGGGATTCAATCCCTTCTCTTCGGCCAGCGAAACAGCGAACAGTTGCGCGGGGACGATGTAAGGAATGGGCGTGAAGATCTCGTCCAGCGCCACTGGCAGCACGATGGCGCGGCGGTCGCGAGCAGCTTCCACGTTATCGGTGTCGGTGATAATCAGCGTTTCGGCTTGCAACTCGGTAAGCTTGCCGATCATCTCGCGGAGGCCCGGCCAAGTGACGCCCGCGGGCGCGAACAGGAACGCGGGGAAGGACGCATCGAGCATCGCGATGGGGCCGTGCAATAGGTCGGCACTAGAGAATCGCTCGGCCACCACGTAGCAGGTCTCCATCAATTTCAGAGCGAACTCGAACGCATTGGCGTAGTTGAGGCCGCGTCCCAGCACGACCGCGTGCTCCATGAAGCGATAGCGTTCGGCCCGGCGTGCTATTTCAAGCTCCAGGGTCAACGCCCGGCTGGTATATTCCGGCAAGCGCGCCAGGTCGTCGAGCTCGATGTCCGCTCCAAGCGCGTAGGCGAGCATGTAGAGGAGCATCAACTGGCCGGTGTAAGTCTTGGTCGCGCCAACAGCGTGCTCACGTCCAGCCTGCACCAGAAAAACATGTTCTGCGACGCGCGCCAGGGTGCTCGAAGCGTCATTCGTGATGCCGATGGTGCGGGCGCCTTGCTCGCGGGCGCATTGCAGCACCAGATTCGTGTCGGTGGATTCGCCGGATTGCGAAATCGCGATCACCAGCACGCCATCGAAGCAGAAGCGCGCCCGATACAGCGTGAAGATGGACGGCGCGGCCAGCGTCACCGGAATTCCGGCGGTGATCTCGAGCAAATAGCGGCCGAATTGCGCGGCGTTGTCGGACGTTCCGCGCGCGGTCAACATGATGAAGCGCGGCGGATCGCGCCGCAGGATGGCACGCAGTTCCTCGATCGGCTTGCGATTGGCCTGTAATGTCCGTTCGAGCACGGCCGGCTGCTCGCGGATCTCGTCTAGCATTTTTGACATGAGGTTGTGTAGAAGAAGAAAAGTGGGCGCAGGGCTTAGAACTCCGTGGGCGTGCGTGATTCGCTTCCTGCCCACACCTTCAACGCCGGGGACTGGGATGGCGGCGCGATAGTCACGTGCGGCTTCAATATGATCAGGGTCGCACTATTATCCTTGGTGATGGTGTTGTTTCTGAGGAGCGGAATGTAGCTCAGAATCGGAAGGCCGGTGATGATCTTCATTTCCTGCGTCGACGTCAGGCCCGCCAGCACGGCCCATTCGCCGTTCGCGACGTCCACCTTCGATTGATATTGCGTGTTCGCCACTATGGGAATGCCGTTGGAAGTGGTGGCGCCGAGCAGCTTAACCTCGGCGTCCAGGTCGAGCGTTACCAGATCCTGGGACGTCACGTGCGGAGTCAGCTTGATCAACAGGCCCAGATCCTCGAAATTGATGGTCGGCGGCGGCGTATAGACGGTACCGCTGCCCGAAGTGTTGCCGAAATAGCCGCTGGTTATGATCGGGTACTTTTCGCCGACGTGCAGCGTTGCAGCCTGGCCATCCAACGCGACGACCTGCGCTTTGAACATGCTTTGTGAATTCGAATTCGACACCGACGCGAAAAGCTGCGCGCTGGTGACGCCAAGTCCCAGAAGGCTCGCGCCGCCGCCGAACGCGACGAACGTGGAAAAGCCGGAGGGGATCGCGTTGAGCAGATTCGCCCGGCTGAGGAAGCTCGCAATGGGAAACGATGTCGGCAGCTGGAACCCGTAGTTGAGCGACGAGGAAACATCCACGGATAGGATTTCGACTTCGATGGAAACCTGCGCGCGGGGGCGCAGCAAGTCGAGTAACAGCTTCTCGGCCAGCCGAACCTTGGAAACTTTATCGCGGATGAGAATCAAGTGGCTCGCCGTATCCACCATCACCTTCTGCGAATCGAGCGCGCCGCGAATGGCGGTGGCCACTTCTTGCAGTTCCTGCACGCTGATGGTTTCCGGGAACGGCACGGCTACCGCGGCTGTCTGCTCGAACTCGGTGCGTTTTTGCTGGCTGTCGTTGGCGATGAAGATGAGGCGCGGGCTGATGGGGACCAGGAACGAATTGGTAGCGGCTTCGAGCGCGCGCAGTGCATCACGATAGCCGGCGCCGGTCAGCTCGAAGTGGAACATTTTGGTGGGCTGGTAGGCAGTGTCGAAGAGCACTTTCAGGTTCAGCGACGCGGCCACCTGTTCCCAAAGCTGCCGGGAATCGCCGTGAAAATCGTAGTCGCGCGGACCCGGATCGGCGGTGAGTTGCGCGGGCGGCAGCGGCTTGCGAGTTGCTTCGAGATCGGCGGCGCGTATGGTTCCGAAGAGCGTACGATCGATTTTGTCGCTCGCGAGGTCGCCCGGCTTGGGGGGCGTGGCGTCGACGAGGCTGGCGGCCGGACGCAAGGCTTGCGCTCGAGACCAATAATCGATGTTGGTGGGATCGGCTGCGGCAGCCTCCGCATAAAGAAGGTAGGCTTGGACGATTTGGCCGTCGTGCTCGGCCTTTTGAGCCTGGCGGAACAACTGCTCGGCTTGGGTGGCAGCGGCCAATTGCAGGCAAGCAAAGAGGCAAGCGGCCACACCCCAACGAAAGCCCTGACGAAGCTTCACAAGAAGGTTGACGGAATTGGGGGCGCGAGCGTGTAACCAAAGAAGCGTGTAAACAAAACGCGCGATTCGGCCGATGAAGCAGTGAGGCTTCACATTCCTTATGGCAGCTATTCTTGCACCAGCCAGTACATCCTTCAGTCCACCGATTCCGCAAAACTTTGAAGACTTAGGCATTTCCCAGTCGCTGGTGCTGGACCTGGTGGTCCGCCGGCTGATGCTCGAAGGATTCAGCAACCTGCAGAGCCTCAGCAACACCCTGAAGTTGTCGGTTCCTGTCTTGAACACTGTGTTCAATCACATGCGGGCGCTGCAACTGGTGGAAGTAAAGGGGATGCTCGGCAACGATTACAACTTTACGTTGTCCCAGGCGGGGAAGCAACTGGCGGGCGAGCGGTTTCAGGTCTCCCAGTATGCGGGCGCCGCGCCGGTTTCCTTGAAGGACTACCATAGCGCCACCAAGGCGCAGTCGGCGCAAGTCCGGATTGACCGCAAGATTCTGCGGTCGGCGTTCTCGGATCTGGTGGTCAGCGATTCACTCCTCGATCAACTCGGGCCCGCGCTAATTTCGCAAAATTCCATCTTCGTGTATGGGCCTACGGGAAACGGCAAAACCAGCTTGGCCGAGCGCATGCTGCGTGTGTATCAAGACGCCGTGCTGATGCCGTACGCCGTGGAAGTGGACAACCAGGTGATCAGTTTGTACGATCCGGTAGTCCATCAAAAGCTGGACATCGACGATCCGGACGTGGATCCGCGCTGGGTGCTGTGCCGCCGGCCGTGTATCGTGGTGGGCGGCGAGTTGATCCCCAGCATGCTGGAATTGCGTTTGGACGAAGCGTCGGGCATTTATGCGGCGCCGTTGCAGATGAAGGCCAACAATGGAATCTTCATCATCGACGATTTCGGACGCCAGCTCATGTCGCCGCGCGATCTGTTGAATCGCTGGATCGTGCCGCTAGATCGCCGCGTGGATTACCTGATGCTGCGCTACGGCGTGAAGTTCCAGATCCCGTTCGAGCTGATGGTGGTGTTCTCCACCAACCTGGAGCCCAGCGATCTGGCCGACGAAGCCTTCCTGCGCCGTATCCACAACAAGATTTTCGTGGACGCCGTGGACGACAAATCGTTCGATCAGATTTTCCATCGCGTGGTGGGGAGCTTCAACATTCCGTGCGAGCCCGATAGCGCCGAATACCTGCGCAAGCTGTGCCTGCGCGAAGGACGCACCGAGCTGCGCGCCTGTTATCCGGCCGATATTTGCAATATCTTGACGTCGATCGGCAAGTACGAAGGCCGTCCGCCGTTCATGAGCAAGTCGGAGCTGGAGCGCGCGACCGCGCTGTATTTCGCCAAAGGGTAGTGAGCTGTCCGCAACGGCGATAATGAAATCGTCGCTGTGAGTAAGATCCTGCTCGTTTCCACTTACGAACTTGGACACCAGCCGTTCGGGTTGGCATCGCCCGCGGCATGGCTGGCGGAGCGCGGTCATCAGGTGGCGTGCGTGGATTTGTGCGTGGAATCGCTCGAACCTGCGGCGGTTCGCGAGGCCGATCTCATTGCGTTCTACTTGCCGATGCACACGGCCACGCGTTTGGCACCCAAGGTGATCGAGAGAGTCCGGGGGCTGAATCCGAAGGCGCAGCTCTGTTGTTATGGGCTCTACGCTCCGTTGAATGAGCAGTACCTGCGGGGCTTGGGGGTGGGGACCATTCTTGGCGGCGAGTTCGAGCCGGGTCTGGTGGCGCTGGCCGAAGGTTTGAAGCCATCGTCATTGATCTCGCTCGATCGGCTGCAGTTTCAGATACCGCTGCGGTCAGCGCTGCCGCCCATCGAGAAATACGCGCGGCTGCGCATTGGGGGCGCATCGAAAAGGGCCGGGTATACCGAGGCCAGCCGGGGCTGCAAACACCTGTGCCGCCATTGCCCGGTGGTGCCGGTGTATCGGGGCAATTTTCGGGTGGTCCAGCCGGAGATCGTGCTCGCGGACATTCGCCAGCAGGTGGCTGCCGGGGCGGAACACGTGACATTTGGGGATCCGGATTTCTTCAACGGCCCTACGCACGCGATGCGCATTGTAGACGCGCTCCATCGGGATTTCCCTAGCTTGACCTACGATGCGACCATCAAAATCGAGCATTTGTTGAAGCATCGCGAACTGCTTCCGCGGCTGCGCGAGACGGGTTGCCTGTTCGTGACGAGCGCAGTGGAAGCGGTGGACGACGCGGTGCTCGCGAAACTCGAGAAGGGCCACACGCGCGCGGATTTCATCGAAGTGGCGAGCGAGTTTCGACGGGTGGGCCTGGCGCTGGCGCCGACGTTTATTCCGTTCACGCCGTGGACCACGCGGGAGTCCTATCGCGAGATGCTCGCGGTGCTGGATGACCTGGATTTAGTGGACCACGTCGCGCCGGTGCAGTTGGCGCTGCGGCTGCTGATCCCGAGCGGATCGCGGCTGCTGGAACTTGCGGACGTGCAAGCCGTGATCGGAGGCTTTGACGAGCCCGCGCTGCTGTATCGCTGGCGGCATCCAGATCCTGAAGTGGACGAACTGGCCGCGCAGGCGCTGCGCATTGCGGCATCCAAAGGGTCGCGCCGCGAAATCTTTGGCTATCTTTGGAACCTGGTGAGCGAGCGTCCATTTGAGAATCTCGATCTGCTGCCGCGGACCGCGATCCCTTATCTCGACGAGCCGTGGTTTTGTTGAGCGGAGCCAACTGAAGAGCAGGTTGCTCTTGTATAACCGGCGGTGATCTTCGTCTTCCGTGCTGCGATCACGTCCTGCATCCCACCCGGCACTTCAAAGTAACGGGTGTTTTCAAACCACGCCGCGAGCCGGTGGATCATGTATTCGGATAAATGCAAAGTTGTTTGGTACCACTCCGGCACCAGGCCCTTTAACTTTTTAGTGCGCCTGTGAAGGAACCCGGCCGCCTGAAGCGTGCTCTGCCCCTCCGCATCCAACCCCTCTCTCGCATGCTTCGAAAATATTGTGAGTAACAGCACGCCCTCGGGCTTCAAGATTCTGTTCAGCTCCGTGAGCCAGGCATCCTGCATCGACTCGTTCAGGTGCGTGAATACCGAAAAGCAGTAGACGACATCGAAATAATCGGCCGGATATGGCAGTGGTGGATCGGGGGCACAGGCGAGAAAATGGCCGGGATGAAGATGCTGGTTACACCAATCGATGGCTTCCGTGTCAACATCCACCCCGTGAAATTCGCCGCTATATTTGGGAAGCAACCATCGAAAGGTCCGGCCGCATCCGCAGCCGAAATCCAGGACTCGCTGCGCATTCGCAAAATCGAAGTCCATGTCGTCCACGCATTGTTGAATCAGATCGGCGCACGCCTCGCCAATCTGCAAGAATCGATCCACGGAAAGCAATTCGCTGACGCGATATCGCAAAATCGCGGGCGGCACGGGAGGTTTGATTTGTGTTCGGTCGAAGAGATCTGCCCACCAAAATCGCTGGCGCAGGATAAATCGAAATAGTCTGTAGTAAATTTCCCTGGCCGCGGGTTGCAAGGCCGATGGAATAAAGTGCCGCGCGCCGAAATTCGAACGCCCAGATTTCACTATTTCCAGTGTGGCACGAGCTTCTGTTAAGAATGTAGCGTGCACGAAATCCTGGAAAGCCTCGGGCCCGGCGAGCGCGTCCTCGATCTTGGATCGGGGGCGGGGAGTTTCGATTCGAGCATAGGAAAATTTGTCGCCATCCGCGCTGATCTTGACCTCCCCGCCACGCCGGCCGCCAATTTCGCGCAGGCCGATGCCGCCCGGCTTCCGTTCCCCGATCGCGCCTTCGACGCAGTCATCTCTAACCACAGCCTGGAACATTTCCACGATCTCGCGGGATCGCTCGCGGAAATCGGACGCGTCTTGAAACCCACCGGCGCGCTCTACATCGCCGTGCCCGATGCGTCCACGTTCTGCGATCGCCTATACCGCTGGCTGGCCCGCGGCGGCGGCCACCTCAATGCGTTCACTTCCGAGCAGCAGCTCGCTGCGATGATCGAAAGCGCAACTCACCTTCCGCACGGCGCTACCCGTACGCTCCTGACCTCGCTCTCATACCTGAATCGCAAGAATTTTCGCGAGCGCAGCCCCCGGCGCCTTCTACTAATGGGCAACGGCTCCGAAATTTCCCTGCACTTGTTCACCTATTTCGCGGGACTGTCCGATCGCCTCTTCGGCACGCGTCTCCGCGTTTACGGCTGGGCGCTCTATTTCGGCAGCGTTGCGACGCCCGTGAGGACCGACGTTTGGACTAATGTCTGCATCCGCTGCGGCTCCGGCGCGCCATCGGAATGGCTGCACCACTTGAAGCTGGTGCACAGGCGATTTTTCCTGCGCGTCTATCGTTGTCCAGGCTGCGGGACGACCAATCTGTTCACGGAGGATCGGCTAGGCTAGCTCTTATGAAGCGGGCGATGATTTCCATGCGACGAGTAGCCGTTAACCTGTCGATCGCGGCAGGTATCTTTCCATTGCACGCCAAAGCACACTCGCTTCCACCCTCGGCATTTCCTGAGTTGCCGAGCAGCGTGGCCGGCGAGCTGGATCGCGGGCGTGCCGGATTCCGCAGGAAAGAAAGGCGTAAGCGGAGTAATGTCATTCAGGGCGAGTTCTTAAAGCCAGGAAAAATGGATTGGGCAATCCTATGCACGACGAAGGAAGCCACGAGTCTTCTCGTTTTTGAGATTGGGTCGGAGCAAGCACCCACGGAAATCGAGAGGCGCGGCTCCGCCGAACGATGGTCGATTATGCCCGTCAACGAGCAAACCCTGGCTGAGTACCTGAGTGCCTGGAAACGCTCGATCGCTCGACCAAAGCTAGACCATCAAGGGATTTCCTCAGGGATCGGTCCCCGAGATCCAACCTCGGGCCGCTTCTCGGATGCCGCAGCCGAGGGAACTATCTTTTACTTCGACGGCAAAGCCTGGACAAAACTGGTTACTGTGAGCGTGAACTGACCACCCGCCAAGACCCAATCCCCAATCCCTAACTCCGGAGTTACAATTAGGCTAAGAATTATGAAGCACACGCTGGCCCTCCCGCTAGTACTTTTCATATGCGCCTGTTCGGCCTCCGCGCAGCGCAAAGATTTCGAACTTCCCACCATGCACGCCGCGCGCGGCACCAGAGGCGCTCTGGCCTCAGGTAGCGAATACGCCGACGAAGCCGGCATGCGGATGTACTTCCACGGCGGCAACGCGGTGGACGCGGGCGTGGCTTCGATGTTCGCGGCATCGGTCGCCGAGTTCTCGCACTTCGGCATGGGGGGCGAAGCTCCGATTCTGATTCGCACGAAGGACGGGAAGGTCCACGCCATTGCGGGTGTCGGCCCGATGCCCAAGCTCGCCACGGCCAAGTTCTTCATGGAACATCGGCCCAGGCCGGGTGAAATCCTCACGCTCGATCCAGGCGGGTTGAAGGGCATTATTCCGGTGGCAGGCATTCTTCCCGCACTGGTGCCGAGCATGGTGGAAGCCGGATTAGTCGCACTGCGCGACTTCGGGACCAAATCATTTTCAGAAGAAATTGAACCGGCCATCGAACTGGCCGACGGCATGGCTATCGACGAAACGCGTTCCGGCGCCATCTCGCGCTCGCGTGCATTCTTCACCCTGTGGGCGGATTCAAGGAAAACCTTCCTGCCCGACGGACGCGTGCCGCTGCCCGGCGAGATTTTCCACCAGCCAAACCTCGCGCGGACTTTACGATCCATGGCCGCGGCCGAAAAGAAAGCACTGGCCTCGGGAGCTTCGCGTGCCGCCGCCATCGACGCGGTGGCCGACTACTTCTATCGCGGCGACATCGCGCATCGTATCGATGCCTTCAGTCAGGCCAACGGCGGCTTGCTGCGGTACGAGGACATGGCCGCGTTCAAGCTGCAGCCCGAGGAGCCGCTCTCCACCGATTATCACAACTACAAGGTCTATAAACCGGGATTCTACACCCAAGGGCCGGCCATGATCCAGGCGCTGAACATTCTGGAAGGCTACGATCTGCGGTCCATGGGTTTCAACTCGGCCGAGTATATTCACACCATCACGGAAGCGTTGAAGCTAGCTTACGCCGATCGCGACACTTACTATGGCGATCCCAAGTTCAACAACATTCCCGCCGATATCCTGCTGTCTAAAGCCTACGCTGCCGAGCGGCGTAAAGAGATTGTCCACACGGCGTCGATGGACTTTCTGCCCGGGGCAATCAATGGCAAGCGCGGCAAGCATCCTACGGAAATGGATATCGCGCGCACCAAGATCGACGACGCGCTGATGGCGAGCGACACCACCTGCATTGACGCAATCGATAAAGACGGCGTCGTGTTCTCCGCTACGCCATCGGGGGCCTGGCTGCCTTCGGTGATCGCGGGCGACACGGGTATTCCTTTAACGGAGCGCGCCCAGCAGTTCATTTTGGTGCCTGGATCGCCCAACGAGCTGGCGGGCGGGAAGCGGCCGCGTGTGACCCTGAGCCCGACCATCATCACCGAGCAGGGCAAGCCGTTCCTCGCGCTGTCCACGCCCGGCGGCGACAACCAGGAACAAAGCCTGATCCAATTGTTCTTTAACGTGATCGAGTTCGGCGACAATGCTCAGGCCGCGGTGGAGGCGCCGCGCTTTCAAACGCGCCATTTGATATCGAGTTTCGACAATCACGCCTGGAATCGTGGCGACCTGCTGTTAGACGAACGCATCCCACAGAGCGTCGCTACTGAATTGGCTGCTCGCGGGCACAAAGTGGGAACGCGCTCGCGCTGGGCCAGCGGTGCGGCTCCCGTGATGATCCGCGTTACGCCGGAAGGCGTCATTGAAGCGGGCGCCGATCCCTACGGATACCGCGTCGCGCACGCCTACTAGTTGGAAACAGCTTCTCTTTTTGAAGACCCGCAGCAGTTCGATCGGCGGCGCTTGAGCGGTCGTTTAAGTGCGCTTGCGTCCCAAAACATTTTCATCGGAACCAGTTCCTGGAAATACGAAGGCTGGCTCGGGCAAATTTACAGGCGCGATCGCTACCTGACGCGCGGCCGGTTTTCCCAGAAGCGCTTTAACGACGAGTGCCTGAACGAATACGCCGAAACATTTCCCATCGTTTGCGGCGATTTCTCGTTCTATCAATTTCCGTCCCAGCAGTACTGGAGCAAGCTGTTCGGATCCGCGCCCTCCAAGCTGCAATTCGCCTTCAAAGTCCCCGAGGACGTTACGGTGAAGCAGTTCCCGCGCCATCCACGCTACGGTGCGCGCGCGGGCGACGACAACTCGTCGTTCATGGACGCTCCGCTGTTTCAAAGCGCCTTTCTCGATCTGCTCGCCCCTTACCAAGCACGCGTCGCGGTGCTCATCCTCGAATTCGGCCATTTACCCAGGCAGTGCTTTGCCGGCACCGGCGCGTTTCTCGAGACGCTGGATCCGTTCCTGGCCGCGCTGCCTCGCGATTTCCGCTACGCCGTCGAAATCCGCAATCCCGAATTTCTCTCGCCCGAGTATTTTGCCTGCCTGCGCAGCCATGGGGTCGCCCACGTCCTGAACGCCTGGACGCGGATGCCCGAGATCGGCGTTCAAATGCGGCTGCGCGATGCTGAAACCAGCGGATTCACGGTAGCTCGCGCGCTGCTACGGCGCGGCCGGGCTTATGAGGAAGCGGTCGCCAAGTTTACCCCGTACTCCCACGTACAGGACCCCAATCCCGAAGCTCGCGATGCCCTGCGCCTGCTGATCGCCCGGGCTCGCGATCGCCACGAGCCGTCCTACATCTTCGTCAACAACCGCCTGGAAGGCAATGCGCCCGAAACTATCGAGGCGATCACAGACTAAGCCGAAACCATTCTGCCGTCTGTGAGATCTTAGAATGAGCGGGGCTGGCTCCAATCGTATGCAACCTGAGTTGTCCACGGTACCGTTGTCCTTGAGCAACGGCCTTCTGGCCGGCGGGGGAGAACTGGGCGCGCTCATGCGATCGATGGACTGGTCGAGTACTTCGCTCGGACCCATCGAAGTTTGGCCGCAGGCGCTGCGGACGTCGGTCCGGATCATGCTCACCTCGCGCCAGCCCATGTTCGTTTGGTGGGGCGACGAGCTGATCAATCTATACAACGACGCCTACAAAGCCATCGTCGGGGGCAAGCATCCGCAAGCGCTGGGCCAGCCGGCGTCTGTTGTTTGGCGTGAGATTTGGGATCAGATCGGACCGCGCGCCAACTCCGCCATGACTACCAACGAAGGGACCTATGACGAAGCGCTCCTGCTGATCATGGAGCGCAACGGGTATCGCGAGGAGACCTACTACACCTTCTCCTACAGCCCGGTTCCCACCGACACCGGAGAGGCAGGCGGCATTCTCTGTGCCAACACGGACGACACGCAACGCATCATCGGCGCGCGGCAGCTGGCCCTCCTGCGAGAGCTGGCGGCTTGCACCACCGATGCGCGCAGCATCGACGAAGTTTGCGGCCGATGCATCCACTCGCTTGAAACCGACCCTCGGGATCTTCCGTTCGCTCTGCTCTATCTCGAGGATCCCTCTGGGCGCATGACACTCGAGGGATGCTCTGGCATCGGCACGATTGATGCTGAATCAGTTCGGGCGGCATCAGTTTGGCCGTTTGAGCAGGTGCTTCGCACGCACGCTCCCGCCTTGGTAGCGGATCTGACGTCGCTAGGCTCTCTACCGAATGGAGCGTGGGATTGTCCCCCGCACCAGGCGGTGGTGCTTCCGATAGCTGCGTCCGGCAAGACTGGCCGTGCCGGTGTTTTAGTTGCAGGGTTGAATCCCTACCGGCTTTTTGATGACGGCTACCAGGGTTTTCTCGGGCTGGTCGCCGGTCAAATCGCCGCGGCTATCGCCAATGCCCAAGCCTACGAAGAAGAGCGGAGACGAGCGGAGGCGCTAGCCGAACTCGATCGCGCCAAAACAGCCTTCTTCTCCAATGTTTCGCACGAATTCCGTACCCCGTTGACGCTGATGCTGGGGCCGCTCGAGGAGTTATTGGCAAGAGACGAGTTGCTGGCAAGCCAGCAGGCAGAAAACCGGCCGCTGGTTGAGGTTGCCTATCGCAACGGCTTGCGGCTCTTGAAGCTCGTGAATAGCCTGCTTGATTTTGCGCGCATCGAAGCGGGGCGGGTGCAGGCCGATTACCAGCCGACGGATCTCGCCTCCTTCACCGCGGATCTCGCTTCCAGTTTTCGGTCCGCAACCGAGAAAGCCGGCCTGAGCCTGATTGTGCACTGTGCGCCGTTGCCGCAGCCGGTCTACGTGGATCGGGACATGTGGGAGAAGGTGGTGCTGAATCTGATCTCGAACGCCTTCAAGTTTACGTTCGAAGGCGAGATCGCGGTGGAACTGGAACCGTCGTCCGACGGCTCGGCAGCCAAGCTCACGGTCCGCGATACCGGCACCGGCATTCCGCTCGAAGAAATGCCCCGGCTATTCGAGCGCTTTCATCGCGTGGAAGGGGCGCGCGGCCGCACCCACGAAGGAACCGGGATCGGTTTAGCACTGGTGCAGGAGCTGGTGAAATTGCACGGCGGCAGCATCTTCGTCGAAAGCGAGCTAGGCCGAGGCAGCACGTTTACGGTACACATTCCGTTCGGCGCGGCGCATCTCGCGTCCGAGAGAGTCGGCACGGCCTCGGAGGTCGCTTCGCGGGCCGTGAGGAGCGACGCTTATGTCGACGAAGCGTTGGGTTGGCTAGCGCCGAATGGACGGCCGCCCGCGTTCGATGTCCTCGCAAAAACCACCATTCGCGGCCGAGTCCTGCTGGCTGACGACAATGCTGACATGCGCGACTACGTGCATCGTTTGCTGAGCTCGCACTTTGACGTGGAGTCCGTCTCGGATGGACAGGCGGCTCTGGAGAAAGCGCTGGCGCATCCGCCCGATCTGATTCTGAGCGACGTTATGATGCCGAGTCTGGACGGATTCGGATTGTTGGCAGCACTGCGTTCCGATCCCCGCACGCGCACGCTGCCGGTGATCCTGTTGTCGGCTCGCGCGGGCGAAGAGTCGCGAGTGGAAGGCATCGAAGCCGGGGCGGACGATTACCTGGTAAAACCCTTCACCGCCCGTGAGCTGCTGGCGCGCGTGACCACTCATCTTGCCATGAGCCGTCTTCGACGCGAGGCCGCCGAACGCGAACGCGAACTTCGCCGGGATGCCGAAGCCTCCCGCGAGCGCGCCACCACCGCCATGGAAGCGCTGCGGACCGCTAACTCCGATCTGGAGCAGTTCGCTTTTTCAGCCAGTCACGATCTACAGGAGCCGCTTCGCATGGTGGCTACCTTCAGCCAGTTGCTGCAAGTGAAATACGCGGGCCAGTTGGACGAGCAAGCCGACACCATCATCCAGCACTGCGTGGATGGCGCCACACGGATGGGGCGGATGATTCGCGATCTGCTGGAATACACGCGCGCCTCCAGCCTATCGATCCCCCTGCTGGACAACGTCAGCGTCGAAGTTGTGTTGGAGGAGGCGCTACGCAATCTGCGGGCGTCCATCGATGAATCGGGCGCGCGGGTGACTCACGACGCGCTCCCAGTCCTGCGAGGCGAGCCGGTGCATCTTCAGCAGATTTTCCAGAATTTGGTCTCGAACGCCATCAAGTACCGCGGCTCCGAATCACCCTGCATCCACATCGGCGCGGTTCCCGACGCCGGCGGATGGACGTTTTCCGTGTGTGATAACGGAATCGGTATCGATGCCCGATATAAGGAGCAAGTGTTCGGACTCTTTAAGCGTTTGCACAGCAACAGCCAATATTCAGGGACCGGGTTGGGCTTAGCCATTTGCAAGAAGCTGGTGGAACGGTATCAAGGGCGGATTTGGGTTGAGTCGGAACCAGGCGTCGGGTCCACTTTCTTCTTCACGCTGCCGGACAGCGAGCCGGTCTAATGGCGGATAGCCCGTATCGCATCTTGATTGCCGAGGATAACAAGGCCGACGTGTATCTGATCGAGGAAGCGCTGCGGCGTCACGGCTTCACGTATCATCTCGAGACCGCCGACAATGGCGAGGACATGTTACGAATGATCGCCAAGATCGACCAGGATCCTTCGCAACGCTGTCCGGATCTTTTCCTGGTGGATTTGAACCTGCCCCGGCGGCCTGGCGACGAGGTGTTGGCGCAGATTCGAGAGAGCCCGCGCTGCTCCCACGTTCCGGTGATCGTCATCACATCGTCCGATTCGCCGCAGGACCGGGCGCGGGCGCGCGAACTGGGCGCGTCGTTTTACTTCCGCAAGCCGCCCGACCTGGAGCGGTTCATGGCCATCGGGAGGATTGTCGGAGAGTTCCTGGAACCCCAAACGGGCGTACCGCAACCCAATTTCTAGGGCCGCGATTCCTCTACGGAATTTTGCCCGTGCCAACCGAGCCGCGACCCGTCAGGGAGCCGGTGCCCCGGCACCCACACGCCCTACTCCGTCTAAGTGTTTTTGCCGATGAGGTAAGCTGAGGACGGATCATTCCGAGCAATGCTGGCTCGCATTTGGGGAACTCGAGGTTCCATCGCCGCGCCTGGACCGGGCACGGTCCGCTTCGGCGGCAATACCTCATGTGTCGAGATGGTCACTCCATCCGGCGGCGTCCTGGTGCTGGACTGCGGCACGGGTGCTCGGGGATTGGGCAACCGTTTGGTTGCGTGCGCAGCGGGGCCGGTGACGGCCACCATCCTGTTCACTCACACGCATTGGGATCACATCCAGGGTTTCCCGTTCTTCGCGCCGCTGTTTCAGCCGGGCAATCACTTCAGAGTCTATGGCCCCGAGGGTGCGCATCTTTCGTTGCGCGACGTGCTGGCGGGGCAAATGGAGCATCACTACTTCCCGGTGGAACTCGATCAGTTGGCCGCGCGAATCACGTACGAAGATCTGGGCGAAGGCTGCCATCAAATCGATGGGATGCTGGTGCGGGCCCAGCAGATGAATCATCCGTCGCCTACGCTCGGCTATCGCATGGAAGCAGGCGGGCGGTCGCTATGCTATTTGTCCGATCATGAGCCGTACTGCGAGAGCGTCTGGCGCGAGGGAGCGTCGTCGGGGCGTTTGGAGTCGATCCTCGATCCCGGCGACCGGCGGCACGCCGAGTTTATGCAGGGCGCTGACGTTGTGATTCACGAGGCGCAATATACGCCGGATGAGTATCCTGCTAAGCGCAATTGGGGCCACAGCACCTACGCGTACGCAGTGGAGCTGGCAGCCGCATCAGGCGTGGGCCGCCTATACCTGACGCATCACGATCCATTGCACGACGACGAATTCGTGGCTGATATCGAAGAAAAGGCCCAGCAGCTGGCGCGGAGCCTCGGGTCGAAGCTCGAGGTCTTCTGCGCGTACGAGGGCTGCGAGATCACCGTCTAGATCGCGCTACAAATTCGACGTGCAATTCGGGCAGCGCGTGGCTGCGATCGGAATGTTGGTGCGGCAATACGGGCACTCCTTCGTTGTGGGATCGGCGGGCGCCGGAGCCTTCTTCAGCCTGTTCGCTTGCTGGATCATCAGGAAGATCACGAACGCGACGATCAGAAAATCGATCACGTTATTGAGAAACAAGCCATAGTTGATGGTCGCGTCGCCGGCCGCTTTGGCCAGAGCCAACGTCGCATAATGGCCTCCCGAAAGATCAAAAAACAAGTTGCTGAAATCGACGTTCTTGAGCACCAGCCCAAGCGGCGGCATCAGGATATCGTTAACCACTGACGTCACGATCTTTCCGAACGCCGCCCCGATAATCACAGCCACGGCCAGATCCAGCACGTTGCCGCGCATGATGAATTCGCGAAATCCTTTGAACATGAGTCCTCCTAAAAGCGATTCATCATAGCATCGTCGCGCGCTCATTTGAGACACTAGCGGGCTACACTGAGGGATTGAAAACCGCTCCATCGAAAACACCGGAATTGAAAAGCTGGAAGCTGACCATCGAGTACGACGGCACTAAGTACAGCGGATGGCAGGAGCAGCGCAATGCTCGCACGGTGCAAGGCCAGCTTCGCAAAGCCGCGGAGGATTTCCTGGGATGCGAAGTGGAACTGCAAGGCGCGGGCCGCACCGATGCCGGCGTGCATGCCAGGGCGCAAGTGGCGCACCTCCGGGTTCGTCCGCCGAAAGATAGCCACAGGCGGAATTGGCCGCCACCCGATGAGATCCTGCGCGCCATCAACAGCCGGCTTCCGTCGGACGTCTGTTTACTCGACTTGGCCGAGGCGCCCAACAGCTTTCACGCGCGGCACGACGCGGTGGCGCGAACGTACATGTATCAGATCTCCACCCGGCGCACGGCGTTCTTCAAGAAGTATGTTTGGTGGGTGAAGGAACCCTTGGACACGGCGGCGATGTCGAGAGCCGCTCGCACACTGATTGGGCGTCACGACTTCCGGGCGTTCCGCGCCGAGGATGCTTCGCGTCCCGATGAATCGCCCATCGTGGTGGTGGAGGACGCGGGCATCGAGATGGAGGGCGATCTCATTGTGTTCCGGATCACCGCGTCGCATTTCGTGTGGCGCATGGTGCGGAGAATCGTCGGCGTCTTGATGAGGCTCGGGCGTGGTGAAATCACGGAAGCCGATCTCGCGCGTCTTCTGGAAGGCAAAACAAATCCGGCGATCGATGTTGCAGCCTGGACCGCGCCGGCATCGGGGCTTTTTCTCGAGCGGGTGACCTATCCCGAGTAGCCGCTATTCGTGAGCCGGGGGCGTGGGGGGCGGAGTGCTTGGAGCGCCATCTTCAGCCGACCCGCTGAAAACCTTCTTGCCGTCGGGCAAATTAACCATGCGCGCATTGCCGGTATTGGTGCCGTCTTTGGCGCGAAATCCTTGGACCGTGACTTCATCGCCGACCTTAAGATCGTTCTTGCGCCATCCGCGTCGCGTCAGTTCGATGGGCGCGCCGGTTTCCAATTGCCAGTGCTCGATGGCGCCCGAGTCCGTTTTAACATCCATGTAGAACCAGGCGTGCGGATTCATCCACTCGATCTTCGTCACGACGCCCTTCAGCGTGAGTGGCTTGTTGGTGTCGAACTCCGCCGAGAACGCGTGATGCGCCAGGGCCGGAACGACAACGGATCCGAGCAGCGCGGCGAATGCGAGAGCGAACTTGCGCATGGGTAACCTCTCACGCGCATTATACTCGAAGCGTGGAGTCACGCGTCACAATCAGCAGAAATTCTCCGGATGACATCCACCAGCGCCAGATCATTGTGAAGCTGGATGGAAAGCGGCTGGGCGAACTAATGGCCGGCGACGAAATGTCGCGCGAAGTTGAACCGGGGCAGCATCGCCTGCAGGTGGACAACACCTGGAACTGGAAGAACGTCGATTTCACGGTCGCGCCAGGCGAACATGTGCGATTTCAAACCGTCAATCGCGGCGGTCGCTTCACGTGGTTCCTGGTGGGAACGCTAGGCGTAGGACCGATGTATGTACACATCGAGCGGGTGCCGGAACCTGCGGCCGAACAAAAGGCTTGAATCAGGCGGAAACCAAATGGCGATCGCCTAATTCCTTGCGGACAATGGCGGCGCCGGCGGTCATGGCTTTGAGTTTTCCAAAAGCAACGTCGCGCGGCAGATACTTCATGCCGCAATCAGGCGCGATCACCAGGCGCTCCGCGTTGATGAAAGGCAGCGCGCGGCGGATGCGCTCGGCGACGATCTCGGGAGTTTCCACGTCGTTGGTTCCCAGATTCAGCACGCCGAGAATGATTTTCTTGCCGGGGAGTTTCGCAAGCACGGAGCAATCGAGCGACGACTGCGCGGTCTCGATCGAGATAGCATTCATGTGCCCATCCGCCAGCTCGGTGAGGAACTGATATTCGGAAGGACGATTGGCCACCATGGCCGCGTAGCCGAAGCACAGATGGACCGCGGTTTCACCTTTCACGCCCTCGAGCGCGCGGTTCAACGCGTTCAGTCCGAACTGCCGGGCTTTGTCGGGAACGGCCTGCATGTACGGTTCGTCGATCTGCACCACGTCGGCGCCGGCTGCGAACAAATCCTTGATCTCTTCGTTCACCGCGGCGGCGTAATCCATCGCCAGCTCTTCTTCGGATTTGTAGAAATCGTTGTGCGCCTGCTGCGACATGGTGTACGGGCCAGGCACGGTGACCTTCACGCGGCGATCCGTGTTCGCGCGCAGGAATTGGATGTCGCGAACTTCGACGGCGTGCTTGCGCCGGATCTTTGAAACCACCCGCGGGACGTAATTCAGCTTGCCCGAGCGTGCCACCACCTGCGCGGGATTGTCCAGATCGATGCCTTCGAGCGCGGTGGCGAAGCGATTCGAATAACTCTCGCGGCGAATCTCTCCGTCGGTGACGATATCCAGACCGGCCCGCTCCTGGGCGCGGATCGCAAGAATCGTCGCGTCGTCTTGCGCTTCCTCCAGAAATTCCGGAGCGACGCGCCAAAGATCGGTGGCGCGCACACGCGGCGGCAAACGGTGCGAAAGTTGAGCGCGATCGATCAGCCAATCGGGTTGGGGATAGGAACCTACCAGTGATGTTGGAAACAGATGGGAATGCATGAACGCCTGAATTGTATCACGCGCGCCGCGTTTTCCGGTTCATGCATTGTGATGCATTGCATTATGATGACACCATGCGATTTTGGTTGATCCTGTTGGCGCTCGCGGTCTACGCACAAGGCCCGGCTCAGTCGGATTGGCCGCATCACGGCGGATCGCAGTTTGCGTGGCGCTATAGCGCGCTCGATCAGATCAACACCACCAACGTGAAGAATCTCGCGGTGGCGTGGGCGTTTCAGACCGGCGACTATGGCGATAGTTTGCAGTCCACCCCCATCGTAATCGAAGGCGTGATGTACGTCTCCACGTCGTACGCACAAGTGTTCGCGCTGGATGCGGCAACGGGCCGATTGATCTGGCGCTACAAATATCCGCTGCCGGCCAACGTGGGGCGATCGGGCGGCGAGGCATTTCGCATCAATCGAGGACTCGCCGTGAGCGACGGCAAAGTTTTCCTGGGGACGCCCGACAGTTATCTGGTGGCGATCGATCAGAAGAGCGGGCGCGAATTGTGGCGCGTGAATGTTGACGATTCCAATCAATGCGGATGCAGCATTACGTCAGCGCCTCTGGTGGTCAAGGACAAGGTGATGGTCGGCGGATCGGGCGGCGATAACGCGCATCGCGGCTACCTGACGGCGTTTTATGCGAAGACGGGGCGCTTGGCTTGGCGCTGGTACGTGATTCCGGGGCCCGGCGAAAAGGGACACGAAACGTGGAAGGGCGAAAGTTGGAAAATCGGCGGCGGGTCGCCGTGGTTAACTGGATCGTTTGATCCGGAATTGAATCTAGTGTATTGGGGCACCGGAAATGCCGCTGGAGATTTTTACTCGGGCGATCGAAATGTGGGCGCAAGCAAGGATGTGAATCTTTACACCGCTAGTGTCGTGGCGCTCGATCCGGACACCGGGAAGCTACGGTGGCATTTTCAGGAGATTCCGAACGATGTATGGGATTTTGATTCTGCATACGAGTGCATCCTGATCGATCGCGAAGTGCAGGGGCGCATGCGAAAGCTGCTGGTCCACATGAACAAGAGCGGCGTCACGTTCGTGCTGGATCGTGCGACAGGTGAATTCGTTCGCGTGTTCACCGTGCCCGAAGTGCAGACTTGGATTTCGGGCGTCACCGAAGATGGAAAGCTGGTGGGGCGGCGCGAACCGGAGTTGGGAAAGACCATGAATTTCTGTCCGACGCCGGCGGGCGCGAAGAGTTGGAACGAGATGGCGTACTCGCCGCGTACCGGCCTGATCTATACGCCGACGCTTGAAATTTGCGTGGACATCACGGCCGAACATCAAGCTCCCGATGAAGGTCGATTCTTTATGAGCGGCGATTGGAATCTGAAACTGCCGCCGAATCGCGAAACCTACAGTCACGTGGATGCCTGGGATCCCGTGACAGGCAAGCGCGCGTGGAGTTATCCGTACAAGTACGTTCTATTGGCGTCGATGCTCGCGACGGCAGGTGATCTTGTTTTCACTGGCAATCCGGAGGGTGAGTTTTTCGCGCTGGATGCGCGCAGCGGCCGGAAGCTGTGGAGCTTTCAGACCGGCGCGGGACATCGCGGATCGGCCGTGAGCTACGCGGTGAACGGGAAGCAATACATCGCAACGCCCACCGGCTGGCCAGTCACGAACATCGGCGCGGCCACGCAGGCGCTATTTCCCGATCAAGTTTGGCGCAACGGATCTACCGTGATGGTATTCGCGTTGCCGGGCGGGTCCAACTAAGTGCGGCTCAGCGTTCTCGATCAATCGCCCATCGCCGAGGGTTCCACCGCGGGCGACGCGCTGCGGAACACCATCGATCTGGCGCGTTGGGCCGAACAGCTCGGCTATCACCGCTATTGGATGGCCGAACATCACGGGACCCCTGGGTTGGCGGACGCGAGCCCCGAAGTGATGATCGGGCCCGTGGCGTCGGCCACGTCGCGAATGCACGTCGGCACCGGCGGCATCATGTTGCCGCACTACAGCCCGTTGAAAGTGGCCGAAACATTCAGCATGCTCAGTGGTTTATTCCCGGGGCGGATCGATCTCGGGCTGGGGCGCGCACCGGGAACCAGCGGCGGCATCGCTTATGCATTGCAGCGCGATCGGAGGCAGCCCGCGCCGGACGATTTTCGCGAACAATTGGAAGAATTGCTGGGATATCTGGAAAATCGGGGGCCGATTACCGGACCGTTCCGCCAGACCGCGTCGATGCATTTCGACAGCCCGGAGCCGTGGCTGCTCGGATCGTCGGCGCAAAGCGCAATTTGGGCAGCGGAGATGGGATTGCCGTATGTGTTCGCTGATTTCATCAATCCGAACGGCGAGGCGATCGCGGCGTATTATCGCGAGCACTTCCAGCCGTCCGCCCGACTCGAAGCACCGCGCGTCGGCGTCGCCACTTGGGCGATTTGCGCCGACACCGACGAAGAAGCGCAGCGGTTGGCGTCGAGTATGCGAATGCTGATGCTGATGTTATATCGCGGCCAGTTGATTCCGGTGCCCACGGTGGAGCGCGCGCAGGAGTTCCTAGCACGCGAAGGCGTCGCGGCTGACACGCTACCGGTGGGGCGCAGGATTACGGTGGGCGCGCCCGAGAAAGTGCGCGCGGCGATTGAGGAAGTCGCCCGCGATTACGGGGCCGAAGAAGTCTTCGTAGTGAACATCATGCACAGCCACGCGGCGCGCCGGCGGTCGTACGAGTTGATCGCGCGGGCATTCGGGCTATCCTAGCGATCGCGAATGCTAGGACTTCAGTGATGCTAGCGTCTGGCGCACTACCTTGCGTGGATCGTCGACGACTTCGGTTTTGTCATCGAACACCATAGTGGCGCGTTGGCTGGTGCTGTAGGCCGGCCAATCAAGGCCCTTCTGATTGGGATTGCCGGTTCGCGCGAACGCTGCCCACGCTCCGCTGATCTTGGCCGCGAGCGCATAGCGATCTTGGCCCGACCCAGTCATCGGTTGTCCAAGCTCCATATTTTCGAAAACGAACGGGATTTCCATGCAATGCATGGCTTTCAACTTGCCGTCGCGCACTGGCGAACGCCACTTGAAGTAGTACATATACGCGGGCGCCTTTGCTAGCGCGAGTTTTCGTTCAGCTGCCGCGATGGCATTGGTCAAGGCGAAAGAATCGGAAGCGGACTCGAGCGCAATGTCGATGTTGCTGATGGCGGGGTCCACTTGTTTGTAGGCCGCGATGACCTTGTCTGTGTCGGCGTCGCTCGAATGGAACGTTTGCTTCACACGCGCGCGCAGGGCGGCTTCGTCGATGGGATCCAACTGCTGTCCGGGGAAAAAGGTGACTTCCGTCTGCGTCGTTCCAATGAGTAGCGGAACGCTGGACGAAATCGCAAGACTCGCAGGATCGAACGGATTCGCCGGCAGTGTCTTGCCATCCACCACCGGACCGAAGCGTCCGCCCTCCAGGGCTTGCAGGATGCGATCCACGGGGACTTTTTGCAGTTCGCCCGCTTGATCCGGCTTCAAGCCAACCTTAGCGAAGAATGCTTCGGTAGCTTTGTTGGCGGCGTCGCGAGGCATGCCGTTGAGAGACGCGCCGCTTTCCACGATTGCTCGATGAAACAAGCCTTTCGCCGACGGCATCCCGAGCAGCGTGCAGACTTTCGCGCCCCCACCGGATTGCCCGAAGATGGTGACATTCGCGGGATCGCCACCAAAATTCGAAATATTGTCCCGTACCCATTCGAGTGCCGCGACGATGTCGAGCATGCCGACGTTGCTCGCGTTCGCGAACTGTGCACCGCCCAAGTCGGACAGGTACAGATAGCCGAAAGCGTTTAAACGGTGATTCACCGTCACCACGACTACGTCGTGTTTGCCCGCCAAATTCGCGCCGTCATAAATCTTGAAGCCGCCGGAACCGGACGTGAATCCGCCGCCATGCAGCCAAACCATAACGGGGCGTTTTTGTCTTGACGTGGCGCTGGGCGTCCAGACGTTGAGGACCAGGCAGTCCTCGCCCATGGCTTCGTTCGCGTCGACGGCGGCCACCTCGGGAATCAAGCCCGACGGGCCTTGCGGCGATCGGTGCCCGAGTTCGACCGTATCCTTGACGCCGGCCCACGGCTGCGGCTTTTCAGGTGGCATGAAACGCGCTGTGCCCGCGGTGGACGCCCCGTAAGGCACGCCGCGAAAGGCACTGACTTTGCCGTCAACTGCGCCGCGAATTTTTCCGGCGGTCGTTTCGACCACAGGTCCGGAGCCATCGCTCTTCGCTGCGGCCGCCCATGCCGGGGTGGTTCGTAGAACGAGTCCGGCGCCCAAACCGGAAGCAAGGCCAGAGGCAAGAAAGTTGCGGCGGTTCGATTTCACGATCAGTTCCTCCTACTTCAGTTTTATCCGCACGTCTCCGCGTGCCACGATCTCCGCGGTGGCGTCATTCAAATCCACCTGGTCGGCTTGGAGCCGGAACGCGTCGGTTTCAAACGTCACGTGTCCGCTGAGGTGCCGCACGGATCCGTCTTCGGACTGATGATCCGCGCTAACCACCGCGTCGCCGTGTCGAATGGGGCTTTGTGCGAACGCCAAAACAGCGACGCAGGAAATCAATGCCAGCCGTTTCATGGGGTGAGTACCTCGCGCCTATCTTACGCCATCGCGCGCGGGGCATGTAGCTCCTCTTGTTGTGACAAAATGATCTAGCTATCTCAAATTTACACACTCCGGAGGCTGTATGGAAGCCATCATTTCTGATCTCGTGAACCGCTTCGAGCGGGGAGCACTTTCGCGCCGAGGCTTGATTCAAGGCCTGGCCATGTTGACCGCTGCCGGGGGCGCCGCATCTCTCGCACAAGGGCAGGGCGCCGGCCTGAAAGGCACGAAGATCGATCACATCAGCATTCAGGTCACCGATCTGCCGCGTTCCGTGGCATTTTACGAGAAGATCTTCGGGCTCACCGTTATGAGCGAGGACAAGCCCAACGAAATCGCACGCCTCGGCGCGGGAAAAATCATTGTGTCGCTGCACCACAAGAATCCTACGGGTTTGGTGGATCACTTCGCGATCGGGGTGGAAAACTTTAACAAGCAATCCGTCACCAAGCAACTCACCGAACTCGGCCTGACTCCGGAAGAAAATCTGGACGCGGGGTTTCACATCAAAGACCCCGAAGGGATGAGCGTTCAAATCGTCCCCGGTTAATTCTGCTGCTGTCTTCGGCGCCGGTATTCCTGCAATTGTTCGAGTTGGCCGCGGACCACTGCGTTCGTCGGATCGAGTTCGAGCGATTTCTCGAGGTTCGTGATGGCCGCCGCGTCGTCCACTTTGCGAGTGTAGGCGAAGCCGATCAACGCGTACGTCTTAGCCGACTGCGGATTGAATTCCAGATTCATCCGCAGCAGCGCGAGGGCATCGTCGGGCCTGCTCTGCACAACACGCTGGGCCATTTCAAGCAGGGCATCCTCGCTGAAATCGTACGCGGCGCGAGCGTAATACTGTTTGCGTAGATCGCGATACTGATCTACCGCCGCCGCCCCTCCCTTTTCCACCACGGTTCGCAGGATGATCGCCGAAAGTGGCTGCGGGATCGCGACGCCGCGATGGCAGGTAACGCAATCCACACGCGCAGTTTCGTTGGCCGGCTTGCCGGTGGCTTCCTGAACTTTGGCATTCAGATCGCGCGTCATGGCCATCATCGCGAGCGCGATGTTTTTCTTCGGTTCTGGTTCGCCGCTGCCGCGCTGTGCGGAATGACAATAATTGCAGCGCACGCCGAGCGCCTTGGCCACCTCGTCCATGTTCATGGTTTGGGCTTGCGCCGCTGTGGCGATCGCGATAAGCAGGAACAGGCGGATCCGCATGCCCGCGATCTTATCCTAGAAATCCTATGGCGCGGCCCGCCAGCCCGACCCCAAACCACAGGCACAGTGCGACGCCAGCGGCGATCTTTCCGCCCAGAGGAGCGCTGGTGCCTTCCTTCTTTACGATTCGGCTATAAATGGTGAACTGAAACAAAAGCGCCGCGAAAAGAAAAAACATTTTGACGCGAAACGACGTATTTCCATAGCATTTCATAGCCTCCGACAAGAACAGCAGAATGCCGGAGGTGAGCATCACTGCCAGGCTCCACAGGTTCCACGGGCGCAGTGCGAGCGCGACCTCGGAAATGGGCTGCGTCTTGTAGATCAGTCCAAATTGCCGCAGGCACAGGACCACCAGCGAGCCGAGCAGAACGGTGAGCGCGAAGAGGTGGAAATTCTCGATGACGGGAAACGCAAAGCGCGAGTTGCGGATGGCCTGCGAGACGACCGTATCGTCGCACCATTGAAAGAAGGGAGTGAGATTCAATGTGTAGGCCCCTAAAACGTGTAAGCCATCGTGCGGCCGCAGGTGATGATAGCAGCCCACAGAATTAGTGAAGCCCATCCGGCCACGCGAGCCTCCGTGGGCGGAACCAGCGCGTTATCCCATTGCCCGACTTTACGGTAAATGCCGCGTTCAAACACGATTGCATTGATGGCCGCGACAACCAGAAGCACGATCTTGGTCTTGAAAAAAATGCTGTTGTAGGCTTTCACGGCCTGGCACCAGAACAGGAAGATTCCGGTGATCACCATGATGGCGAAGCCGGCGAACATCCAAGGCTTGATTTGTTCGTACACTTCCGACACCGGCCGCCGCTTCATGATATAGCCCATGAGGCGCAGATCCGAGACCATCAAGAGGCCGACGGAGATGGAAAGCGCGAGCACGTGCGTGCCTTCGATGATGGGGAAAACCCAAATCGACTCGCGAATGGATGTGCCGATATCAGTGTCCTGCAGCCACTGGCACATGCTCAGAATGGACATCTACGTGGAACCCTCCCTGGAGACCAGCGCTATTTATGATAAGCAATTGAACGACGTTGCTGCGCAGGGTAGAGGTTACAAAAGCCCGGGCGGCCATGGCGGGTGGGAAAGGAATCCGGGATAAGGCAACGCCGGGAGCGGAAGCATGCGAGCCTCCCCTAACTCCCGGCGCGAATTACTAAATGACTTACTTACTTGGTTCCGGCTTCAACAACGGAAGCATCGGTGAACGTGACCTTCGACTTCGTGCCGCCCAAATCCAGCTCCTTGAGCTGTGACTGACCGTTCACACTCTTGGTGTTCATCATCGTGTCAGAAAACTTGGATGCGTTGGTTTCAACCTTGGCGGGGGCCTCGATCACATTCTTGCCCATCTTGAACGTTACCTTGCCGGCTTCGTCCACCTTTACATCGTACTCGCCGGGTTTCAGTTCAGTCGTCCCAATCCACGTAGAATCAACGATCTTGACGTGATAAGTGGAAGCTGCGGTGGCGATGCCGAGCGAAAAGACACAAGCGCCGAGCATGAGTTTGTTCATCTTCATGTAATTGACTCCTTAGAATTTTAATGCGTGTGGTACAGCTCTACGAGGAGTGTGGTTTGTTTCTCTTGCACAGGCCACACTAGTAAGTACGAAAAACAATTGTCAAAGGTTACGTCTCCGGACAATATACTTAGCAAAGGCTTAGTAATGTTGCACTTAAGCCTGACACCACATTGGATGAAAGTTTGCCGCCGTTGGTCGCAACATAAAATACATCAATTGCTTTACGCCCTTCGGTGTCGATGAGGACCACATCGATATTGCAACCCGCGTCCGAAATCGCCGACGAAAGATCGTAGAGCAAGCCAGGCCGGTCTTCGGTGATGATTTCCACGAGCGTCGCGGTATCGCAAGCATCGGCGTCAAAATGCACGCTCGGCTCGACGGTGCGCTTCTTCTGCCGCCCAGCGGTCGCGCTTCCAGTGACGAGCTTGACGATTTGCTCGGAGTCGAATTGCCCCAGAGCGATGTCTTCCAGCGTCTGCCGCAAGCGATCGTTCTCAGTGGGATTCAGCTCGAGCGTGCGCTTGGGGTCCGAAAACACGAATGTGTCCAGCACCATGCCTTGCGCATTCGAAAACGCCTCGGCTTTGAGAATATCCATGCCGAAGCTCGAAAGGCCGCCCGCCAGCGACGAGAACAGAGCCGGACGGTCGCCCGCAACGATCGTCGCGCGATGGACGCCGCCCGCTACTTCGAGTTGCACGGCCACTCCGGTGCTCCGGCTGAATTCGTAGAGCCGCAGATGCGTGCGAATGTCATCCGGCGTATGCGTGCGAAGGTAGCGCGACGGGAAGCCCTTGAGGAAGCCATCGGGATCGGGAACATCGGGCGGCAAATCCTGGATGCGTTCCGATTCCAGATCGTGCAGCAGCTGCTGGTGCGCGGCCCGATACGCTTGCCAAAGCTGTTCGATACGCCAGGGTGTCATGGCCGCGGGATTCACGGCGGAGATGTCGGCGTAGGTCAGCAGGGTGAGCAGCTTCAAACGTTCCAGTGTGCCGATGCGGCCTGCCAGCATGCGGGCGGTAGCGGGATCGTGCAGATCGCGCGAATTCATGACGGCCGAAAGATCCAGATGATGCTCGATCAGAAACTCCACCGCGCTCTGTTCCTCGGGCCGCATTTGTATGCGCTGCATGGCCGCTCGCGCCAGTTCCACCGAGAGACGCGCGTGGTCGCCCGAATGCGCCCCTTTTCCGGAATCGTGGAACAACAAAGCAAAACGCAACAGCGCGAGATCTTCAATTTCTGAGTAAATGTCAGAGAAACGCCCGAGCGCGGGGTCCTTGCGGACTGCTAGCTCGGCAAGTTTTTCGATAGCCACCAGCGTATGTTCGTCCACCGTGTAGCGATGGTAGAAGTCTGGAACCACGAGACAGGAGATCGTCTTCCATTCCGGAAACATCACCTGCAGCAGGGCCGTGTCGTGCATCGCGCGCAGTGCCAGGGCCGCATGTGGAAGCGACAAAATGTTTCTCAGCAAGGGCCACAGGGGTTGCCCCGGCGCTTCGCAATACGCGGCGAAGGCTGAAGCCGCCTGTTCCAAACGCCGCTCTGTTTCGGCGGCTAGAGGTATGCCGTGGCGCGCGACGAATTCGAGCAAACGGAGGACGATGGCTGGATCGTTGGTCAACTGCGCGGGCGATCGCAAATAGATGCGTTCGTTTGAAACCGTGAATTCGGTGTTCGAAAGCCGCGACCGCCAGTCGCGAAACTGCGACGCCAGCGAACTTTCGCTTCTTTCGTGCCAGTCCAGGGCGCGCCGCGCCTCGCTCGCGATAACACGTGCGTTGCGGAAATACTCGCGCATCAGCTCGGCCGGTTCGCGAAACTCCACGTAGGCCTGTGAGACGAGCGATTCCTGCGCATCGAAGCTCAGCAGATTTTGATCGCGACGCGCTTGATAGTGCAGGAAGCACCGCAGCGAATGCATGAACGCCGTGGGCGCGCTCAGACGTGCGGTCACCTCCTCGTCCGGTTTACGCAATTTTCCGAACCAATGGATCAGATGCAGATCGCGCAGCCCGCCCGGCGTCTCTTTGACATTGGGTTCGAGATGATAGAAGGTGTTCTGAAACTTCTCGTGCCGCTCGCGCGCAAGCTGGCATAGATGTCGGGTCAGCGTCCGCCCCTGACGCGCGAAGAATCCCTGTAGTTTGGTTTCGAGCTTGGCGTAGAGATCAGGTGAACCAGCCAGCAATCGCCGATCCAGCAGGCTGATGCTGAGCTCAACGTTCCCTTCGTGAATCTCGGCGCATTCCGCTACCGTGCGCACTGAATGGCTCAGCCGAAGTCCCGCGTCCCACAGCACTCTGACGAACTCCGAGAGCGGGCTCTTCATCGCCACGGCTTGCGACTCGCGATCGATCAGGATGAGCACGTCTACGTCCGAAAACGGGAACAACTCCCGACGCCCGAAGCCGCCCACCGCCAGCATCGCGACGTTGGAATCGGAAAGCGTCCCGAGCGTCGCTTGAAACGCATCGATCGTCATTTGTTCGATCGCGGTAGAAAGTCCAGCCTGCACCGGTGCCGCATCGCCCGTGGCGAAGAACTGTTGTTGGAGATGTTGCCAGGCGGGCTGGGAGTGCAGCTTTTCCATGTTCGGGGGATTTCTTATGCCCGGAGATTTTCTTACAATTGTAGCGTCGTGTTCAATTCATCGCGATTCCTTGTGTTCTTGAGTGCCGCGCTGGTCCTGGCCATCACGCCTGGGCCGGGCATCTTTTACGTTCTGGCCCGTAGCCTGCGCGGCGGACGCCGTGAAGGAGTGTTGTCGTCGGCGGGGACGTTTCTCGGCGGCTTGGTGCATGTAACGGCGGCGGCCTTCGGCCTGTCGGCGATTCTTGCGGCTTCGGCCGTTGCGTTTCAAACCGTCCGCTACGCAGGCGCGGCCTACCTGATTTATTTGGGATATCGGATGATTCGCAGCCGTAATCAGCAAGCCATCGCGCTTGAGTCCGCCGCCTCGACGCGCAACACGCTTCTGCAGGGGGTGATGACAGAAGTACTGAATCCCAAGACCGCGCTGTTTTTTCTTTCTTTCATCCCGCAGTTCGTCGCATTGCGCATGGGACACGTCGCCGTCCAATTTCTTGTGCTCGGCGCAATTTCCGTGACGCTGAACACGTGCGCCGATCTTATGGTCGCCTGTTTCGCTGGCCCGCTTGGATCGGCCCTCGAGCGTAACGCGAAGTTTCGCAGCCGCCAGCGCACTGCCTCGGGAGCAGCAATGATCGGTCTCGGCGTGTATGTCGCCACTGCGCGCGCTAGAAGCTAGCTCTCAGTAGTAGGCAAGCGATTCCACACCCGCGCCGCCCTTGAAGCTCGACACTACTTTGTTCTGCGCGAGATCAATTACCGACACCGTGCCGTCACCGTGATTGGCAACCAGCACCGTCTTGCCATCAGGCGCGAACGCGAATCCCATCGGATCTTTCCCGACCGTGAACACCTGCTGCTTGCCGTGCGGATCCGATTCGTCAATCACGTTCACCAGCCGCTCCGCCAAATTGCACACCAGCAGCTTCGATCCATCCAGCGAAAAGCGCGGTTTGAATGCGCCCTTCATGTTGCCTTCGAGAGGAATCGTCATCGCCACCGTATCGTTCGCCGTATTGATCACCAGGATCTTGGGCTCGGCATGATCCACCACCACGACATGGCGGCCGTCGGGCGACGCTGCAATGCCCTCGGTCCCATTCGGTGCGGGAATGCGCGCCACGATTCTGCGCTTTTTCAAATCGATCACACTCACGAAGAGCCGGTCATTCTTGTTCACCACGTACGCTTTGCTCGCGTCGGGAAGCACGGCCACCCAATGGCCCGTCCCTTCGGTGTCGATTGCCGCAATGATACTACGGGCTTTCGGGTCGATCACCAGTAGCTTGCGGCTCAGATCGCAGGTCACATAGATGGTACCGGCGTCGTCGATCTGAATCCCGTGCGGCGCTTGGTAAGGCGAGACGTCGATCGTCGCGGCCACTTGGCGTGCTTCCAAATCGATGATCGCGATCGTGTGCCCCGGATTCGGGTTTCGGCTGTAGACACCATCGCCGTACACGGGCACATACGCGAACTTGTGATCCGGCGAGATAGCAACGTCGTGCGGCGCGACTCCGACTTCGAGACTCGAAATCTCCTGAAAGGTCGACGGATCGAAGAAGCGAACATGCCGTCCGATTTTGTCGATCACGATCAATCCATGGGAGCCCGTGGGATTGTTGGGATCCACCCGGCCGGCGGCGAACACGAGTGCGGCCGCCGCGAACCCGGCGAAAGCGAGTAATGCGCGTTTACGGATGGCCATTGGTCGAATTATATAACGCTCGCGCGGCTCCGACGAACCCTGAGTGCAGCCGGCCACAGCACGCGATTCCACCACATCAACGCGCCCGTCACGAACAGAAACGCTGGTGCCAGCCCAAGGATCACCCACACCGCCTTGCTCGGCCATCCGCCGAAGTTTCCAAAATGCAGATAGCTGAACCAGCGGATGATTTTCTCGCCCGCTCGCGGCGAAGCGTACCGGCTCACCAGTGTTCGAAATGGGCCCGGAATTCCGGCGTATATTCCGACCACTCCGAATACAAACACCACCGGCAGCATCCAAAATCCAATCACGCTATGCAATTCCCAATTGAACAGCTTCCAGTTCGACGCCGGCTGCATCGCCAAGCCTCGTCTCCAGATCCGAACGCCGGGCCACCAGATCACCGCGCCCGTTATGGAGATGATCACGATGAAAATCGCTCCCACCCCATTCACGATCCGGCCCACTTTGCCGCCCAGCAAATTGATATGCAAATCCGCCAGCCACGCCAGTAGCTGAATCGAGTACGGCCGCGATTCGCCCAGGTCCTGTCCCGTGTACGGATCGAACAGCCGTTCCTTGCGATGGCCGTCGCGGTCCATCCAAATTTCGACGGCTTGATTCGCCGCCTGATTGCGCCGCGTCGTATCCCAGATCCAGCTGACTTTGTACTGCGGATAGGCTCGCCGCGCGGCACTACGAAGTTGATCGTGCGTCAGGGGCGGACCCGAGATCGCTACCGTCGTTGGCCCCGGCCACAGGGACTTGTACAACTCGTTGCGAAAAACGATCGCGCTGCCGGTGACGCTGACCACCAGCACATACAGACCGAGTGCCACTCCCGTCCATAGATGAACCTGGAAGAGCGCCTTGCGAAGCCACAGGCTCTTCGGCTGCCGCAGCCATCGCTCCCACAGTGCTACCCGCACGGCAATCGCCTCCGGCGGCAAGAACCCCAGCTAGCTCGCGGCCTTCTTCACGATTTGCGACGGATCGGCGCCCACGCGGCCACTGCCCACGGCTTGCGCGGCAGGAAGCTGGCAGTCGAATTTGATGCTTGGCAGCCCGGCGATCGGCGATGCGGAATCCTTATCGTTCACCTGCGTCACCAGCGACGCGGTCACGCCGAACACCGTATCGGAATCGATGTGTGCATCGTTCTGCAGGTACAGCGCCGTCACCACTTCGCGATAGCCCGGCCCGCCGATGATGAAGTGAATGTGCGCCGGCCGGTAGCCGTGGCGTTTCTGCGCGCGAATCATGTCGCCCACCGGCCCGTCCATCGGGATCATGTACCCCATCGGCACGATGGTGCGCAGGTGGTAGCGGCCGTTGGCGTCGGTCTGGAACGTGCCGCGCAGATCCATCTCGGAAGGATCGTGCTTTTGCAGATCATAGTTGCCGGTTTCATCCGGCTGCCACACTTGCACGGTGGCATTGGCCACGGGTTTACCCGCGGAATTGGTCACGTACCCATACAGGCAAACTTCCTGGCCGTTGGTCGGCTTGGTCACGATGGTATCGCCCAGCTTCAACGCCGGTGAATCCGTGCGATAGAACGGGCCCACCAGGCTCGATTTTGTGCCGTCTTCGGTGGCCCGCCGATCGTGCAGCGCGTTCACCAGGCTGCTCAGCCCCAAGGTGTCCGAAAGCAGGATGAACTCCTGCCGGTACGCCGTGCATTTCTGCCCGACAGCGGTCAGAAACTTGATTCCTTCCAACCACTCGTCCGGCGTCAAATCCACCTCACGCGCGAAATCGTGCAGGTGCCGCGTGAGCGCGGCCATGATCTGCTTCAGACGCGGATCGGGCGTCGATGCCATCTGTTCCAGAGCGGCTTGTGTGATTGTGTTTTCGTCGATTGCTAGCATGCGTGTCTCCGTGGTCACCGTCACGTCGCGGTGAAAAACGAGTATACAGCATGGGCGGCAGGCGTTACCCGCCTCACAAATCCTCCAGCTCCCGCCGCGCCCGATCCAAAATATCTTCCACCCGTTTCCGCAACGCCGGATCGCGCGTCGCGTGCTTCATCGCCCGAAACGTCGCCTTCATCAGCGGACCCAGCGGACTCCCCACAATCCAATCGCCCCAATCGCCCCAGTCTGAACTCCGGCGCCAGATGTTGTCGGCCGTCGCTCGCTCTCGCTCCACTTCCTGCTTGCCGAGTTCGGTGAGCTGATACACCCGCTTGCCGTCATTGGTCTCGGAGATGATCATCCCTTCGTCTTCCAATTGCTGGAGCGCTGGGTACATGGTCCCGGCACTCACGCGATAGCTTCCGCCCGATCGCGTCTCCAGCTCCTTCATCAAGTCGTAGCCGTGCCGCGGCTTTTCCGAGAGCAGCGAAAGGATGGCAATCCGCACTTCGCCCGCTCCGAAGAATCGTCCGCGCCGGCTCCATGGCGGCGCATATCCAAAGCCGCCCCAATCGCCAGACTCGTTCCACCGGCCGCAAAATCCGTATCTCATCGGGGATCTCCTTGCTACGTTCGATACAGTCGAACGTAATATATCGACAAAACAATCTTACGCTATATCGAACGATATAGCAAGAACGATTTGACCCATACGCTACAATGAAATCGGGACCGTCGTGCTCCCGTCCGCGCAGCACGCTCCCGAACGTTTTATAAAATGCGTCACCGCCGCGCACAAAACACCCCCTCTGCACCACCAAAAGGGCCTGGCTAGTTACAAAGGGCCAGTAACGACCCTCCGATGAACCGCCGCCTAGTCTTTAGGAGTTTTCTGCCCCTTGTGGATCGTTAGAGTTGCGATTACGCGTCCCTACACGTTTGTCGTGTTGGCGCTCTTACTGCTGATCATCAGCCCGCTGGTCATCCTGCGCACGCCCACCGACATTTTCCCCAACGTCGACATCCCCGTCATCGCCGCCCTGTGGAACTACGCCGGTCTCAGCGCTGAAGAGATGGAGGAGCGCGTCGCATCGCCCTACGAGCGCTCGCTCACCACCGTGGTCACCGACTTCGATCACATGGAATCGCAGACCGTCAATGGCCGAAGCGTCACCAAGGTCTTCTTTCACCCCGGCACGCGCGCCGACCTGGCGATGTCGCAGATGACCGCGGTGGCGCAGAACTCGCTCCATCAGATGCCGCCCGGATCGCAATCGCCCTACATGATCGTCTACAGCGCTTCGAGCGTCCCCATCCTCCAGCTTGCGCTATCTGGCCAGGGTCTTTCCGAGCAGCAACTTTTCGACTACGCCGCCAACTTCGTCCGGACGCAACTGGCCACAGTGAAGGGCGCGGCCATTCCCTGGCCCTATGGCGGCAAACAGCGTCAGGTGATGGTGGATCTTCAGCCCGCGCTGCTCCAGTCCAAAGGTCTGTCGCCCAACGACATCGTCAATGCCATCAATACGCAGAATCTGATCCTGCCCACGGGAACTTCGAAAATCGGCCAGTTTGAGTACGACATCGCACTGAACGCGAGCCCCGAGACTATACAGGAACTCAACGATCTCCCGGTGAAGGCCGTTGGCAACAGCACCATTTACGTCCACGACGTGGCGCATGTCCGCGACGGTTTCTCGCCCCAAACCAACATCGTCCGCCGCAACGGCCAGCGCAGTGCGCTGCTGAGCATCTTGAAAATCGGCAATACTTCCACGCTCGACATCGTCGCAGAGGTCCGCAGCATGCTCCCCCGGATTGCCGCTACGCTGCCCCCGCAGCTCAAAATCGAGCCGATCGCCGATCAATCTCTGTTCGTCCGCGCCGCCATCACGGGCGTAGTCCGCGAAGCCATCATCGCCGCCTGTCTCACCGCCGTGATGATCCTGCTGTTTATCGGGAGTTGGCGCAGCACCATCATCATCGCGATCTCGATTCCGCTCTCCATCCTCTGCTCCATCTGCGTGTTGAGCGCGCTCGGGGAAACCATCAACATCATGACGCTCGGCGGATTGGCTCTGGCCGTCGGCATCCTGGTCGACGACGCGACGGTCGAAATCGAAAATACCCAGCGCAACCTCGCCATGGAAAAGCCCATCAAGCAGGCGGTGCTGGACGGCGCGCAGCAGATCGCGGTTCCGGCCTTCGTCTCTACGCTCTGCATCTGCATCGTTTTCATCCCGATGTTTTTCTTGACGGGCGTGGCGCGCTATCTGTTTGTCCCGCTGGCCGAAGCAGTGGTCTTCGCGATGCTTGCATCCTATCTGTTGTCGCGAACCCTGGTGCCGACGCTCGCCGTCTACCTGCTCCGGCCTCATCAGCAGGACGCCGAGCCTAAACCCTGGAACCTCGCCGGCCGATTCCAGCGCGCCTTCGAGCGCGGTTTCGAATCCATGCGCATGGGATATCTCGGCATGCTCGATACCTGCATTCGCCGGCGCGGCGTGTTCGTGCCGGCTTTTCTTGCGCTCTGCTGCGCGGCGTTCTTGCTGTTTCCATGGCTCGGCCGCGATTTCTTCCCCGCCACCGACGCCGGCCAGTTTAATCTCCATTTCCGCGCCAAGACCGGCACGCGCATCGAAGAGACCGCGCGCTTGGGCGACCTGATAGAAACCTCCATTCGCGAAGCTATTCCCGACGCCGACCTCGCCAGCATCATCGACAACATCGGCCTGCCCTACAGCTCCATCAACATGGCCTACAGCAATTCGTCGCCGATCGGAACCATGGATGCCGACGTTTTGGTTACGCTGAAACCCGGGCACCGTCCCAGCGACCTCTATGTTCACGAGCTGCGCCGCAAGCTGCCCCGTGAATTTCCCGGCGTCGCCTTTTACTTCCTGCCCGCCGATATCATCAGCCAGACTCTCAATTTCGGCCTGCCCGCGCCCATCGACATTCAAGTCTCAGGCTTGAATCTGGACGGGAACCACGCGTTCGCCACCCGTCTGCTCAGCCAGCTCCGCACTGTCCCTGGTGCAGTCGATCTGCGCGTGCACCAGCTCTTCGATCTGCCCCGCATTCAAGTGAATGTCGACCGCACCAAGGCCATCGAGAGCGGCTACTCGCAGCTCGACGTCGCCAACAGCCTGCTGATCTCCTTGAGTGGAAGCTCCCAAACCAACCCCACCTATTGGCTTGATCCGAAGAACGGGGTCGAGTACAACCTGGTGGCGCAGACCCCGCAATACGACATCGGATCGGTGGGCGATCTCAACAATGTCCCCATTACCGCGGCCAACCAGCACCGTCTTGAAATCATGGGCGACGTCGCTTCCACCAGCCGCCGTACCGAGATGGCCGTCGTATCGCACTACAACATCGCGCGCGCCATCGATATCTTCGGCAACGTACAGGATCGCGATCTGGGCGCGGTTGCGGCCGACATCAATCGCATCGTCGAAAAAGCGCGCCCTAGCCTCCCGCGCGGTTCTCAATTAATTGTGCGCGGCCAAATCGACACTATGCAGTCTTCTTTCCGCGGCCTGTTCGGCGGACTAATTCTTTCCATCATCCTGGTCTACTTTCTCATCGTGATTAACTTTCAATCCTGGCTCGATCCATTCATCATCATCACCGCGCTTCCCGCTGCCATGGCAGGAATCGTCATCTTTCTCTTTATTTCGCGCACCACGCTGAGCGTCCCGGCTCTGATGGGCGCCATCATGAGCGTCGGCGTCGCGACGGCCAACAGTATTCTTGTAATCAACTTCGCCAAGGACCATCTGGAGGACGAAGGCGACCCGGTGCGCGCCGCGCTCGAAGCCGGGTTCACGCGCTTCCGTCCCGTGCTGATGACCGCGCTCGCCATGATTATCGGCATGGTTCCCATGGCCATGGGGCTCGGCGAAGGCGGCGAACAAAACGCCCCGCTCGGCCGCGCCGTGATCGGTGGATTGATCTTCGCCACTATCGCCACGCTCTTCTTCGTCCCGACCGTGTTCAGTCTCTTGCACCGGAGGCGCGCGACAGCCGATGCTAGATAGAGAATCCATGCTCGATAGAGAACCAATCGTGGTTCTGCCGCCCACGCGCCCGCCCTCGAAGGCGCGGACACTCCATGTTGTTTTGTTGCTGCTGGTCGCGGTCGTCATCGTCGCCGGTGTCGTCTTCTTCGGGATCAACGCTCGCATCCAGACCGCTGCAGCCGTTAAAGAAACCACGCGCGAGCTCGCCATTCCCGCCGTCGCTATCATTCATCCCAAGCCTGGCGCGGTGAAGAACGAAGTGGTGCTGCCGGGCAACATCCAGGCGTTCACGGACGCCCCTATTTACGCGCGTTCCAGCGGGTATCTGAAGCAATGGAATGTCGACATCGGCGGCCACGTGAAAGCCGGGCAGGTGCTCGCCACTATCGAAGCTCCCGAGCTCGATCAGCAAGTCCGCCAGGCCAAAGCGAGCATCCAGCAGACCCAGGCCTCCTTGGATCAGGCCATCGCCAACGAGGCGCAGGGTAAGGCCAACGAAGAGCTGGCTCGCGTCACCGCGCAGCGCTGGCAGAATCTGGTGGCGAAGGGCGCCGTCTCGCGGCAGGAGAACGATCAGTATCAGGCGCAATATCAGGCGCAGGTGGCGAATCTTAACGCGCTCGAACAGGCCATCGCGGCCGCGCGCAGCAACATCGCCGTGGCTGAAGCCAATTTGGGACGCCTGCAAGAGATGCAAGCCTACGAGATCGTGAAGGCGCCGTTCGACGGTATCGTCACGGCCCGCAATATCGACGTCGGCGCGCTCATCAATGCCGGCAATGGCGGACCCGCTCAGGAGCTGTTTCACCTGGCGGCCACCGACAAGCTCCGCGTTTACGTGAACGTGCCGCAAGCCGATTCACGCGCGGCCGCGCCAGGTCTCAAGTCGTATTTGACCTTAGCCGAATTTCCCGGCCGCAAGTTTCAGGGCGAGTTGGTGCGCACTGCCGGCGCCATCGATGCCGCAACCAGAACGCTGCTCACCGAAGTCGACGTCGACAACACTTCGGGCGAGCTTCGTCCCGGCGCTTACGCCGAAGTTCATCTCATGATTCCCGAAGGATCGCGCTCGCTGATCTTGCCTGTGAACACGCTTATTTTCCGCAGTGAAGGCTTGCGCGTCGGCGTGGTTCGCAACGGCAACAGAGCGGACCTGGTTCCTGTGATTTTGGGCAAAGATTTCGGCAACGAAGTCGAAGTGGTCTCAGGGATCGACGAGAACGATTTGGTAATTGCCAACCCGCCCGACTCGCTCTCGAGCGGCGCAGCGGTGCAAGTGGTCCAGTCCTCCGACGTGCATTAGGAACTTACGTAGCCGCGACCGTAAGGGAGCCGGTGCCCGTGCTCAATATCGGGGCACGACTTCAATAAAGTATCGACGGCAGGAACGCGCCCTTCGGTTCGTTGTACAGCCCCGCCGACATCAGCGTCATCGGTTCCACTACCTTCAAACCATGCGCCAGGCACCAGCGAAACAGCTCCGAATTGCGCGACGGCAGCAGTATCCCAGGACCGCCAAAGCTATCCGCCGCCGCTAGGATCGCTAGCAAATCGGGATTGGTCTCAGCCACCGCATGCCCGTAGAATGCCACCGAACTCGCATATCCCGTGATGCGGCCGCCACGTTCGACAACCGTCGCCGTGCCCTGCCGAATCGCTTCCGCCAGTTCTCCTCCGCGCGAGTGCCCATGCACGCGCACCGCAACCGAGTTGCAAGCTTCCAGATCCGAGAGCCCGGCCGCCCGCACACTGAACCCGTCGAAGCTTTTCTTGATGGCAGGTCCCTGGAACACCACGAGCGGTTCGCGAACATCGAAGCCCAGCGTGGTATAGAGCGACATGGAACGGCTGTGAAACGCAGCTTGCACCAATCGGACTCCGGCGAACTTCCGCTCCCGCGCGCGATCCAGTACCGCGTCCATCAGTTTGCGCCCCACGCCGCGATTCTGCTTTTTCGGATCGATTGTTATCGGTCCCACGCCCGCGATGGCGTCGCGTTCGTCCAGGCAGTTGCTTCCCATGACGCCGCCGTCGGATTCGGCCACCACGCAGTAAAAGCCAGGGTGCGAAAACATCATGCTCAACAATCTGACGCCCGCTTCCGGCGAGGGAGAGTCGGGCGGAAAATTGTGATCGGTGTTGATCTTGTAAAACGCTTCGTAGCAGATTTGCCCGCATGCCGCGGCATCTTCCGGTTTTGCGCGCCGGATGACAAGGGAGGGCTCGGCCATCGTCAAAGTTTCAGCAACGCCCGCAGCCGCTTGGTCTGCACGCGGCTCACGGGCACTTCAGTCTGCTTCTTGTCGTCCATGCGGAGCTGGAAGCTCGACTTGAACCACGGAATCACTTCTTTGATCCGGTGAATGTTCACCAGAAACGACCGGTGAACGCGCCAGAACGTGTTGGGATCCAGGTTCGACTGCAACTCTTCGATGGTGCGATAGTTTGACTCGCCTTCGACGTTGGTCGCAACCACCGTGATGAGCCCGTCGTCGATCGTCGCGTACACCACATCCTGCGCATCCACGATGAAGTTCCGATTGTTATTCTTCACCAGCAGCTTGGTGCGCTGCGGCGACGGTTTCAGCGGCGAGATTTCAGGCTGCGGCGCCGTCTTCGCCTTGTCGATAACAGCCTTGCGCGCGCGATCGACCGCCAACGCCAGCCGGTCCTTCTCAATCGGCTTCAGTAGATAATCCAGCGCTTCCCAACGAAACGCCTGGATAGCGTATTGATCGTACGCGGTGGCCAGAATGAAATGCGGCAGTGGGATGTTCTTCTCGCGCAGGTTCTGGATTACGCCGAGGCCGTCGAGTCCGGGCATCTGGACGTCCAGGAACACGACGTCGGGCTCCAGATTTTCGATCAGCTTCACGGCCTCCAAACCATTGCGCCCCGTGGCCAGGATCTCGATGTCCGAAAATTCCTTCAACAGATAGGAAAGCTCTTCGCGCGCGAGTTGTTCGTCATCGATGAGAATTGCGGAGATAGTGCCGGCTGAGATGGTGCTGGCAGTGCGCTCAGTCATTAGAACTTAGTATAGCGCCGCGACGAATCATAAACGACGATAGACCACGAGTTGCCGCGACCCGCCGGCCGGTTGCGGTTCCATCAGTTTGTACCGTGCGTTCAGGTACTGATCGGCCCAGGAAAAGATCCATGGATCCGACTGCTTGGTCCTCAGCCACGAAAGCGGGCAGTGCACGTACACGATATATTCAGGCTCGGAGCGTTCGATTTCGCGCGCCATCTCCTCTTGCATCCGGCCCGCATATTTTTGCGATTCCATTAAGCCGTACGAATAGATATATCCAGTTGCCGAACGCCGCCCGGAGTAAAAATAGATCTCGGGCTCGGAGCCGAACACGGCGATCCGCGAACCGGCGGGTGAGTGCTGGCGAAGGTAATGCGCCACTTCCATCGCATCGGGAAACGGATTCGTTCCGTAGATACTGCGCGCGGCATCGCTGGGATTCATTCGGAACAGGAAATTGCTCCCAAGGAGCAGCGAGAGTGCGAGCGCTGAAACGACCAATGGTCGGGGCAGAGGCTTGACTCCTGTCACGGCCGCGCCCGCCAGAATCGACAGCGCTGGAAGTAACAGCACGAAGTAGTGATTCCGGAAATACAAGCCCGCGCTCACCGCGAGAAATGAAAATGCGAGAAAGCTCAGCGCAAAGAATGCCTCCGATCGCCGGTATCGGATAAGTGCGAATGCTCCCGCGGCGGCCACCAACCAGATGGGTGCGTTAGCGCCGATCACCGATGGCAGGGTTCCGATCAACAACAGCAACCCATTTAGCGGGCGAATGGCCGAGCCATACTGCGCGCCGTACGAAAAGACCCAGAACCAGAATTTGCCGAACACGCCCGCCCTCAACAGCAGAATGCACGTGATTGCCAACGGGACTGCGGCACCGGCGAACAAAATCGCGATCTCGCGAATTGATTTCCACCGCGGCTTCGGGTGCGAATACGCCAAATACATCGCGCCAAATAGAACGAACGCGATGCCCGGCTGTTTCATCAGGACTGCGAGGCCCAGCAGCACGCCGCTCGCCGCGATCCGCCATTTCGACCGCAACTCCACCGCTGAAAGAAGCAACAGGATTCCGCCCACTGCGGGAAGCACGACAAACTGCGTGGCATGTCCGGCAAATCCGAGCACGGTAGGCGAGGTTGAGAGCAGCCCGTATGTCGCGCCCGCGACCAGGCCCGGCCAGTCTCCAAACAGCCGTCGCGCGAGCAACAGAACCAGCAGCGTCGTGGCAGCATTCACGATCAGAAGGCCCCAATGAATAGCCGCGGGAGTTTCGCCAAACACCGCAATTACCATTGCATAAGCCGCGTAAGTGCCAGGGAGTTTCATGTTGTAGGCAAGCTGGTAGGGCGGGATTCCCGCAAGCAGCAGTTGACCGGCGTAGGCGTACTCGCCCTCATCGCGCTCCAGCGGCATGTCTCGCAAGCGGATGCGGATGGAAGCAAATAACAGGAGGATCAGTAAAACCAGCGCCCAGTATGCGCGCGGCGATGCCTTCGAACTGATCGAATCCTCCACGTTCGTAACATCGGCCATAATTCACGGATGCGTTACTACAGCGGCAGCATAAAATGTTACAATGCCGGAGGATAGGCGTCACAAGCCCATTTCGAGGGCACATTGGAGCAGCCTCGTCGCCACCCAAGGAGATTCGCAGTTGTCCACCACAGGAAATACCCGGATTGCGCCCGCCGAAGGTAAGCTGGGGGTCCTGATCCCCGGCATTGGAGCGGTCAGCACGACGTTCATGGCGGGAGTCGAAGCGGTGAAGCGCGGCCTCGGCCAGCCCATCGGATCGCTCACGCAGCTTGGATCCGTGCGCCTCGGGAAACGTACCGAAGGCCGCAGCCCGTACATCAGAGATTTTGTTCCGCTGGCCGGCCTCGACGACCTGGTTTTCGGCGGCTGGGATATTTTCAACGACACCGCGTACGAATCCGCCGTGCATGCCGCGGTGTTGGATGCGCCGCTGCTTGAAAAAGTCCGCGAACCGCTCAGCGCCATCAAGCCGATGCAGGCGGTCTTCGACGCTGAGTATGTGCGGCGCTTGAACGGTCCCAACGTCAAGACCGGCTCGAAAATGGAAAAAGCCGAAATGCTGATGGAGGACATCCGGCAATTTCGCGAGTCCAGCGGGGCCGAGCGCCTGGTGATGATCTGGTGCGGGTCCACCGAAGTGTTCCACAAGCCAGGAGCCGTGCATCAGTCGCTGAAAGACTTCGAGTGCGGATTGCAGAAAAACGATCCGGATATCGCGCCGAGCCAGATTTATGCCTATGCCGCGCTGAAGAGCGGTGTGCCGTATGCGAACGGCGCGCCGAATCTCACCACTGACATGCCGGCTATGCAGGAGCTCGCGCGCGACCGTCAGGTTCCCATTTGCGGCAAGGATTTCAAGACTGGCCAGACGTTCATGAAGACGCTGGTTGCACCGGGATTGAAGGCGCGCATGCTCGGAATGTCGGGCTGGTTTTCGACGAACATCTTGGGCAATCGCGACGGCGAAGTGCTGGAAGATCCGGGTTCATTCAAGTCCAAAGAAGAGACCAAGCTCAGTGTGCTCCAGCAGATTCTGCAGCCCGAGCTTTATCCGCAGCTCTACAAAGATCTCTATCACGCGGTTCGCATCAATTACTATCCCCCGCGCGGCGACGCTAAGGAAGGCTGGGACAACATCGACATCTTCGGATGGCTGGGTTATCCCATGCAGATAAAAATCAATTTCCTGTGCCGCGATTCCATTCTGGCCGCTCCTCTGGTGCTCGATCTCGTATTGTTCATGGATCTGGCGCAGCGTGCGGGCATGAAAGGCATTCAAGAGTGGCTTTCCTTCTACTTCAAAGCTCCGATGACGGCTCCGGGATTGTATCCCGAGCACGACGTTTTTATTCAGTTAATGAAGTTGAAGAATACGCTGCGCTGGATGCGCGGTGAGGACCTGATTACACACCTTGGGCTCGAGTACTACGACTAACGGATCCAAACGTCAGGAACCGGCCAAGCGGAAAGTGCTGGTGATCGGCGGAACTCTGTTCATCGGACAGGCTCTGGTGAAGGAGTTGGTTCGCTTAGGTCACGAAGTCGCGGTTCTGCATCGCAAAGCCCGCCACAAGCTGGGAAAACGGGTTGCGAATATTGTCGCGGACCGCAACGATCCCGATTCCGTGAAGCGCGCGCTGGCCGGCAAGAATTTCGATGTCGTCTACGACAACGTCTACGACTGGGAGCACGGCACCACGGCCGCGCAGGTGGAAGCCACGGCGCGAGCGTGCGGAAACAATCTGCAGCGATATGTTTTTATGTCGAGCGTGGGGGCCTATGGCGACGGTCTGAATCATCACGAAGGCGACGCGCTGGCCCCGGACGATCACTCCGATGCCTACGTGCGCAACAAAGCCATGAGTGAGCGCGCACTGTTCCGCATGCGGCAGCGCAACGGATTTCCGGTGGTGACGCTGCGTCCGCCGTTTGTCTATGGGCCGGGCAATCCGTTTTATCGCGAGGCGTTTTTCTGGGATCGTTTGCGCGACGGGCGCCCCTTGATTTTGCCGGGCGATGGCCGGCGCCTGATGCAGTTTGTGCACATCGACGACCTGGTCGGCGCATGCGTCAAAGTGCTGGACATTCCCGATATCGAAGGGCACGCGTTCAACATCGCGAATCCGCGGCCACTGACGCAAGTGGAAGCCGTGGAGGGTTTCGCGCGCGCCGCCGGAAAAGAGCCGACTTTCGTACGCCTGCCGCGCGAGCGGATCCTGCGTGCGGGCGGGCATCCCATGGGCCCTAGGATGTATTTCGGAGTTTATTTCGATTTGCCCGCGATTACGGTGGTCGTCAATAAGGCCCAGCGCATTTTGAAGTTCAAACCCGTGGAGTTTAACGCCGGTTTGAAGGGCACTTATCGCTGGTATGTGCGCCACAAATTCCCCAAGCCCGATTATTCTTTCGAGGACGGGCTGATCGCGTCCGCGCCGGCGTCGGCATATTCGGCTCCGGTGGATTAATGGTGAGCGTCCAGGAATATCTCACGACGAGTTACGAAGCGGACCGCGAGTACGTTGATGGCGAGCTCTTGGAGCGACACTCCGGCGAGCAATCCCACGCTAGGGCGCACGCAACCGTGAGCTTCTTACTTGTTCAATGGAAAGCGCAGTTGGGGATTCGCGTCCTGATGTCGTAGCGGATTCAGGTTGGCCCGACGCGCTTCCGGGTCCCAGATGTATGCGTGGTCTCGGCCTCCGATCCGCGAGATCCTATCGTCCACCATCCGCCTTTACTCTGCGTCGATGTTCTATGCCGAGAAGACACAGCAACGCGGTTTAATGAGAAGCTGTCGGATTATTTCCAGATGAGCGTTCGCTACGTTTGGGTCATCGACCCGTTGACTAAGCAAGCGTTTTGCTAGACGCCGGGCGAGATGCACGAAGTGCTGGACGGCATCTTGCGCACCAAAGGCCCGGACATCGCGGTGCCGCTCGCAGAAATCTTCGAAGCCTGACTCAGACGCCGCGCTCTTCGGCGCGCACTTTTTCCAGGCGCTCGCGCAAAACATCCGGGAGCGCGGCTTCGATTTCCGGCGTGATCAAGCCGACGGAATCCATGTCGATGATGTGGGTTTTGTCCTTTAGCCGAAAACTGGTGAGCTTCATTCTTACCAGCGCCAGGACGGGAGCCAGAAGAAAACCCTCCACGGTTCGAGTCGGCTCTGAAAAGTCAGGAATGGGCAGCAAATCTTGCGGGCGGACCTTTTCGCGAACGAACACTAGGTGCACTGCACTTTTCGCTTTGGGATTCTCGGCGCTGACCAACATGTCTACTCCCGCAACGTGCCGATAGCGAAAACCAAAAGACTCGGCCGCGCGTGCGATTCGTTCCAGATCGCTCCGATCCACGGCAATGTCGACGTCTCGGGTCATCCGCGCAGCATCGGGATCACGCGCGCTGACCTGGAAGAAAACAGCCAGTCCTCCAATGACGCGATACTCAACTCCGGCCTTTGCTAAAGCGGAATGGAGACGTTCTAACAGGTCAAATAGCCGTTCCACGTGTTCATCCAGGGCTCTTGCCGTTATCATCAGTTAACGCTTTGATTTTTGCACATGATGGCGCTTCGGCGGCGGATCGGGCTGCCGGTTCGTCGCGCGGCGATATTCTTGCACGGCCACGTTATGCTGGTCGATTGTCGTCGAAAACTGGTGGCCGCCAGAGCCGTCGGCCTTCGCGACAAAATACAGATAATCTGTCTGGGCAGGAGCGAGCGCCGCTTTCAGCGCTTCCACGCCGGGATTCGCGATCGGACCGGGTGGCAGCCCCGCATGTTTGTAGGTATTGTAGGCGTTGCCGCTTTGGAGATCCGATCGATAAATGACCCCGCGATACCGGTCTTCGAGCAGCGCCGCATAGATGGTGGTTGGATCGCAATCCAGCGCCATTCCCTTCCGCAAGCGATTGTCATAGACCGATGCTACGATGGGCCGTTCGGCGGGAACCGCGGTCTCTTTCTCCACCAGCGACGCCAATGTCACGGTGTCATTCACCGGCGCGCCATTCGGCTGCGAGTCCTGCAGTTCGCGCCAATGCTTGCGAAAAAGGCCGGTCATCATTACGCAAAGCTGCTGTTCCGTGGTGGCGCGGGTGATGCGGTAGGTGGAAGGAAACAAGTATCCCTCAAGCGTGGGCGCGTCGGGCGCAAGATCGCGGATGAGCGACGGATTTCGTGCCGCGCGCAAGAACGCAGCCGGCTTCAGGAAATCAAAACGGGCCAAGCTGGCCGCGATGTCGAACATGTTGCTGCCTTCGGGCACGATCAGTTCGTAGAAGAATACGTCACCGCGCACGATGCGGCTGAAGATGCTGCGGGGTGTGTCGGCATGCGAGAACAAATATTCGCCCGCTTCCAGGCGCGCCGATGGCCGAAGCATCCGCAGCAACAGGAACTGCCAGGAAAACCGGATGACGCCGGCGTCGGCCAGTTGATCGGCGATCGCCCGCGTGCTGGTTCCTTTCGGCAAATCCAGAATCACTTGATTCGAAAATCCCTGGTAAGCGACGCCGAGGGATACATAAATGAGCGAGCCCGCAACCGCGGCCAGCACGACGAGGGCGACTACCAGCCGGCGGATCATGATTGGCGGGAGTCGAGATAACTTTCGAGCAAGATCACGGCGGCCAGCCGGTCCACAGCTTTGGCGCGTTTTTCAATGCTGATGCCGCTTTCGCGGAGCACGCGCTGGGCCTGTACAGTGGTCAAGCGCTCGTCCCAAAGTTGGAACGGGATGCCAGTGAAGGCCTCCAGCCGCTCGCCGAATTCGCGAGCATGGGCCGCCCCGCGTCCTTCGCGGCCGCTCATATGCAGCGGATTGCCCATCAAAATCAGAGTGACGTTGTTGCCGGACGCCAGCTCAGCCAAGTGCGCCAGATCCTCGCGAATCGTGGTTCGCTCCAGGGTTTTGAGGCCCTGGGCCGTGAAGCCGAGTTCGTCGCTCAGCGCCAGTCCGATGCGCCGTTTGCCCAAATCGAGGGCCAGAATTCTACCTTGTGTCATCCCAATACCCGCAGCGGAGCCTTCCGCTCGCTAGAAATTCGTCAAAACCGGCGACTTGCCCCTAATTTTGTTTGCTGTTCTACCGATTTCATTTCATCATAGAAGAGGACCTGAGGTCCCGATGTCCACACTTACTCCGACGCCCACACCCATTTTGCCGGTAGAAAAGCCGGTACAGGCCGGCATCACGATGCTTGCCGCCGCGGCGTGCGTGGCGTTGCTCTATTTCGGACGAGTGTTCTTCATCACGATGGTGGTGGCGATCACCATCGCGTTTTTGCTGGATCCGGTGGTCATTCTTTTCGTGAAATTGCGGCTCCCGCGCGCGGTCGCCAGTTTTATCGTATGCACCATCGCACTGTTGGGTTTGTATCTGCTCGGGCTCGGGCTCTACACGCAGTTCGCCGGATTCGTGGATGAGCTGCCGGCTTACAGCCAGCGCATGAACGACATGGTGGACAACATTGCCACGCGTGTTGACGAGGTGGAGAAGCGAACCTATCAAGTTGTGATTCCGAAGCGCTTCCAGGAAACTCCGCCGCCCGGCAATCCAACGCCGGAGGCAGGGCGCAGACGGCGCGGTAGCAAGCCCGTGGACACGGCGCCGCCCTTGATACCAGAGGTCCGCATTCACGCCGAGCCGACGCCGCTGCTGACATACGTGTACGGATATGTCCGCTCGTTTTACGATGTGCTGCTGATGGCGAGCTTCGTTCCGTTCCTGGTGTATTTCATGTTGAGCTGGCGCGATCACATGCGGCGCAGCTTTCTCTATCTGTTCAAGAGCTCCGAGCGCCAGGTGGTGGGGAAAAGCTGGGAGGGCGTGGCGGACATGGTGCGGGCCTACGTCATCGGCAACTTCATTCTGGGCTTGCTTCTGGCTACCATCAGCAGCGCGTTTTTCTTTGCGATCCGGCTTCCCTACTGGCCGCTGATCGGGCCGTTAAGCGGATTTCTGAGCCTGGTGCCGTACGTAGGATTACCGATGGCGATGTTTCCCGCGCTGGCAGCGGGGTTGATCGTTTACACCGAGCCTGCGATTTACGTGATGATTGCCGTAGTGGTGGCGGTACTGCACTTGGTTGCCATGAATCTGCTGTATCCGAAAGTGGTGGGATCACGTGTGCACCTGAATCCGCTGGTGGTCACGGTAGCGCTGATGTTTTGGGGCACGCTGTGGGGCGGCATTGGCCTGTTGCTCGCGATTCCGATCACGGCCGCCATCAAGGCGATCTGCGATAACGTCACCCGTCTACATGGATACGGCAAGCTGCTGGGGGATTAGGTGCGAGCGGGGCGATGAATAAGCGACTTCTCATCTTCGTTGGAATCGGGGTGGTGGCGGTAGGGATCGCGGTGTTTCTCACGGTGACGGGCAACGCGGGATCGCATCTTCAGTTACAGGGGAAAATCTTGAAGGTACGAACCGGAGCGCTGGGCGATGACAATAGCATCGCGGTACTCGATTTTCGAGTGGAAAATCCGTCGGACATTCCCTTCGTGGTTGGGAACGTGGAACTGACGATCGAGAAGAAAAACGGAGAGATGGCCGAGGGGGTCACGACTTCAAAACCCGATTTGAAGCAGCTCTTCCAATACAACCGCTTCCTCGGCGACCAATACAACGAGGGGCTCGGGATGAAGGACACAATTGCGCCTCATAGCATGGTGGACCGCATGGTGGCCGCGCGCTTCGAAATGAGCAGCAAAGATTTGGATGCCGCCAAAACCGTGCACTTGAGCCTGCATGATATCGATGGCCCAGCGTGGGAGACCAGCCACGCGCTGCAGTAACGCGTGCGCAGACTGATCATTCGGCCGGGCGGAATCGGTGATTGCATTCTTTCGCTGCCCGCGATCGAATTTCTTCGAGCTAATTACACCGAGGTCTGGGTGCCATCCGCGATCGTGCCTCTGATTCGTTTTGCGGCGGCGAGCCCGATCACTTCGACTGGAATCGATTTGCTGGGACTCGCCGGCGTCAATCCGCCGCCGGGGTTGATCGCACGGCTGCGGGAGTTCGATTCGATTGTTTCGTGGTACGGATCGAATCGCACGGAGTTTCGCGAATGCGTGCGAGCGCTCGGATTGTCATTTCAGTTCCTGGATGCTTTGCCTGAACGCGGCGCGAAAATTCACGCGGCGGATTTCTTTTTCCAGCAGGTAGGCGGCGGGGGACGAGCAGTGCCGCGAATCGAGTGTGATCCGCCGGTGCGCGGTGATTTTGTGGCGATCCATCCGTTCTCCGGCAGCGCCCGAAAGAATTGGCCGCTGGAGCGCTTTCGAGAACTGGCTGAGAGATTGGCGATGCCGGTGCGATGGTGCGCGGGCCCCGACGAAACGCTCGAGAGCGCAATGCGGTTTGATGATCTCTACGAGCTGGCGTGCTCGCTCGCGAGCGCGCGCTTGTACATCGGTAACGATTCCGGAATCACGCATCTCGCGGCCGCGGTGGGAGTACCTACCATCGCGATTTTTGTGGCGAGCGATCCCGAGATCTGGGCGCCGCGCGGCGATCGCGTGCAGGTGCTCAGCGCGCAAGCTAATCCAGACGTTTACGGAATCGCAAAGAGCTTAATGTCAGAATGACGACGCCGAAAATCGCGAGCGCGAGCATTTGCGGCCACAGCACCGATACGCCGCTGCCCTTGAGGAACACGCCACGAACGATTTCCATGAAGTAGCGCACCGGGTCGAGGTACGTCAGATATTGCACCGAGTCCGGCATATTTCGGACCGGAAACGCGAATCCGCTGAGGAGAAAACAGGGCTGGAAAAACAGGAACGTGGTCATCATGGCCTGCTGCTGCGTTTGCGAAATGGTGGAAATGAAGATGCCCGCGCCGAGCGACGTCATCAGGAACAGGACCGCGCAAAAGAACAGGAGCAGCACGCTGCCGCGAAAAGGAACGTGAAACAGCAGCAAAGCGGCGATAATGACGAGAACGGTGTCGACCAGGCCGACCAAGGCGAACGGCAGTGTTTTGCCGAGCATCAGTTCGATGGGACGGATAGGCGTGACCATCAACTGCTCCATGGTTCCGATTTCCTTTTCGCGAACGATGGCCATGGCGGTGAGCATCAGCGTGATCAGCATGATGATGTTGACAACGATGCCGGGGACAAAATAATTGCGGCTGAGCAGGTCCGGGTTGAACCAGACGCGGCTTTGCAGTTTGAGCTGCGGCACGTGGAAGGACACCGGGGCGGCGACTTGGCGCGCGCTGAGGAGTTCGCGATTGCGCTCCTGCATTACTTGCGACGCGAAGTCCGTGATGATGGAAGACGCGTAGCTGGAGACGATGGACGCGGTGTTGGAGTTAGTGCCGTTGATCAGAACTTGCACCGAGGTGCTGCGGCCGCGCGCGAGATCGCGCTCGAAGCCGGGGAGGACGCGGACCACCAGATCGGCACGGCTGGCGTCGAGCAGTTGTTGGACCTCGCGATCGTTGGCCGGCTCGGCGACAACTTCGAAACGGCCGGAGCCTTGAAAGGCGGCGAGCAGTTCGCGGCTCTGGTAGGAACGGTCGCCATCCATCCAGGCGAGAGTCGCGTGGTCGACATCCAGATTCACCGCGAAGCCGAATACAAACAATTGCACGAGCGGCGGGATGAATAGCATGGAGCGCATGCGCGGCTCGCGAAGGGCCTGGCGGAATTCTTTTCGAATGATGCAGAGTAATCGTTCGCGCATTTTAGGCCACTTTCAGGCGCATTTTGCGGGACGCGCCCCAAAAAACGAGGCCGGCGTAAATGGCCAGCATCAGGACTTCGAGCCACAGGATGCGGTATCCGACGCCCTTCAAAAACACGCCGTTCAAGATGGTGACGAAATAGCGGGCGGGCACGATATAGCTGACGATCTGGATAATCCGGGGCATATTGTGAATTGAATAAATGAAGCCCGAGAGTAGATAGCCGGGCAGAAACGAACTGAGCATTCCCATTTGAAAGGCCATCAATTGCGTGCGCGCGGTGGCCGAAAGAAAAATCCCCCAGGAGAGCGCACCGAACAAGAATAGGCAGCTAGTGAAAAGCAGGAACCCCGCGTTGCCGCGAAATGGAACTTGAAAAATAAACACGCCGACGATAATGGAGATGGCCATGTCGGCCAGGCCGAGTGCGAAATAAGCGAGCAGTTTGCCGAGCACCAGTTCGCCGGGGCGCACGGGAGTGGAGAGTAACTGTTCCATGGTGCCGTTTTCCCATTCGCGCGCGATGGTCAGCGAACTCAGCATCGAGGCGATGATCATCATGGTGACGGCGATTAATCCGGGGACGATGAAGTTTTTGGACTTGAGATCACTGTTGTACCAGACGCGAATGCGGGGATCGACGGGAACGCGCATGGGCTGGCCGCCACGGCGGACTTGAGCATTGGAGCGCAATTGCGCGGAATAGCTTTCGATCACTGCGTCGGCATAACCGAGCGCGATGGATGCGGTGTTGGAATCGCTGCCATCGACCAGCAATTGCACGTCGGCTTCGTCGCCCGAGAGCAAGTGACGCGAATAATATCGAGGCACGACGATGCTGAGCAGGATCGCGCTTTTGTCGATGCCGCGCTCGGCGGTCTTGTAATTGTTGATGGCTTCGCGAAGTTGGAAATAGCGCGAGCCACGGAATTGATCAATTAATTCGCGGCTTTCGGGCGTATGGTCCTGATCGTAGACGTAAGTGGGGATGCGATCGACGTCGAGCGTGAGCGCGTAACCGAATAGCAGCAGCATCACGAGCGGAAGCGCGAGGGCCAGGGCAAGGCTGCGGACGTCGCGAACGATGTGGAGCAACTCCTTTTTGGTGACAGCCATCAGCCTGCGGACACTCATGCGATTTTCCTTTCTTCGTCTTCGATCATCGCGACGAAGACGTCCTCCATGGAGGGCTGAATCGGTTCGAGGATGGGGACTGAGATGCCGGCGCGTTCGAGCGTGGATCGCATTTCGGGGACGGCGCGCGTTGCGTCGGCGGCTGTAACGTGCAGTCCTCCGCCGAAGACGGCGATTTCGGAAAGGCCGGGAATCTTTTCGAGCGTGTTCATGGCGCCGAGGAGATCCGAGACTTCCAGGTGAAAGAGATTGTGGCTCGCGAGCGAATTCTTCAACTCGGCGGGCGTTCCGAGCGCGATCACTTTCCCGCGATACATAAGCGCGAGGCGATGGCAATACTCGGCTTCGTCCATATAATGCGTGCTGACGAAGACGGTGTGGCCGGAGGCGGAGAGCTGATAGATCAGGTCCCAGAAAGTGCGGCGCGCGATGGGATCGACGCCCGAGGTGGGTTCGTCCAGAAACAAAATAGGCGGTTCGTGTAGGATCGCGCAGCCGAGCGCCAGCCGCTGTTTCCAGCCGCCGGAGAGCAGGGCGGTGAGGCTGGAGCGCCGTTCTTCGATGCCCGCCATGCGCAGCACGTAATCTTTTCGCTCGGCGCGGCGAGCGCGCGGGACGTTGTAGATGCCGCTGAAAAAATCGATGTTCTCTTCGACGGAGAGGTCGTCGTAGAGGGAAAAGCGCTGCGACATGTAGCCGATGTTATGTTTCACGGCTTCGGACTGCGTGGCGATGTCGAGGCCGCCGACGGTGGCGCTGCCGGAGGTTGGTTTCAGCAGGCCGCACAGCATTCGGATTGTTGTGGATTTGCCTGCGCCGTTGGGGCCGAGGAATCCGAAGATCTCGCCGCGGCGGACTTCGAGGTTGACGTGGTCGACGGCGACGAATGTGCCGAAGGTTTTGACGAGGTCGCGAATTTCGACGGCATTCGAGTCAGGCGGCATTTTGGGACTCTCTTACCAGGCCGATGAAGACGTCTTCGAGCGATGGAATGATGGGACGAAAACTGATGAGCCGGATGCCCTGTGCGGCGAGCGTACTTTCAACGGCGTGCGGCGTTTGGCCGAGCGGAAGGAAGAGGTGCAGTTTGGCGCCGTAAGGCTCAGCGTCTTTCAAGACAGCGCGGGCGGCCCGCTGATCGGTGGTTTCGATTTCGAAACAGATCTTCTCGAAGTTGCGTTTCAGCCCCTGCGGCGAATCGCAGCGGATCATGCGGCCCTGGTTCATCAGGCCGACGCGATTGCAGCGCTCGGCTTCATCGAGGTAGGCGGTGGTGACGAAGACGGTGAGGCCGTCGCGGACCAATTGATACAGGATGGCCCAGAAATCGCGTCTCGAGACGGGGTCGACGCCGTTGGTGGGTTCATCCAGAAACAGAACTTGCGGATGGTGCAGCAGTGTACACATGAGCGCAAGTTTTTGTTTCATGCCGCCGGAGAGATTGGCGGCGCGGCGCGCGCGGAAGGGCTCCATGCGGGTCATGCGGAGCAGGCGCTGGATCAACGGCTCACGCTCGGCTTTGGAGAGGCCGAACAGATCGGAATAAAAGTACATGTTTTCGTCGACAGTGAGATCGCCATACAGGCCGAAGCGCTGGGCCATGTAGCCGATTTGGTCTTTGACGGCTTCCGGCTCGCGCGCGACGTTGTGTCCGGCGACCCAAGCCTCGCCAACGGTTGGGTCCATGAGCCCGCAGAGCAGGCGCAACGTAGTGGTTTTGCCCGCGCCGTCGGGTCCGACCATGCCGAAGATTTCGCCACGCGCGATTTCGAGGTTAAGGCCATCGACAGCGGCCAGG
>DATHMO010000159.1:0-44752 GCA_035486995.1 Bryobacteraceae bacterium
GGCGAGCGGCGAGGCGTCGGTCGTGACGCGCAGTTGGTTGGTGAGACAGATCTCGTAACTTTCGCCCGAGGCGATGCGGGATCGGCAGACGTCGATGAGGCCGAGATAATCGGCGCGTTCGGTTGCAAGCTGGAATTCGACTGAAGTTGGCGGGAGCATTGCCGGTGGGCAATCTTGCAGAGCGGCGATACGTGGTTCGACATCCTGATCCGGTTCGCCACACGAAACGATCCAAAGCTTGTTCTTCGCGTGATCGATCGCCAAGAAGCGATCCACACGCAGCAGGCATGCATCGGGATAAGGCGACTGGTGTTTCCCCGGCGCTCCGCATTCGGCTTTGAGCTCGTAGCCCAGATATCCGACGTAGCCGCCGGTGAAGGCGAAGGGCAGCGGAGGCGCGTCCACTTCAATGTTGCCGAGCGCGCGATCGAGCGAATCGAGGAACGGTGCGCGGAGAATCCCGGTACCGGTTCCCATGTAGGAGAAGCGGCTAGCGTCTGAGACCAGCGAGCTGTCGAGCCAAAAAGCGTAGCGCTCGCGCGAAAATAGCTCACGGAAGATTGTTTCAGGCCGCACGGTCAGGGCGATTTCTCGGGCATGCACGCGAATCTTGCGCTGGCTCAGCGATAGAAAATTGCGCAGGATCGTTTCGCCATATCGCGTGCAGATGGATTCCGGATGGAACTGAACGCCCCAGAGCGGCAATTCGCGATGCCGCAGCGCCATAACGACACCGTCCGATGTCCAAGCGATCTTTCGTAGCTCCGCGGGCAATGGCTCATCGACGATCAGCGAGTGATAACGGATGGCACTGAATCGCTCGGGGACGTCGGCGAATAGTTCATCGCCATGATGCAAAATTTCGGCGGACCGCCCGTGCACCGGCTCAGACGCCTGAATCACGCGCCCACCAAAATGATGTGCGATCCCCTGGTGCCCCAGGCAAACGCCCAGCAGCGGGAAACGACCGTTCGACGCGGCGTCGATCAAGCGTGCCGAAATCCCGAAATCGCGCGAATTCTCGGGGCGGCCCGGCCCAGGCGAGATGATCACGCTATCGAATTGCAGGCGCTGGATCTCATCCCACGTCATCTCATCATTTCGAATGACAATGGGGGCACGCCCGCTAACCTTGGCGACGGCGTCGACGAGGCTGTAGGTAAACGAATCGTAGTTGTCGACGATCAGCGTTGACACCCATCCCTTTTGTAACACTGCGCTAAAATGGCCGGTATGCGCACTCCGTGGATTTCCCCCCGAATGAAAGATCCGATCCGCACGCAAATGCACTACGCGCGCCAGGGCGTCATCACCCAAGAAATGGAATATATCGCCAAGCGCGAGCATGTGACCGGCGAGTTGATCCGATCCGAGGTTGCGCGCGGGCGCATGATCATTCCAGCCAATATCCACCACACCAACCTGGAACCGATGTGCATCGGCGTGCAGTCCAGCTGCAAGATCAACGCCAACATTGGCAATTCGGCCACCACGTCGAATATCGACGAAGAGGTGGAGAAGCTGCATTACGCCGTGAAATACGGGGCCGATACGATCATGGATCTTTCCACCGGCGGTGATATTCCGCGCATCCGGCAAGCCATTATCAACGCCTCGCCGATTCCGGTGGGCACGGTACCGATTTATGAAGCGCTGGGTCGCGTGCGCCGCGTGGAAGATCTGAATATCAACGTGATGCTGGAAGTGATCGAGGAGCAGGCCGAGCAGGGCGTGGATTACATGACCATTCACGCGGGTGTTCTGGTGCAGTACGTTCCGCTCACTACAAAGCGCATCACCGGTATCGTGAGTCGCGGCGGGGCGATCCTGGCCGAATGGATGGTCAAGAATCACAAGCAGAATTTCCTGTACGAGCATTTCGATGAGATTTGCAAAATTTTCCAGAAGCATGACGTGAGTTTTTCGCTCGGGGATGGATTGCGGCCCGGTTGCGTGGCCGATGCGAGCGATGCGGCGCAGTTCGCGGAATTGAAGACGCTGGGCGAGCTGACGCGCAGAGCCTGGGAATACGATGTCCAGGTGATGATCGAAGGTCCCGGCCATATTCCGATGGACCAGATCCAAATGCAGGTGGAGAAGGAAGTGGAGATGTGCAACGAGGCGCCGTTCTACACGCTCGGCCCCTTAGTGACGGATTTCGCGCCGGGGTACGACCACATCACGTCGGCCATCGGCGCGGCCATGATCGGCTGGTACGGCGCGTCCATGCTGTGCTATGTGACGCCCAAGGAGCACCTGGGGCTGCCGAATCGCGAGGACGTGAAGCAGGGCATCATCGCATACAAGATTGCGGCGCATGCTGCCGACATCGCGCGGCATCGACCGGGCGCTCGCGATCGTGATGACGAACTATCGCGCGCCCGCTACAAATTCGACTGGCGGCGGCAGTTCGAGTTGTCGCTCGATCCGGAAACCGCTGAAGCGATGCACGATGAAACGCTGCCCGAGGAAGGCTTCAAGGACGCGGCGTTTTGTTCGATGTGCGGCCCGAAGTTCTGCTCGATGAATCACTCGGCGAAGACCGAGCAGTTCACAGCGGAAGAAGCGGAAGCGGTGCTGGCGGCTTCGCAGCCGATCGTGACGATCCAGCAGTAACAAGCGGACGCTCGCCTCCTGGGCTATGTCCATCGACGCTGAAACCCTGAAGGCCCTGGTTGAACGCGAGTTGGAACATCTGTCGGATGCACGTGTCCTAGCGCACATCAGAACGATGCTCGTGGAGCCAGAGGTTGTTTTCCGAGCGTGGGATTACGGTAAACCCGGCGACAAATACCCTTGTTGGACGGTCCTCAAGCATGCGGCGTCGAAAACCGGAATTGCTTACTGCGAACATGGCTTCGGGCCGCGCCGCCCTTGGGGACTGGTATGGCTTGAGGACGACGAGAGGCAGGGCTCGATAGGCATGGACTCTGGTTGGTTCGCGTCTTTGCTCGACGTCTATTTCGACTCTCATGCAGCCTCCGAACTTCCGATCTGGCGTGTTTTTAAGGAAACTTCCTCGTGGCCCGGTGAACCGTTAACAGAAGAAGGCCCTTGGGACGCTACGTGGGGACGTGTCGAGCAGTATCGGAGGGGAGATCCGTCATCGAGATATCACGCTCACCATGGCGTGTCTTACAAAGGCCCGTCGTAATTACGGAAGAGTGACCATCCAGCAATAAACACGTACGACTCGCTCGTGAGGCTCGTACGTGTCGTGATACGATTGAGTGATGCGGGTCACGGCTTCGAAGTTGCGGGCGGATATCTACAACATCCTGGACGAGACGCTGAAGACAGGTATCCCTGTCGAAGTCGTTCGCAAGGGCCGTGTCCTCAAAATCGTTCCTGAAACCAAGCCCGACAAGCTCAGCCGGTTGAAGAAGCGCGACTATTTCGTCGGCGACTCCGATGACGTTCTCCGTATCGATTGGCTGAAGGAATGGAGCGAATTGAAGTGACGTATCTGGATACCTGTGTCGTCGTATGGCTTTTCGGTGGGGAAAGACATAAGCTCAGCAAGATGGCGATTGCGGGTATTCAGGCAGAAGATGAGATCCTAATTTCACCCGCGGTGGTCCTCGAGCTTCAACTGCTTCACGAAATCAAACGTGCGAGAACGACGGCTCTCAAAGTGATTGAGCGCTTGTCGTCAGAGATAGGCCTAGCCGTTTGCCGGCTTCCTTTTGCCTCGGTCATTGAGAGTGCCGTCGATCTAACCTGGGCGCGCGATCCGTTTGATCGGCTGATTGTAGCGCACGCAAGCGCCAACGAAGCTCCGCTCGTCACGAAGGATGAGCGAATTCGCCGGCACTACAAGCGATCCATTTGGTAACCGAATATGGCTGAAATTGCCAAAACTGATCAAGAGTGGCGCGAGCTGAATCGAGACCGACTCGAGCTACGGGATGCAGCGCGTGGAAGTGTTTTGCGCGAAATGCGATGCGCACCTGGGACATCTTTTTGACGATGGCCCGCGGCCGACGAACCAGCGCTACTGCATGAATTCGGTATCGCTCAATTTCGAAAGGAAGTAGCTATTCGATGCCGGCGCCCGCCACCAGATCCACGCGGTCCATCGCCAGGAACGCGCGAATGTGCGGATGGTCCGACTTTTCCAAATCTTTCACCGGCCCGAAGTAGATCGCCTGGCCCTTGTAGAGCACCACGACGCTATCGGCTACTTTGCGCATCAGATCCAGATCGTGCGTCACCACCACCGCCGTGAGCCGTAGTTCGCGCTTCAGCTTGAGCATCAGCTCGCTCAGGGTATTCGACATAATGGGATCCACCATAGTGGTGGGCTCGTCGTAGAGAATGCACTCAGGCTGCGCCGCCAGCGCCCGTGCGATCGCCACCGCGCGCTTGTAGCCGGTGGAAAGGTCGGCCGGATATGCGTCCTTGAATTGCAGCATGTCCACCATGGAGAGCAGTCCTTCGACGACGTCCTCCTTATTGCTGGCATCGTAATCGCTGCGGAGCTCAAGCGAAAACAAAATATTTTCGCCGACCGTGAGCGAGTCAAACAGCGCGCCGCTTTGAAAGACCATTGTCACTTTCTTGCGGATCTCGCGCAGCTCGGCCTCGTTGTAATTGGTGATGTCCTGGTAGGCGACGAAGACGTTGCCCTGGTCCGGCTTGATAAATCCCATGATGTGACCCAGGCTGACGGACTTGCCCACGCCGCTGCGGCCGATGATGGCCAGCGTTTCGCCGGCCGTGGCGTAAAAGCTGGCGTCGACTAAAATGGGCCGATCGAACGTCTTATAAACATGGCGAAAGTCGATGTAGTGGAGGCGCTCGGACTGGTCGCTCACAGTTTCGCCTCGAATTCGGCCCACTCGCCGGGAGTGTTCGCGTTGGCAATGGCCGCGGGATCAACCGGCACCAGCTCGGCGCCGAGTTCGGCTAGTAAGTTCTTCATTTTCAATCGGTTTTCACGAATGGCGCGACCCACCACCGGCAGGCAGCGCCGGTGGTAAACGGCGCACAAAGGCTCGGGCTCCCCATCGGAAACGGCGGCCGCCACGCAGTTCGTAGTGGTCAGGGCAGCGCGGCCGAGCAGGCGGAGGAGGATGTCGCAGGTGAGGCCGGGCATGTCGCAGCCGGCGATCAAATTCCAGTCGGTGGTGGTCATGGTCAACGCGGTCTCGATCCCGCCGGCCGGACCGCGCCCCGCAATTTGATCCGGAATCACGGGCAGGCCGAGGTAGCCGAGCTGGCCGGGATCGCCGATCAGCGTCACCGAACCGGCGGCCTCGCGGACAATTCCAGCTATGTGCTCCACCAGCGTCATTCCGTGAAAGGGCAGCAGCGCCTTGTTCCGGCCCATGCGCGTGCTTCCGCCGCCCGCCAGCACAAACCCGGAGGCTTGCATGAGAGAATAATACCATTAGCCTCTGCATGCGACACTCTGGTCCAAGCAACGACATCATCGGGAAAGAAAAATTTGCGGATGGAGGCAATCCGGTTATAATCGGATAGAACAAAAGGATGCGATTTTGTTTGGATCTTGTTCTGGCAGGGGCAGTTTTGGGAATATCGGGAACGGCTCAACTGAGCGCCGGCGAGGTTTGGGTGGTGAAGGTGGACGCGCACACCGGCAGGCTGGTGAGGAGTTTGGTGGTTGCGCCGGGCCCAGGGAGCGCGAACAAGTCTCCCGACGTTCACGGGTTGATTGACGAGGCAGCCAAGGCGTTCGACGTGAACCCGCTGCTGGTGGATTCGGTGATCCAGGTGGAGAGCAACTACAATCCGTTTGCCGTTTCGCCCAAAGGCGCGCAAGGGCTGATGCAGCTCATGCCAGGGACTGCGCAGCGGTTCGGCGTGACGGACAGCTTCGATCCGAAGCAGAATATCGAGGCGGGGGTCCGCTATCTCAAGTTTTTGCAGGATACGTTCCAGGACGATCGGCTGGCGATTGCGGCCTACAACGCCGGCGAAAAGGCCGTAGCGAAGTACAAGGACGTGCCGCCGTATCCGGAAACCATCAACTACGTTGCCAAGGTTGGCAAAAAATACGGCCAGGCGAAGAGCGCGGCCGGCAAGGACATTCAGGCGAAGAGCGAAGCGAAGAATGTAGAGGAGCCGAAGGCTGCTGAAGAAGAGCCGAAGCACATTCTTGCGTATGTCGATCCAGAGGGCAAACTACACATCGCAACCCGGTAAGTCGCCCATGCTACACCTCCCCCGGAAGCAGCAGGACGGATCTCGTTCGCACATATGGCGGCTGGCCGGCACTGTGTTGATGTTGGCGCTTGGAAGCGCGATCGCAGCCGACATCGCGTTCGCGGCTGACGATGACGAGCCGCACCACGTCACCGCGGTGCGTTTCTGGTCGCTCGGCGGCGTGACGCGCATCGCGATCGAAACCGATGGCGACTTCCAGGTGAAGACCGATCATCTGGATAATCCAGACCGGATCTTTTTCGACCTTTCCGGTACCAAGCCCGCCTTGACGCACAAATCGCTGACCGTGATTCCGGTGTCGGATCATTTTCTGAAGCAAATCCGCGTGGCCGAGCCGCAGCGCAACGTTACCCGCGTGGTTTTGGACCTGGAGACCAAGGTAGAGACATCGACGTCGCGCCTGGAAAATCCCTCGCGGCTGATCATTGAACTCCGCGCTCTGGGAGACAAGACTCAGGAAACCACGAAGGAAACCACCAAAGCCCCCGTGAAGACGCCGCCAGCATTAGTGGTGGAACCAACACCCGCGCCGAAACCAGCGGAGCGTCGACAGTTCACGCCTCCTCCGGCGTCAGCCCCGGCTCCGGCCGCCCCGCCCGTACAAGCGCAGCAAGCACCGCTCGATCCGCCACCGGCATTGGCCTTGAAAAGCGCAACGATTCCAGCGCCATCCGTCATCGTTCTGAACACGAAGCCCGGTCCCGCTCCGCCGCGGCCGGTGTCTGCGACCGTTACCAGTGCCACGGTTGTGACTCCGCCTGCTTCTTCGCCCGAGACCGCTCTTCCGGCCAAGCGCAACTCCAGCGGCGGCCGATCGATGATTCGCGTGCTGGGATTGAAGGTGGATCGCGTGGTTCTCGATCCCGGCCACGGCGGCCACGATACCGGAACCATTGGACCGGAGGGTCTGCGCGAGAAGGACCTGGTGTTGGACGTCGCCCAGCGGCTCGGCCGTTTGATTGAAGAGCGGATGGGGAGCGAGGTGATCTACACGCGCTCCGACGATACGTTCATCCCGCTCGAGCGGCGCACCGAGATCGCCAACGAAGCCAAAGCGGATCTGTTCCTCTCCATCCACGCGAATTCATCGCCCTTGCGCACGGCCGCGGGTGTAGAGACGTTTTATTTGAACCTCACCACATCGAAGAGCGCGCTGGAAACCGCGGCGCGAGAGAACGCCGGATCTACCATGAGCATCTACGAGCTGCAGCAATTGCTGGAGAAGATCGCGCTGAAGGACAAAGTGGAAGAGTCACGCGAGTTCGCCACGCGCGTGCAGTCGGCGCTCTATACCTTGTCGGCGCGCAGCACGGATGCACGGTCCAAGGATCGCGGCGTCAAGAAAGCCCCGTTTGTGGTGCTGATTGGCGCTTCCATGCCGTCGGTGCTGGCTGAGATCGGGTTCATCAGCAACGCGCACGACGAAAGCGTGATGCGCCGCGACGAGTATCGCCAGCGCACGGCCGAAGCGCTATATAAGGGCCTCGCGAGCTACGCCAATTCGCTGAGCCATTTCCAGGTCGCCCAAAGACAAACCGAAGTAACCAACGCGAGCAAGTAGCGCCGCGTTAGTTAGCGTCTTTAACTGACGTCGTTAACTGACGACGACGCTTTCGGCCGGTGCCTGGGCGGGCGCCGGTTCGGAGTTATAGGCCAAAATCTCAACGCGGTTGCGTCCCGATTTCTTGGCCACGTACAGCGCTTCGTCAGCCTTGCGGATCAGCCCTTCGGAAGTCCAAGGATCGCCCGGCATGGCGGCCGTGACGCCAAAGCTGGCTGTGATGCGCAGCGACGTGTCACCGATCCGAATGTCGGACTGCGTAAGTTGCTTGCGTAGACGTTCGGCCTGCGAGTAGCTTTCGGCTTCGCTGCAGCCGGGCAGCAGAATCAGGAATTCTTCGCCGCCATAGCGCCCGATGGAATCGTACTGCCGCACGCTGTTTTGCATGCGCCGGGCAGCTTCGCGCAGCACCGCGTCTCCGGCCGGATGTCCGTGATTGTCGTTGATGTGTTTGAAGTGGTCCAAGTCCACGATCACGACGCCAAGCGGTGACGATTCACGCTCCGCCCGCGACAGCTCGCGAGTCAGCGATTCCAGGATCGAGCTGCGATTCCACAGGTGCGTGAGGGAATCCCGGGTGGCTTGTTCGCGCAGAGCTTCCCGTGCCGAGAGCAGCTGTGCTTGTAAATCCACCAGCCGGGTTCCGGCGCGCAGCCGGACTTGCAGCTCGTTTTGGTCGAAAGGCTTAGTGATATAGTCGTCCGCGCCTGCGTCCATGCCTTCGATCAAATCTTCCTTCTGGCTTTTAGAGGTGAGCAGGAGAATGTAGATGTACGGCTCGGTGCCGCGCTGCCGGATCCGCTGGCACACTTCCAGGCCCGTCATGCCCGGCATCATCCAGTCGAGAATGATGAGCGCCGGAGCATCTTCGCGTTCCAGAATCTTTAGCGCTTCCGCTCCGTCGCAGGCCACCAGCACTTCGTAACCCCACTTCCGCAAGGTGGCTTCCAGCAAGTGCCGCGATACGATGCTGTCATCCGCAATTAGAATTTTCACCGAATTTCCAATGACTGCCGATTTAAGCTCACGGGAATCTAATGTCCTCATCGGACGAATTTGGGCGTAACGTTAGCGCTGTAGCGGCAGTTAAGGTGATGCGAATCGCCAGGTACGGAGTTTCGATCGGAGCCTGAGGTGGATTGCTCTAGTACTTCGGGCGCAGATGGGCTACAGCACGCCGGGCTACAGCTTGTTTAACCTCTGGCCTCGGGAGCCGCCCGCCGTATGGCTTGCTCCAACTGATCCTTCGAAAAAGCGGTACTAATGAACAGCTCCTGGCGCGCGCCGGCGCTCAGTGCGATAGCCTTCCAGCCATTGGTAGTCGGCACGGTAACGCGGATTCTGACTTCGCCTTTAGCGTCGCGAACCGGGCGGATCACGCCGGGAATCACGGACCGGATGGCGGCGGGATTTTGTTCGAGCAGGCGTTCCAGCACATCGCGCAGTCCGTCCAGGATGCTGTGTTCCACTTTGAGCTTGCCCTGGACTTTGCGGAGCCGCATCGCGCACCTTACTTAAAGCGCTTGCGGTACTGAATGTCGATGCTGAACGCGCCGTTTTCATCGCGCAGCGCCACGGCGGACCATTTGCTGCTGAAGTCCCACTGTACGCGAACGATTTGTTGATTAGCGATCGCAAGGTTTGTGATGTAGGTGAGCGTGATATCGGAAGACACCTGCTGCTCCATGGTCAGCCGGGCCTGGGGAACGATGGTGATGTCGGTAAGCTGCGGATCGATCTTGATATGGCTGACTCCGAAAAATTTCTGCAGGCGTCCGTTGTTGGGGGCAATGGCCTGTGACAGAAGCGAATTGTCGCCGGCGCCCGTTCCGAGAAAACTGCTGTTGAAATTGTTCACGGCCTGCGGAGAAGCCAGCGGACCGGCAGCGGCAGGACTTCGGCCCACAGCTAACAGCGCAACGATGTCGGAAGCCTCCAGCGGCGGATCGGAACGATACGAAAAGTTCAGTTTGTTGATCGTGCCCGAGAAGCTGATGTCCACCGTTATGCCGCGCACGTGGGTGGAAAGATCCATATTAATGTTGGGCTCAATCTTAGCCGGATTATCGAAAGTGATTTCGCCGCGATTGATGCTATATTTATTCCCAAAAAACTCGGCTTGTCCTGAATTGACCGTGATATGGCCCAGCAGCACCGGGCGATCCGGTGTGCCTCGCAGGCGTACATCGGCGTCGGCCTGAATATTACGCGTGAGCGATGTCTCCACTTCCAGCGTGCGGCTGGTGACCACGCGAACATCGAACTGGACGCCGTTGAGGTAATCGTTTTGCGTAGCTTCGGCAACCGGTTTCGCAGTGGATGCAAATAGCGCACCCAGGTCCGTCCGCGGATTGAACGAGGCGCGCGTCACAGAAACGGAGCCCGATAGAACGCTGTTCTCCGACGTCCCGACCAGGGCCACCGAGCCGTCCATAGTCAAACTCACGCCATTTCCCGAGCGATAGCGGACATTGTGCGCCGCGGCTTGCAGGCGATACACCAGCGCGGTGCCGCGAAATCCGACAAAGCTGCCGCTCTCGAATTTGATATCGCCGCCGCCGGTTTGCGCAGTCAAGTTCTGCACCGTGGCGCGGTTGCGATCAAAGAGGATCAGCCCGTTGGCTTGATCGATCCCGTTCGGAACATCGCGCAGGAATAGCGACGCATTGCGCAGCTCCAGGCGCCCCTCCACCTGCGGCTCCGTCAGCGGTCCGCGGATAGCCACGTTCACGAGCGACGCGCCGGAACCCAGCAGGTCCGGATTAAACAGCTCGAGAATGGAAAAATTAATGCGCCCCTGAATGTTCAAATCCCAAGGACTTTTCGTGTTCAGCGCCAAACGCCCGGAAGTCTCGAGCGTGGTGTCCTTGGCGAGGAACGTGGCGTGGCCGATGTCGATCACGCCGCCCGTGGCCTCGAGATGAAGCGGCTGCGCATTCTTCAACACCAGATCCTGCAATTGCACGCCCGCAATCGGCCGCGTGTTGGGACTGGCGTTGAACTGAACGGTGGACAGCGTGACTTCCGTTTTCATCTGGGAGGGCTGATTCAGCGGACCGCTGATGGACGCTTCGCCCTCGACGAATCCGTCGAACGGAAGGTCCTTGCGCAGATGCTTGCCGGGTGTGAGATCGTGCAGCGTGGCGAAGGAAATGCGCGGGAATTGGATGTGGGCCTCCCCTCGATAGTCGCCCTCCATGCGCCATTCGCCACTCGCGCGAAGCGGAACGTCCTGCACGATCGCGGTGGCCGTGAGCGCGAGAACCGGCAATTTCGTGGCGGCCGTGATATCCAGATTGCCGTAGGGATGGCCATCCAGCGTAACGTCACGCACCGAGAGCTCGCCGTTGAGCGACGTGAGGTCCAACAGGCCGCTGACAACTTTCGCCGTGCCGTTCGCCTTCAGCTCCGCCCGCCCTCCCAGGCCGGTTTCGAATTCCTGCACGTGCCTTAACTGCGTCAGATCGACGCCGCGGGAGGTGATATCAAAGCGCACCGATCCATCTTTCCAATCGTTGGCCGGATGATTGTAACCACCGCTCAGCGTCAGGCGGGCCGAGCCGCTGCGCGCCTCAGCATTGGAAAGCTCCAGCGCCGTAGGCGTGAACGTGACCCCGGCCCGGACACCGGTGAAATGCTCGTCATATGCAGTAAGATCGTCCAGCGCCACATTGCCATTCACCAGCGGCGATTCGAGCGAGCCGGTGACGCGCAGCGTGGCCGAAATCGATCCGCTGGCGGGCGGAGGCGACATTCCCGCTTCAGCCGCTAATGTCTGCAGGTCGGCCGATCGTAATGTCGCCAGCGCGGACACAGGGCTCGACCCCTCCAGCTTCCAATTGTGCAAGCCCGCGCGCCCTTGGCCTTCCAGACGCATCTTGCCTTGCTGGACACTGACGGTCAGCAGATCGGCCGCGGATCCATCCAGGCTGAAAGTCGTCACCAGCCGGTCGACTTGGTGGCCATCGAATTTCAGCCGTTCAAAGTCGGCCTTCCCCGAAACCTTCGCGTTCTGGAGTGTGCCGGTGACAGACGCGTCCACGTGTACCACGCCGTCGTGCAGTTCCACCGGCCAGCGCGCGGGAGGATTCGCGCCGAGGGCTCGCAGTACAGGAATCACATCGTTGAGATCTCGGGAAACGACATGCAACGCCAGATTCTCGCCGAACAAACCCGCGACCGTGGCTTCCGATGCGCCGACCACGACCCTGGAGTCTCCGAGCACGATCTTTCCGCTGCGTTGGTCGTAATGAATCACGAGACCGCCTTGCACCGGCAGACCGCCGACACCGGCTTCGAGAGCGAGGTCGGCGCCAACCGCGACGCCCGTGAGACTGGATGAAGAGAGCTGCCCATCCAATTGCACCGGACCGCTCAGCGTGCCATTAAGATTCCCTGTTTCCCTGCCCGCGAAGCGGCCGACATCGGCGATGGAGATGCCGCCCAGCGTGCCATTCAAGCTCACGCGCTTAAACTCGGCCACCTGCACGGCTCCGTGGAAGCGCCCCTGGGAGGATGTGAGATCCAGGTCCGGGAGACGAATGCCATCGGGGTCCACATCGGCGTGAGTCGCGAAAGAAATGCCGGCGATCTCGACGCCTTGATGACGGTAGCCAAGCCCTTTTCCTGTCAACCTACCACTCAGCCGGTCGGGAGACTTGCCGTTTACAGGTGGGCCACCGAGGCCTGCGTGGCCCTGAAACTCCAGATCTCCGCGCGGTTCGATCGGCAGACGCACCATCTTGCTGAGTTCCTGGATCGGGGCCACGGCCTTGAGATCGAACTCCCCATGCGGCGTGGCAAAGTTAGTGATTGCACCCGCGCCTTGCAACTTCATTCCGCCGGACCACAGATCCGCGGAAACAATCTGAACAGCATTCTTGTCGAACGAAACCTGGGCATTCACGCCGAACTCGGCGGGAACCTGCAATTTGGGCGAAGAAACGTGGGCAGCGGCGGAAGAAATGGTGCAAAGATAGCGCGGGCCTGCAGAGCCTGGCCGTGGGCCTTCGTAGCGCAGCGAGACTTCGAGGCCCTCGCCCACCGTATCGAGAGGTAGGTTAAAGGAATTGTAGTTCGCCTGGCCGTGGCGAAACTCGACGTGCTGCACTTTGAGATTGAGAAGCTCTTCGGCAAAATTGCGGCCGTGCGAAGTGACTTTGGGCTGCGGAATATTGGTGGACCCATCGGGGGCGGCGATAACGTTCAGGCGGGGAGTTTCAACTACCAGCGCCGCGATGTCGACTTTTTTTTCGAGCAGCGAAATGATTCGCAGCCGGATCCCGATCTTGTCCGCACGAAGCAGCGGCACGGCAGAAGCGGGCTCGGTGCCATGCAGGACGAAGGGAGAAACCTCCGCCGTAAGATTGCGCCAATCATATGAAAAGTTGCCGATTTCGACGCGGCCGCCGGACGCCCGTTCCGTCACCGACACGATGCGATCGCGAACCTTGTTCCTGAACCACTGGGATTGCAGCGCCAGAACGCCCGTACCCAGCGCTGCGATCGCGAGGCAGGCGGCGCCGAGGAAGCTGAATCCGATTACTTTGGCGCGCCGGCTCATCATTGATTTGCCGGGTTGATTGCGCCGGGACTCGTGTCACCGAGGCTCTGATCGCGGTAGGTAACCTGCACTTGCTTGCGAGTGTCGGCCATCCATTGATCCAGAGCTTGATCGATGAGTTTTTGCGTGAGGATCTCCTCAATCTGATCGCGCGAATCTTCCAGGCTCGGAATCGGATTCACTCCCTTTTGTTCCCAGCCGGAAACCTGCTGCCGATAATATGTTTGCACATCCGCGTCGGGGATCTGGATGCCGGGCCGGAAGCGGTAATCAATGAAGCGCAGCAGCGTAAACTGCCATAGCAGACGGCGCGTCAGATCGGCTTCACTGATGCCGTAGGATTCCAGCGCCGCCGAGTACTCGGCTTCGTTCGCATAGGTGGCCTTCACGCCCTCCAGTGCGGCTCCGGCGTCGCTCAAATCCGGCAGCGGATAATGGCTCAGATCCATTTCGCGCTTGACCAGCGCTTGCTCGATCAACCGGTTAGCGGCTTGGCTTTTGGCGCCGGCATTGATATCCAGCTTTTCGCGATTCAGGAAGGCGGTGATGCGGATCTCTTCGTCGATTTGCGATTCGGTGATCACCTGATTGCCCACCGTGACGGCGATGCGGTCGATAATCTCGGCGGAAACCGGCCCAGAGCAAGCGGCAAGCAGTACGCAAAAGGCTGAGGCGGTTTTCATCAAAACGCCTGCCCCAGCGAAAAATGGAATTGAAAAACGTCGATGCGCTGGTTCGTCCTCGGGACACTCGATCCGGGAACACCGCAGTAAATTAACTGGTTGATGGAACCTTCGCACCCGTAGAACCGCGGCGAGTCGGGGCTGAGCGAGAAATCCACGCGCACCGGACCAACCGGAGTGCGATAGCGGAGCCCGAAGCCAAAGCCTTCGACAGCGTAATCGAAGTCCTGCAGATTGGGTTGCCGGAACCCCAAATTAATCTTGTTCACCGCCGAGTAAACATTCCCCAGATCGTTGAACAGCACGCCGCCCAAGTTATCGCCGACCAGCGGAAATCGCAACTCGATGGTGTTCATAAAGAGCGCGTTGCCGCCCACGGGGAAGCCGGTGAGGGGATCGCGCGGCCCGGCTTGAAAATCGGGGAAGGCTCGATTGGAAAAAGTGCCGCCGCCGAAGAATCGCTCGGCCAGCGGTATGACAGACAGCCCAGCATAACGCTCGATCAACCCGAAATCCGTGGTGCGCGCCAGCACCAGGTTCTTGGTAAGGGAGTAGTAACTGGAGTTCCGCGCCACCACGCGGCCGAAGCCGGTTTGCGAGCCAAAGACGCTGGAAGCCAGTGCCAGGTCGATGCTGGTATACGTGCCGTGGTGTGAATCGATGGGATCGTCACGCTTATCCTGAATGAAGCTCATCGAAAAGAATCCGACGTTGACTGGTTGTGAGAGTAGCGGAATCAGATCGGGGCTAATGAGCGGTTTTCCGAGGATATACACCCTGCGATAGGTGTACCGGTATTGCAGCGTATTGGCGCGCGACAGCTTTTGCCCTAACTGGATGGAACCTTCCGCCCGCTGCGCCGAGAAGGTACGGACGTCGTGATAACGGTCGAACAACCCCGAAAGTTGCAAGCTGAATTTGGGACTGCCCAGGAATTGCGGCGCCACATAAGTGAGCAACGCGCGCTGTTCCAGCGTGGAAATCAACGTCTGCAGACTCATGGTGTGGCCCAATCCGAAGAAATTCAAACGGCTGATGCCGAAAGAGAAGCGCGGGCTGAAGCCGGTGGTTCCGGCGGGAGAATCGAGCGAAGTGGAGCCGCCGCCGATGTTCCCGATTTCGGCCCCGACTCCCACGTTTATGGAATATCGTCCGGCTTCCTCGATCGAATAGAGAACATACTTGTCGGGCTCGTCGCCATCCGGATTTTGAATCGCGGCGTCCACGCGAGTGAAAATACCAAGGTCGTACAGCCGGCGCTGGCTTTGGTTGATCTGGCTGGCAGAGAGCGGATCGCCCGGCGACAAGCTGATCCGGTCCTGCACCAAATCCGGTTGTGTGCGCTTCAGGCCCGCCACCAGCACGTCGCGCACATACACGCGCGGCCCCGGCGTCACGATAAACGTCAGGTTCACGTGATTGGGCTCGGCGGCGGGCATCGATGTGAACTCGAACTTGGCCGCCGGATAGCCGCTGTTGAAGTAGTAATCGAGGATGTTGTCGCGATCCGTGGCGATATTGAAATCGCTGTAGGGCTGGCCGACGGTGGAATGCAGGAACAAGAGCATCGCGGCGCGAAAATCGTCCGAAACGCCCTCAAACGATAGCTTGGAGACGAACCACTGCGGCCCCTCGGCGATGTCGATGAAGATTGCGATGTGGGCGGCCGCTCCGTTGTAATCGTCCAACACGCGCGAGGTGACCACCACGTCGCGAAAGCCGTTGCTACGATACAAATCGCGGATGGCTTCCAGATCGCGGTCCATCTCGTTGCGGCTATAGCGGCCGTGCCGGTAGCGGATGAATGTCGCGGCCATCACTGTCATGCGCTCCCGGATGGTGGCCGCATCGAAATAACGATTGCCTTGTACTTCGACTTTGGCAATCTTGTGGCGGACACCTGTGTTGACGTAGTAATCGATCAACTGCTCGCCATTGGGGGGCGAGGCGGTACGGTAGTCGGCGGTAGCGTCGAAGTAGCCTTGTCCTTCGAAGTACGAGGCCAAGTCGCGTGAGCCTTCTTCCAGCAGGTCGCGATCGATGGAACGTTCCTCGTAAATCGGCAGAAGGCTGCGTAGTTTGCCGCTGGAAAGCTTGGCGCCGCGCAATCGCACCAGCACCGGGGGCCCGCTATCGATGTTGAGATTCGGCGTAACGGTGTTGGTGGCGGGATGATAATCGAGCTTCACCAGGGTCACTCGCGCCAGCAGATGATCGTGCTTGGGATACCAGGAGCGAATGTTGTCGAGACCGCTCTCGACGCGCGCATCGCTAAGCTGATGCCAGCCCAGCCAGCCGCGCAGCCGAAGCCAACCGCTGGAACGAATCATATTTTCATCAGGCCGCAGCGGGTTGCCGCTCACCACCAGCCCGTCGAATTTCGCACGATCGCGGGGATCGGCGTGAAAATCGATTTGCACCTGCTGCGTGGCTTCGTGAGTGGACGTAGTAGGCTCAATTTCGGCGTTATAGAAGCCGTTCCGCTTCAGCAGATCGACGATCCGGCTTACGGCCGTGTTGGTTTCCTCGGGAACGTAAGGAGCGCCGAGCGTGAGTTTGCTAGCTACCAGAAGTTGCCCTTCGTTGGGTGGCTCAGGCACGCCCTCCACCGCGAAATAGCCAACGAAGAACGCGGCCTTGGTGATGAATTTTAGCGCGACGCCGTCGCCCTCAGGAGCGGCATCCACGGCGATGTCCACGTATTCGCCGGTCTGATACAAGCGCTGGATGGAATCGCGCAGATCGGAAGCGCGCAGGGGCTGGCCCACGCGCAACGGCAGCATGGCCAGAAGTTGTTCCAGAGTCAACGGCTGCCGCTCCGGATCGAATTTGACGCTCGAGATCGGCTTGCCCTCGTACGAATCGGCCGCCACTGCGGGTGACCCCGTGCAGAGGGCGGCAAGCATGGACACACCAATCCACCAGCCCAGCCGGGTCGACACAATCGACCATCTTAGCGCATCGGCTGGTACCATCTTGGTTGTAATGAGTCCAATTCTATGAGCCCGCGCGATCGCGAGCGCTATTCGCGGCAGATCCTGTTTGCGGGCATCGGGGAGCAGGGCCAGCAACAACTGTTGGACGCGCGCGTGGCGGTGGCTGGTTGCGGCGCTTTGGGAAGCTTTCAGGCGGGGGCTTTGGCCCGGGCGGGCGTCGGATTCCTGCGCATTATCGATCGCGATTATGTGGAGCTCAGCAACCTCCAGCGGCAGTGGCTGTTCGACGAATCGGACGTCGAGCAAAGCTTGCCGAAGGCCGTGGCGGCGGCGCGTAAGATCGCTACTCTGAATTCGGATGTTCGCGTGGAGCCCGTGGTGGCCGACTTAACGTCCTCTAACGTTGAGGACCTGCTGGCCGACGTGGATTTGATCCTGGACGGGACCGATAACTTCGAAACACGATACCTGGTCAATGATTTTGCCGTGGATCGGACGGTCCCCTGGATTTATGGCGCGGCCGTGGGAAGTTACGGGATCGTGATGCCCGTGATGCCGGGCGAGAGCGCGTGCTTGCGCTGCATCTATCCCGATCCGCCGGCGGGCGCACAACCCACCTGCGAGACGGCGGGCGTGTTGGGTGCGGTGACCGCGCTGATCGCGAGCTTGCAAGTTGCCGCCGCAATCCAGATTCTGTGCGGTGCGCGGCCGGCGCCGAAGATCACGACCGTGGACATTTGGACCGGCGAGATCCGCCAATTGACGCAGCCCGGGCCGGTGGCGGATTGTCCAGCCTGCGGGCTCCGCGTGTTCCCGTATCTCAACGGCGAGCGCCGTGCGCCGGTTAGCTTGTGCGGACAAAACGCGGTTCAGATTCACGAACGGGCGCGGCCGCTCGAGTTGCGCGATCTGGCGGTTCGTCTCGCACCGCTGGGTTCGGTTCGTTCCAACGAATTCGCGCTCCGCTTTGAAACGCCGCCCTATTTGATGACGATATTTCCCGACGGCCGGGCGATTATCAAGGGAACCACCGACGTGGGCATCGCTCGCAGCTTGTATGCGCGCTATATTGGTGGCTGAGGGTATTATGCGGTTTCTCCCCTTACTAGTCGGCTGTGTCCTGATGGCTGTCCCCGCGTTCCCCCGTGGCGGCGGACATGGAGGCGGGGGTGGTGGCGGGCACGCTGGCGGAGGTGGCGGCGGGCATGCGGCCGGGGGTGGAGCTCGTGGCTTTTCGGGCGGAGGATTTCGTGGCGGCACTGCCTTCCGCGGCGGCAGCGGATTCCGCGGGAACGTAGGTTTTCGCGGGGGCTTTCGAGGCGGGTTCCGCGGCGGCTTCCGGGGTAACTACGGCTACGGCTGGCCTTATTACTATCCGGGACTTTACGCCGGCTGGTACGATCCGTTCTGGTCCGATTCCGGTTACTACGATCCCTATTACAACGGCTACCCCTCGTACGATGACGGGAATGTTGGATATGCGTACGCTCCACCGGCGCCTGAGCCGCCCGTGATCGTCCAACAAGCGCCCGCGCCGGCGATGCGCATGTATCCGGGTCCGACCACCGGGTCGCAAGCCGCGCAACCGCAAAAATACGAAGAGCCGTTGTATTTGCTCGCGATGCGGGACGGCACCATTCGCGCTGTGCTGGCATATTGGGCCGACGGACCCTCGGTGCGTTACGTCACCATGGATCACGAGCAGAAGCAGGCGCCGCTGACCTCGATTGATCGCGCGCTGAGCGAGCGCTTGAATCGCGAGCGCAACGTCACGTTCAGATTACCTGGTTGATCCAGGAAAGCTAGAGTACCGCCCGCAGTCCGCGCCGCAGAATTTCCAAATCCTGCTCATTGTTATAAAGGTGCGGTGACACGCGTAAATGGCCTCGCCGCGCGGCCACCAACACTCGTTGTTCTTTAAGCGCGCGCGCCATCGCGGACACGTCCTGTTTGTCGAATCGAGCGGCCAGGATCGGCGAAGAGCCATCGGCCACCGACGCGCCAAGTTCTCGCAGGATTCCGCGCGCCGCGTCGGCCAAAGCCAAAACACGCTGCTCGATGGCATCGGGCCCGACCTCGAGCATTAAATCGATGGAAGCCTCCATCCCGTAGAGCAGCGCGAACGGCAGCCCGCCGCCTTCATACTTTTCCGCAGTCGACGAAAATTGCGGGACTCCGTGATGCAGGTTGTCGACGTTGCGCCAGTCATGATGGCTGCGCCAGCCGACCACCGTAGGCTGCAGCCGCTCGCGCAAGTCCGGCGCGACGTAGACAAACCCCGCGCCTTCTGGCGAAAACATCCACTTGTAGCCGTGCACCGCAAGCATGTCCGGACGCACGCGTCCCACATCGAAGCGCAATGCGCCCAGGCTCTGCGTGCCGTCGACAAACAGTAGGATGCCGCGGGCATGCAGGAAATCCGCCAACTCGGCCAGCGGAGGCGCGAAGCCGGTCGTATAGTTCACCGAGCTCAAAGCCACTAAGCGCGTCTTAGCATCAACGGATTCATAGAGGCGCTCCCAAGGAACCGCGATCATTTCCACGCCAAAGCGCCCGAGTGCGCCGGGAGCGTAGAGATTGTTCGGGAATTCGTGCTCCAAGGTAAGAACGCGATCGCCGGAATGCCAGTCGAGCCCAGCCAGCAGCAGGCCGAGCGCAGCGGATGCATTCGAAACGAACGCGATATCCGATGGCGCGCAGTTGATCAGCCGGCCGATCTTCGCGCGCAAGCGATCCGCATCGTCGTACCACCCGAGAAAGTCCGCGCACGCCAGTTCATCGCGATGGGCAAAGTGCTTGGCAGCAGCTTCTGTCGCACGCCGCGGCAAAAGGCCTTGCGTGGCGGTGTTGAGATAGGTCCAATTGGCGAGCGCCGGAAACTCGCTGCGAACTGTCTCCCAATCGATGCTCACAACAGCCGTTGCCCGGCCGCGCGCGTGTCGTAGCCGCCCAGACTTTCGAGCTCTCGCCGATAATTCGAACGGCTCAGCGTATCCAGCACCGCTTGGATGCTCGGCATATCCAGATGTTGCCGGCGCACTGCCAGATCGTAGCGCTCGCTCACGAGCGGAATGAAACCCAATCCGAATACGCGCGCCGCCGCACGGGTGGCGATGCAGCAATCGGCTTGGCCAGCCTGCACTTGCCAAGCTGCGGGCAAATGTCCGGGGGCAATGCGCTCGTAGCCTCGAACGTTCTTCGAATCGATCTTCAAGCGCTTGAGCGCGGAATCGAGCAGCGCCCGGCTACCAGCGCCCTTCTCACGATTCACGATGCTGACATCGCGCCGCGCCAGGTCTTCGACGTCCTTAATGCCTTTAGGATTGCCCGCCGCTGTGACGATTCCTTCTTCCCAAACGGCGAAGGAGATCACGGCCACGGCGTTCTTGGGGAACATGCGGCCGATCTCGGGAAGATTCGATTCGCCGCTCGATTCGTCGCGCAAATGCGTGCCCGCGATGTGCACCGAGCCTTCCTTCAGCAGTTTCAGCGACTGCGAACTGTTGCGGTGCGCGAGCACCAACTCAATGCCGGAGGCCTGCAGATGGTGCGCCAGCACGGAAATTCCCGGATCGCATCCGGCAATGAGAACTCGATTGCGAAAATCGTCGGCGGCATCGAACACCTGAACATCGGCGCGGCCGTTCTTGGGAGGTTTATTCGCCACCACGGCGTCGCTCACGGGAAAATACCAGGGAACGGGCGAAGGCGGCGAAGCAACCAGGCGTTTGTTCACGCGGCAAAGCTGCACCGGTTGACCGGGAAGCAGCGGCTCCGAGCCTGGCAGCAGGGTGACTTCTTCCGAGCGCAATCCCGTGGGTTCAGCCTGCGGAAGCGCGAACAAATCCTCCACGTGCACTTCCAAAGCTTTCGCCAGCCGTAGCGCGACAGCCGTATTCGGGACATAGCTGCCGGCTTCCATGGCGTAAATGGTCTGCCGCGTGACCCCGACCGTGCGGGCCAACTGCGCAGCGGACATACCGCGCTTTTGCCGCAGCGTTCCTAAATGATTCTCGATTTCCGACATGCTCGTATACGCTACTCTGTCGTGTTACAGTAACATCATTATTGGGGAGCCCGATGAAATCCCGAACGATAGCTCTTTTGTTCATCGTAGCGTCTTGGGCCGCCACGTGCCAACGCACGGCGCAAGCGGCGGATCGCGAAATTACGGTCGCGGCGGCCGCCAACCTCACCGAAGTGGCTCAAGCACTCGGTTCGGAATTCGAAGCACAAACTAAAATCCATCCGGTTTTTAGCCTCGGCGCAACTGCACAATTGACGACCCAAATCGAGAACTCGGCGCCGTTCGACGTCTTCCTTGCCGCGGACGCCGAACATCCCGACAAACTCGACAAAGAAGGACTGCTGACGCCGGGCAGCGATGCCGTGTACGCGGTTGGCGTACTCGCTTTGTGGATCCCGCCGAATAGTAAGGCTCAGATCAGCAAACTCGACGACTTGAAGTCGGCCGACGTTCGCGTGATCGCCCTGGCGAACCCCAAGCTGGCGCCCTACGGAGCCGCCTCCGTGGAGGCTTTGCAGCACGCCGGAATCTGGGACGCGGTGCAGCCCAAAATCGTTTATGCGGAAAACATCAGCATGGCGAAGCAGTACGGAACCTCCAAGAACGCCGACGCCGTGTTCACCGCGTATTCGCTGCTGCTCAAAGAAGACGGCAAGGTGATTCAGGTAGACGGGGCTCTGCACGCGCCGATCGTACAGAAGTTGGGAATCATCGCGCGGTCGCAGCATATCGCTGACGCGCAATCGTTCACCAAGTTTGTACTCGGCAAGTCCGGCCAAGCGATCCTGGCGCGATTCGGATACCAGATACACTGACATTTATGAAGTACCGACGCTTATTGCTCGCCTTCCTCCCGTTGGCTGCTCTGGTATTCGCTCAGGCCCCGCCTGCCGCGGTGCTGGCCGTTCAAGGCGACATTGCATCGCCCTTGTCGTTGAGTGCCGACGATCTCGCCAAAATGCCACGCGAGACTGCCACCATTCCGGCCGCGGATGGGACCAAGATCGTCTACGAAGGCGTCACCCTGCTGGAAGTCTTGAAGAAGGCGGGAGCGCCATTCGGCAAGCAATTGCGCGGCAAGGTTCTCTCAACCTACGTTCTGGCGAAGGCCCGGGACGGCTACCAGGTCATCTTCACGCTCGGCGAATTGGATCCCGACTTCGGCAATGAATCCATCCTCGTCGCTGACAAGCGCGACGGCAAGCCTCTGCCTGCCGACAAGCAGGGCCCGTTTCGCCTGGTCTGCCCCAACGATCACGAAGGCGCACGATCGGTTCGCATGCTCGAAACCTTGGAACTCGTGCGCCTCGCTAAATAAGGATCAGAAACTGAAACGAGCACCGATTACCGGAGCGTAGTTGCTGTTGTGGAGATAAGGGACGCCGGGGCCATGCGGAATGGCGATGGCCAGACCACCGGTAACGAAGGAATACGCAAGTCCCGCAAAACCGTCGAAACGCGGTGTGAAGTGATGATCCATGTAGAGCGACCCAAAGCTGAGGCTGCCCGAGCAGGAACTGCGGAAACCGGCGGCGGTTGAGCAGGTCGACGGAAGACGGAAGTCGTTCTGCAGCTGCTCATACCAGGCGAAAGTAATATCGGTTTTGCGGGTGACGGCGTATTTCGTGCCCACCCACCAGATCTGCACGATCTTGGGCGAATCAAGATTGTCGTCTTCGACGCCGCTCAGGTAAACACTGCCCTGATCCAAAGCACCCACTCCCAACGGGTTCGACGGGTTGGTCTGCCGGATCCATTCGTAGCCAGCAAAGAACCTGACCGGGTCCAACGTATACTTGGCGGCGAACATGATGGCGTTGTTGTCGGTCACGATGCCATATACCGTGTTGTTGGTTGAGATCAGATTGGGCCCGGTGATTTGGTTGGTATTGATGCTGTCGGTGGTCGACTGATACGACGCCGTCGGACTCTGCGGCCCTAGCAAGGGGTTCAATACGCTGATTGCGTCGTTGTAATGTTGGAAAACGGCGTCGACGGAGAACTTGCCCACCTCTCCGCCGATGTCGAATCCATAAGCGTTGTTATGCGCCGATTCCGGCGTACAGTTGGCGGCGGTCCAGGTTGAGGAGGCCGAGTAACAGCCGGCATTACCGTCGGCGAATTTATACATCGCACCGCCATGGACCGGGCCATAGGTGACGCGATATTTCACGGCATCGTCCCAACGGCTGTCCTCAGTGTCGCCGCCGCCGGCCATCGTGCCGTTATACCCGATGTACGAAAAGGCATAGCTGCCGTTTGCCGGATCGTACTGGAGCATCGCATCGGTACCGAGAGAGCGCTGGCGACCGAAGGTTAGCGTGCCAGCGTACTTGTTCCCGATACCGCCATAGTATTCGTCATTGAAGGGCTGGCCGGCACGCGCGCCGTCGATCGCGTAAGAATAGCTGCTCCTGGGAAGGCCATTGTTGATGGTCATGGTGTTGGACGCGTTGGCAAGCTGGCCGGACTGCGGATTGACGCCGGTGGAAGCGTTGAACACGACGAACCAGTCCTGCGCGAACTCTTCCCGGCCCCGAATGCCGAAACCCGTCTGTTGCAGGTTGTTCGGCGCGACCAGGAATCGATGTTGATAGCCGTTTCGGTTCACCAGAGAAGCGCCTTCATAGTTAGTGGCGTTTTCCGGCAATCCATGGCTGACCCAGCCGGCGCCAATGTCGTAAGCGCCGTACACTGTGATGCCGTGCCAGCTTAGTGTGCAATCTGTGGTGAGAAACTCCTTGCCGCTCGCGCAAGCGTCGGGATTGCTCACCTTCATCCGAATGTCGGCCGTGGCTTCCTGGCCGGCCGCCACGCTGATCCCTGCGCGCGTTTCCTCGGCGAAGCCTTGTTTTGCCGCTCGAATCTCCCAGCGCCCCGGAGGCAGGCCAGTCGTCTGATAGTATCCCCTGCCGTCGGTTGGGATGGTGCGCGTTTCACCTGTGTCGACATTCTTGATTGTCACCGCGACGCCGGGAAGGGGTGCGCCGGCTTGATCCGTTACCACGCCGGAAAGGCTCGCTCCCGTTTGGGCCAACGCCGGGAACGCGGCCATTGCAAAGCACAAAAGCAGCAGGAAAGGTTGGGTCAAGCATAGGCCCCAACGTAGCTTGCGAGAGGTCATGGGAATTGTCCTTTTTCAGCGATGACTGACTAGTATACACGACATTGTAAGCTAATAGAGTCAACGCCAAAGCGCGTCTGGCTTGAATGGGGATAGAACGGTAGTGAACGGCGCCTAGAAGCGCGCGGGTGGGGAAAATCGCTTGGCTAGGGCTTCGATATCGCGCGATGCCCGGACCTTGTGCTCGCGTACATAGAGCTCATGATTGCGCTCCACGTCCGGCAGCTTGTAGACATAGTTGACCGAAAATCCAGCCGAGCGCTGCAGCCCTGCCGCGGAAGTGTCACCTAGCCAATTAATGCGCTCCAGCCGTGCGCCGTTCTTCAGATGGAAACGCGCCACCGAATCCAGCGGCTCCTGGCCTTGCTTGGCGCGCAGCAAATAGTACGCGCATAGCGGCTCGAGTGCCCGTTGCAACTCGGGATGCAGCGATTCATTGAGAACCCACTCCAGTTCATCGATCTTCGCCAGCGCACTTGCAAACGGCGCCAGCTTCGGCAACCGGCTGATCGCGTCCGCTTTTTCGGCCAGCCAGCGGCGGAAGCCCGACACCGGCGAGACCGTCGCGAATTTACGGATGTGCGGAAAGTCCCGGCTCAGATCCTCCACCACCCGCTTGATCAGGAAGCTGCCAAACGGTACGCCGCGCAGCCCCTCCTGGCAATTGGTGATCGAATAAAAGATCGCCCATTCGGCCAATACCGTGTCGAGGACCTGCGAATCCGGATCGAGCAGCGCCTGGACGTGATCGCTCAACGCCCGCGTGAGTGCCACTTCGATGAAGATGATCGGCTCGTCGGGCAGCGCCGGATGGAAGAAGGCGTAACACCGGCGATCCGCTTCCAGGCGACGCCTGAGATCGTGCCAGCCATGGATCTGATGCACGGCTTCATACTGGATCAGCTTCTCGAGAATAACCGCCGAAGTCCGCCAATCGATGCGCCGCAGCACGAGAAAACCGCGATTGAACCAGGAAGTGAACAGGTGCGCTAGATCCGCCGAGATGGGGCGCAGACGCGGATTCCGGTCCATTTCGCGCAGTACGTCGCTCCGCATCTCAACCAGGATTCGTGTACCGTTGGGCGCCAGGTTCAGACGCCGAAACAGCTCCTGGCGGGGCGGTTCCACTACCCTTTGCAGGCGCGCGAGATTCTCGGCCGACGGGTCCTTGCGATAGGCGTCGCCCGCCAGTCCCACTTCCTCGGGATCGGGCGAGAATTCCTTCACCAGCAAATCGAAAAATCCCAGGCGGCCTCGGGCGTCCAGCGCCTGATAAGAATCCAAAGCCTCCGCCGCAAGACGGCTCCCGGAAACCTCACCGCGTTCGGACAGCAGCCAGTGGCAAAGCGCGATGGTCTTCTTGGCCGTGCGCTGTGCGCCGCGCGGCAAGACCGGGGATCGGCGGGGCGCGAAGCCCAAGAGTTCTGCCAGTTTCACGGAAAATCGCTCCAGTTGACTATCGGCACAACGGTCCCCGCGGTTCAGGGCGGGGATTTCTCATTGTAACTGGTGCGAGCAAGCCAAACGCCACTAGGGGGCTAGTGCGGCCACGATCAACGGGGCCGTCGTGGGCTGATCGGCGCCCGCTTCGTTTTCCACGGTGACCGCGACCGCCGCGGTAGAAGCCATGTCCACCGCGCCCGGACGGACGTGCAAGGCGTTGCCGTCCTCCCGTGGTTGGAACAGGCCTGCTGGAACGGGCTTGGCGGCGCCCTTCCGAATAATCCACATCTCGTAGATTTTGTCCGCTGGCGTGCGCGGCAAGTTCGACGCAATCAGCAGAACGCCGCGATCGGCATTCACGAAGACTCTGCCGTGCGGTGGCAGCGGCTGCTGGCCGCCGAAGGACGCTTCCATCGTAGTGGGGCCCGAGAGAATCGCGAACGCCTCCGTCAACCGGGCGATTTGTTGCGCATACCTGCGATTGCTCACCCCGAGATAAAGTATGAGCAAAACGGCCACCACCAGCCCAGCCCATACAGGTACCCAACTGAAGCCGCGTTGTTCGGATCCCACCGACGCCAAGATCCGCCGCCGAAGTTGCGCCGACGGTTTCGCGTCAGGCGCCGAGGCTCCCAACGACGTCGCGATTTCGAGCGCCCGCTTCACGCCCGCCCCGCAAACTTCGCACCCGCGGTTGAGATGCTCGCTGATTTCACCGCGCTCCGGCTGCTCGGCCACGCCCAAGGCATAAAGCTCGTAATGTTCACGGAGCTGCTCGCAATTCATGAAGACACCGCCACGCCCAGCTCATCGCGCAGGCTCTGCAGCGCCGTCCGCACCCACGTTTTGATGGTGCCTAGCGGCTGCCCCATCTTGGCCGACATCTCCGTTTGCGATAATCCCTCGAAATAAGCCAGTTCCACCACGGCCCTATGGTTGGGCGCAAGTTTGTCCATGGCCGCCTTCACGCGGCGCACTTGATCGGACATCAGAATGCCGGCTTCCATCTCACGGTACAACGGCGCGTGCTCGGTTTCATCCAGTTCCACTGCGGCGTTGCGATCGCGTCCCGCTTGTGACCGCAAGTAATCGATCGCGCGATTGCGCGCCACGGCCAGCAACCAGGGCCCGATGGCGCCGCGATCCGAATCGATTGAGTGCACCCGATTCCACACCCGCAGGAACGTCTCCTGGACCAGGTCCTCGGCAATCGCCTGATCGCGCACCACGCGCAGCACCAGCGAGTAGGCTATGCGCCCGTAGCGATCGTACAGCTCGGCCAGCGCCTGCGGATCGCGTCGCTTGAGACGCTCGATCAGCGCGCGGTCTTCGGGACCCGCGAACGCGGCCAGCAGCAGCGGAAGAATCACGCCGGGAAACATCGATGTATTGAGATGATAACGCGTACGCCCACGTAAGTTATTACGTGACAGGAGGGAAATTGGATTTCGAGGGGGTGCGGCTCAGTATCATGCCTACCGAGCCGCGTGTTTACCGCTACTACGCGCCCACTGCAGCCGGTTTCGGGACGCTATTAATCGTCTTCAGGATGCGCGATACGATCTGGTAGGGATCGCCCTCGGAATTCGGACGGCGATCTTCCAAATAACCCTTATAACCGTTCTTGACGAAGTTCACAGGCATCCGGATGGACGCGCCGCGATCGGAAAGACCGTAGCTGAACTTGTCGATCGCCTGCGTTTCGTGCAGACCGGTCAAACGCAGGTGGTTATCCGGGCCATACACGGCGATGTGCTCGCCGACGTGCGCGGCGAACGCCTTCATGAGGTCTTCGAAATATTCCTTGCCGCCTACGTCGCGGATGTATTTCGTCGAGAAATTGGTGTGCATGCCCGATCCATTCCAGTCGCCCTTGATCGGCTTGCAGTGCAGTTCGACATCGACTTCGTATTTCTCGCAGAGCCGCATCATCAAATAGCGAGCGGTCCACATGTCGTCGGCGGCCTTGGTGGAACCTTTGGCGAAGATCTGGAATTCCCACTGGCCCTTAGCGACTTCGGCGTTGATGCCTTCATGATTGATGCCGGCGGCCAGACACAGGTCCAAGTGCTCGTCGACGATTTTGCGTGCCAGGTTGCCCATGTACTTGTAGCCGACCCCGCAATAGTACGGGCCCTGCGGAGTGCTTGGGTGCCCCTGCTCAGGGAAGCCCAGCGGACGTCCGTCTTGGAACAGGAAGTACTCCTGCTCGAAGCCAATCCACAAGTCAGGATCGTTCTCGATGGTGGCACGCATGTTGGTGGAATGCGGCGTGCCATCCGGGTGCAAAACCTCGCTCAGAACGATATAGGCGTCCTTGCGGGCCGCGTCCGGATACAGAGCCACTGGCTTAAGCACGCAGTCGGAACTCTTGCCCTCGGCCTGCATCGTCGAACTGCCGTCAAAACCCCAGTTGGGCAGATCAGCCAGCGTGGGCGGCTTCTCAAAGGCCTTCATGAGAGTCTTGCCGCGCAGGCCCGGAACGGGCGTTTTGCCGTCCAGCCAGATATATTCGAGTTTGTATTTTGTCATAGGATTTGGAGGCCCCGGGGGGCGCGCTCACCTCAATTAGGAAGTCGATCTCCCATTTTCAATGAGCCGGACGCCGCTTCGCAAGAGCCGCGCCCATCAATTGTCTTTATGGAGTTCCGTTAAGAAACTAATCGGTGGGCCGGATTCCAGGCGCCGACCTTGTATAATTTGTCGGTGCGCACCCTAATCCTGCTACCCATCCTGGCAACAGGTTTGCTGCACGCTCAGCCCGCCACCACGCTTCTGCTCAACGGCAAAATCGTCACCGTCGATCCCAAGTTTTCCACCGCCGGGGGCCTCGCGATTCGCGATGACCGCATTGTCGCCGCCGGTACATCGGCCGACATCCGCAAAATGGCGGGAGCGCACACGCGCGTCATCGATCTTCAAGGCCGCACCGTAATCCCAGGCCTGATCGATTCCCACATGCACGCGGTTCGCGCCGCGCTCAGCTTCAGCACCGAGGTGAATTGGATCGGCACCCGCTCGCTCGCCGAAGCTCTGGATCGCATTCGCGAGGCGTCCCGCAGCATGCCGGCGGGCGCGTGGCTGATCGTCGCGGGCGGCTGGACGGCACAGCAGTTCTCGGAGAATCGCCGGCCCACGCAGGCGGAATTGATCGCGGCCGCGCCGGATAATCCGGTCTATATTCAGCTCGGCTACGGTTGGGTGATTATGACCCCGCAGGCGCTTGCGAAGCTGCATATCGCGAGCGACGCCGATCTTCCTTCTGGCGGCAAACTCGATCGCGATTCAGACGGAAAGCCGACGGGCGGAATCAGCGGAGCGCAGAATGCCATCATCGCTTTGTTCGACCGTCTTCCGACGCCGACGCCCGATCAGCAAGTGGAGGGCACCAGAAAGTTTTTTCGCGAACTGAATCGCCTGGGCGTGACGGGCGTGGTTGATCCAGGCGGCAACAATATGACGCCGGACTCGTATCAGGCGCTATTCAAAGTCTGGCGGAAAGGCGAAATGACGATCCGCGTGGCCTACGCTTTGTGCGGGATCACGCCCGGCAAGGAATTCGAAGAGCTGAAGGATCTGACGCAACTGCTGCCTATGGGCTTTGGCGACCGCATGCTGCGCTTCAACGGCATCGGCGAGCGAATCACTTGGGCCATGAACAACAACAACAATCCGTCCGAGGCCGACCGCGAAAAGTATTATGAGATCGTGCGATGGGCCGCCGGGCGCGGCATGTCGATCACGATGCACTGGCCGCGCAACGATTCGGTGGGCGTTTTGCTCGATATCTTCGAGCGCGTAAATCGCGAAGTGCCGATCGGCAATCTGCGCTGGTCCATTGCGCATTTGAACGACGCATCGCCAGAGAATTTGCGTCGCATGAAGGCGCTCGGCGTCGGCTGGACCGCGCAACCGGGGCGAAACGTTCCGCCTGTGGAGACCGCGAAGGAGCTCGGCGTCGTAGTAGGGGCGGGCACCGATGCGCACCGCGTCGCGTCCTACAATCCGTTCACCGCTCTCGAACAGTTTCTTAATGGCAAAATCTCGCGCAGCGACGCGCTCCGATTTTATACGCTGGGCAGTGCCTGGTTTTCGTTCGACGAAGCCGAGCGCGGTTCGCTCGAGCCCGGAAAGCTGGCCGATTTGGCCGTTCTTTCGAAGGATTATATGACTGTGCCGGTGGAACAAGTCGGCGGTATCGAGTCGTTACTAACCATGGTCGGCGGTAAGATCGTGTATGCGACTGCGCCGTATGCTCAATTCGAAGACCACCATTAAACGCCGGTCCGCTGTCGGGATCGCCCTATTCCTGTGGCTCGCCCCGTGCTGGGCCCAGCAGGACAAGCCGTACGTATTGCTAATTTCTATCGACGGTTTTCGGTACGACTACGCCGCGCGCGATCACGCCACCAATCTCCTGGCCCTGGCACAGAGTGGCGTCCAGGCGCGAGCGCTGATCCCATCGTTTCCGACATCGACCTTTCCGAATCACTACACCATCGTCACCGGTCTCTATCCCGCCCATCACGGCATCGTCGATAATTCGTTCTGGGATCCCGAACTGCACGCCGGCTTCAAGTCCAGCGACTCAACCTCGAGCACCGACGGCCGCTGGTGGGGCGGAACTCCGCTCTGGGTCCTGGCCGAGCAGCAAGGCATGCGAGCGGCCTCGTTCTTCTGGGTGGGCAGCGACGCAGAAATTCAACATACGCGCCCGACATATTTCTATAAATATGACGGCAAAGTTCCGAACGAGCAGCGCACTGCGCAAGTCGTGGCGTGGTTGAAACTGCCAAAGCCGGAGCGGCCTCACTTCATCACGCTATATTTTTCCGACGTGGATCATGAAGGCCATTCGTTCGGTCCGGACGCGCCGCAAACACGGGATGCCATACGAGCCATCGACACGCTGCTCGGCAAGCTGTTCGGCGATCTTCGGGCGCTGAAACTGCCGCTCGATATCTTCGTGGTGTCCGATCACGGCATGGCCACGGTTACCGGCGACATCGATATTTCGACAATGGCCGATCTTAAGGGCGTGGAAGTCGCGCCGAATAGTACGGATTTCAAGTTTTATTCGAATGATCCTCAGAAACTGGATTATATTTACTCCAGTTTGCATGGAAAAGATCCGCGCCTCGAAGTCTATCGTGCCGGCGAGATCCCCGAGCGTCTGCACTATTCGGGCAATCCGCGAATCGGCGATCTTGTCGCGTTGGCAGCGGCTCCCGTCGTTTTGCATCTGACTCCAAAACCCGGACAGACCCAGCCGATGGGGATGCATGGCTACGACGTCGCAAATATGCCGGAAATGCGTGGCATCTTCTACGCCGCGGGCCCCGATCTGAAGGCCGGCCTCACCATTGAGGAATTTCAGAACATCCACATTTACCCGCTGATTGCTCATATTCTTGGTCTCAAAGTGCCCACTGGGATCGACGGCCAATTCTCTGTTCTCGCGCCTATACTGAAATAACCACTACTCAAATAAAAGGAGATTCTCCATGTCGAGCACGTCCAAGTGGAAGGCCGCGGTTGCGGTCCTGAGCGTCTGTCTGACCGGTACCGTATTGATGTTGGCGCGCGCCGAGTCGAAAACAACAACCCTGACAGCTTTGGATTACGCCGAGATCGGGCAACTGGTGAATCGGTACGGGCAATCCATCGATACTTGTTCCAACAATGGCTACGACTACGCCGATTTGTACACTCCCGACGGCGTTTTCATCGACAAAATAACGCCGAATGGTTTCGCTAAGGGCGGCGTCGTTCTGGCCAAGGGTCGCGAGCAACTCGCGGAAGTGGTTGGCGGCGGATCGTTCGGCTGCAAGCGGCCAACCAAGGGACCCACGTCGACGCCTGGCGACGGACCAGTGGCATGGAACGGCTGGAGCCACCTCATGCTGAATCACGTGATCACCGCCACGCCCGATGGCGCCACCGGCCGCGTTTATTTATTGATGCTGGGAATGACGGGACCGAATTCGCTGCAGCGCGACGGCGGCTATGAGGACGTTTATGTCAAGACCGCCGGCGGATGGCGGATCAAGTCGCGAACCCACGTCCGGCTGCGCGCCTGGCATAACCCGCTGCTGCAAACGCCGGATCTGAATTGAGGAGGCCCCATGTTCTCGAAGTCCGTTTTCTTTGGCGTGTGCCTGACAATTGCGTTCCTCGCGTTGAGCGGACCGGCCAACGCGGATATATACAAGATCATTTTGCATGGCAAAGTAGTGATGCCAGATGGCTCCGCGCCGCCGGTGAGTGTGGCGATCGAACGAATCTGTAGCGACCAGGCTGGATCGGCGCCCGGACCGATTACGAACAAGAAGGGCGAGTTCATCTGGCAAATGGAGATCGATCCGCTCGAAACTCGCGATTGTCGTGTCCGCGCCTCGCACACCGGTTATTCGTCCACGTCGGTTGAAGTTTCCGGCCTGGACACAACTCGCACCGCGCTCGATCTTCCGCCAATAGTCATTAGCTCCGACGTCGCCGATGCGTCCGCGATTATCGTTGCCGATAGCGGAATACCTGGCCGCGCGCGAAAGGATTGGGACGCGGCGATGAAAGCGCTGGATGTGCCCGACATGGCGGAAGCCGGGCGCCGTTTCGAAGCCGTGGTGGCTGAGTCGCCGAAATTCTCGCAAGCCTGGCATGGGCTGGGAGTGGTGGATGAACGGCTGAAGAAGCAGGCGGAAGCGCGAGCGGCTTATGAGCACGCGATCGAGGCTGATGCTAAGCTGCTTCCCGCGTATGTGATGCTGACGCGATTGTGTATCAAGATGAAGGATTGGCAGGGGGCGGAGAAAGCGGCTGACTCACTGATTAAGGTAGATTCCAAACATCATTATCCGGAAGTCTACCTGCATTTAGCTGTAGCGCGATATGGACTGAAGAATTTAACCGGCGCGGAGGAAAGTGTGCAAGAGTTTATTCGATTGGATGCGACTCACAACCGGCCGCGAGCAGAGTATGTGCTCGGCCGGATTCTCGAAGCGAAGGGCGACCTCAATGGCGCCAAGGAGCACATGGCGAAATACCTACAACTGGACCCCGCGCCCGCCGATGTCGATCTCGTAAAGCAGCACATCGAGCGGATCGGAAAACCGACGGCCAGTGGCGTCGATCCCGACCTAGAGCCCCTGTGATAAATATCGGTCGGCGAAGGCCAAAAACGTGGGCCAGTTCGGCCCTGCCGTGTGCCCGGCGTTATGCTGCCGGAATGCGAGGTCGCCGCTAAGAAGGCCGGTTTCGACCGGTGGCATTTCGGTGGTTCCCAGTCCCTTTTTGCCGAGGAGCTCATAGACCGGCCCGGCGTAAGCCTCTGCGAGAAACATACCCTTGGCGTCGACCCATCCATCGCCGCCTTGGAGTGATCCGGCGCTAACGAAAACGGGACGCGGCGCACACAACGCGACAAGCTCGTGGGAATCCACCGGCAAATCGTTCGGCGTCAGCGGGCCCGCATACTTCAAGAAATTGCCAGCCATCCAATGATATTCGTTCAAGGCCGCTAGATTTTCCAATAATTCTCCGTAATTCCGGCGATGCAGCCGGACGCCGCCCTCTCCGGAGGAAGCGATAAATCCGGCGGCGAACCGTGGATCATATGCCATGGCGACAATGGACGCCTTCCCATAGCGCGACATGCCTTCGATACCAACACGCTTCGCGTCAACGGATTGGTCGGTTTCGAGATAATCGAGCGCGCGGCTCGCGCCCCACGCCCACGCGCGCAGCGCCCCCCCAATCGTCTAACTTGCGGGACTCTCCGTGATTCACCAATCCGATAATGCCTTCGGTGAGACCTTGCCCGTTGTCCGGCTGCACGCTGGTTGGAATCAGACTCGCGTAGCCCCAGCCCTTGGCGAGAACTTGTTGTTGCCAGGTTGGACCGGCAGGTTGCGGCGGGGTTCGTCCCGGCGGGAATCGAAACGTCAGTTCCATGATGACCGGCACGGGCCCAGGCGCATTCGCCGGCGTGGTCAATGTCAGTTCGATTCTGACTGGATCCGCGTGCCCAATCAGTTGTTTCGTGATGACGGGAACGTCGCCGTTCATTTCGCGAGTTGTGCTGGTAACTTCCCATTTCACGTTAGGTGTGTTCTTCGGTATGCGGCCGTAGACTTCGCGATCGAAATCCTCGACGATTTCCGGACGCCGCTGATCCCACCACATCTTGGCCGACGTCACGCGCTGGCCGTTTTTGAGAACAAGCGGGTCTGGCAGATTCGGATGCGGATTGGCTTTGGCCTCGTCGTAGTTCGGGTTCTTTCCATCAGCGCCTGGACGTAACGATTGGATATGAAGCAGACTCAGGAGTTGTTGGCGATCGAGGAACGCAAGCAGGAGCGCATTGAACTGCGCTGGATTATCTAGCATCACGAAGTGGCCAGTGCCCGCGACCTCGTGATATTCGAAGTTCGGAAAGTGCTCCTTTATGTATGGTGGATTGTTGAGCGCTGACTTGTCTGCGTAAATCCCCAGAATCGGCATGCTCAAGACATCGCCCTTCCAGATCGTCGGATCGAAGGTAGCATTCATTGCGCCGACGGCCGTGGACTCGGGCGCTGCGAGCATCATGTCAAGGATCTTGGTCTGATTGGCCGGCGTTGTAGACGCGGAAAACATCCCGCGAATCATGGTCTCGCGATTTTTCCTTCCATCCGCTCCCGACATCGCCTTCGGATCGGGCGCAGGACCCCTGCCGTTGCCGAGCGAAACCAAACCATCCACAAAAACCATCGCCGCCACGTGTTGCGGATAGAGGCGCGCATATTGCACGATGACGGGCGTCCCCATGCTGTGCCCCACCAAGACTATGTGATCTGCCTTCGCTTCCGCCCGCACCGCCTCCACTGCGCGAGCAAAGAGATCCATCGAAAGCTTGCCATCGGCCGGCGCTCCAGTCATGCCATGGCCCGGCAGATCAAGCGTGAGCACGCGATAGGTTTTCGAAAGCACCGGAACCTGCTCGCTCCAGGTTGTTTCGTCGCACGTCCAGCCGTGCACGAGAATTATGGTTTTGGGCCCTTTGCCCGCGGACGATGAATGGATCTTGATTCCATCGACGGTAGCGGCGGCCAGGGAAAACACGAAGGCAAACGCAACAAGTAGAGTTTTCATAGTGTGTGAGGCAAAAAGCGCAGCGATGATTCGTTCATGCAGTAGCGCTGGTAGGTAGGCTCCGGACCGTCGTTAAACAGGTGGCCGAGATGCGCGTCACAGCGCGTGCAGTGAACTTCGGTTCGCTCGATCAGCATACTCCGATCACTACGCATGCGAATGTTTTCCGGCGCGATGGGAGCCGAAAAGCTAGGCCAACCAGTGCCGGAATCGAACTTAGTTTCGGAACTGAAGAGCGTGTCGCCGCAGCAGATGCAGCGGAAGAGCCCCGAGGCGTGCGTTTCATAATAGGTGCCCGAAAAGGCCGTGTCGGTGCCCTGCTGGCGAGTGACGTAGAATTGCTCGGCACTGAGTATTTTTCGCCATTCGGAATTGCTGCGCACCATTTTCTTGACGCGCGTCGGGCCGATCCGCATGCCGGCGTCGTCGAATTCGACGATAGTGACTTCCTCGTTGGTATCAACCACAGATGATGCATCGTCGCGGCGCACCCACAATGGAAGGGCGATGCCCGCAACCGCGAGCGGAGCGATGAACAGTGCACGGCGCGTTAGCGCTTCCATTTAAGCCAGCGCCGCTTTGATTCGTCCCGCGGTGAAGGGCACGCGGGATCGACGCCAACCTGGTGAGAGTTGCCGTTTATCTGGAATGAAACATGGGCCATTGGAACCTTGCACCTGTGGATTTCCTAACGATAGTCTTTCACGGTGCGGCGCGGAGCGCAACGAGGGAGGTTGTTGGTTGTTAGTTTTCGTTGTTGGTGGAGGCAGGTGAGGTTGGTTGAACGCGTGACTAAACTAGATAGACTGTTTTCTATGAAATTGTCCAGACCTTTGTTTGCGGCGATGGCTGTCTTGACGGTCTCGGGGTACGCGCAGACCGCGGCGACAACCGAGTTCAAGCTGGCACTCCCGGATCATAAGGGACAGTTGCGGTGGTCGGCCGACGGATTCAAGATCATCCAGACCTCCGCTAAGCCGAATGGGCGAGAGATTGGAATCCGCGGGCAGGACGGATCGCAACGGCTCACCTTCCTCGGGTTTTTGTTCGTATTTCCGGAACTGGCGCCGCTCACCAGCGCGAAATGCCGCGACGGAGTCTTGGACCCGGAGATGAAGAGCAATCCGGCCTTGAACGTTTTGGAATCAACGGAGATAGCGTGGCCGGGCGGGTCGGAGATTTCGCTGGTGAGTTACACGTCGCGGGACAAGAGCGGAGCGACATGGTATCAGGTGCGCGGTTTCGTCGCGACAGGAGACGTCTGCGGTGATTTGGCAATCTATAGCAGCAAGCCACTCAGTGTTCACGATGCCGATCTGAACGCGATCTTTTCGAGTTATAAGTTTGATGAGGATTACGTTCCGTCGTCCAGCGATGTTTTCCGGTATGCGCAGACGCTGTTTCAAACGCAAATGTTTCAAGCAGCGGCTCCGATGTTCGAAAGCGCGCTGGCGAAACTGACCGATGATTCCGCGCCGTGGCCGTCGGTCAAGATTGCGAAACGAGTGATTACAGATCAAGCGGGCATGTCGTACGGCATTGCCGGCAAGCTTGACAAAGCTCGCGCGATTTTCGAAAAGGCGATCGCCCAAGATCCGGATTATCCGATGTACTATTACAATCTGGCGTGCGCCGACGCCGGAGAAAAAAAGCTTGGCGATGCGCGCGTCCATTTGAAGGCGGCGTTCGAGCGGAAAGCCAACATCATTCCGGGTGAGACGATGCCGGATCCCACAAAGGATGATTCGTTCTTGCCGTATCAGAAGGACAAAGAGTTCTGGGCATTCCTGGAGCGGCTACAGGCGAGCCGGTAGCGGGATCCATCTCGGCTCAACGTGAGATGTCGTTGCGGATCAACTTGCCGCCCTTCATCACGAATTTCACACGCTGTAATTCCGTGATATCCGAAAGCGGATCTCCGGAGACCGCGATCAGGTCGGCGTACTTGCCTTTTTCGATGGAGCCGATCTGGTCCTGCCATCCCAACGCTTCGGCGTTGATTGTAGTTCCGGCCTGAAGGGCGCGGACGGGAGTCAAGCCACCGTGCTTCACAAGCGCTTCGAAGTCGAGGGCCTGCGTGCCATGCGCGTAGGTTGCGCCATCGGCTCCGCTGCCGACCATGATCTTCATCCCTGGCGTGGCGGCGGCCATTTGGACGGCATGTTCGAAGATGGGGATCATACGGAATTTGCCGCCGGTGTTCTTGGCGTCGACATCATCCATGTAGGGCTCGATGTATCGCATCAAAGTGGGATCGTAATAGAGTCCCTTCTTCACCATCATGTCGGCCTGTGCCTGGTCGAGACCGAAGGCATGCTCGATGGTGTCACAGCCGGCGATGATGGCGTTCTTCTGCCCTTCGCCGCCGTAGACGTGACAGGCGGTTTTCTTTCCGAGGCGGTGTGTTTCGTCGATCAATGCTTGTAAGACCGGCAGCGGATAGGTCACCTGATACTCGGCTACGCCGGCGGCGGTAAATGAATAAGCGCCCGCGGGGAAGAGTTTGATCCAGTCGGCGCCATGGGCGATCTGGTCGCGTACAGCGGCTCGCGCGTCCTCAACCGAACGAACCACTGTGCTGGTCAGAGGATTGTCGGGCGCGGCTGGGTTGGGCGGTGTGGCTCCCCACACAATTCCGCGCGTGGACACCTGATAGCGCGGCCCGTCGATGCGTCCTTGATTGATGGCGTCGCGAATGGCGATATCGCCGTATCCGTTGCCGTGAGTGCTCATGTCGCGAGCGGTGGTGAAGCCGGCGCGCAAGTCGGCCTGCGCGTTCGAGACGGCGATCAGCACGGAGGCTTCGGTTGTGCCGTTCGGTCCACGAGCGTCGAACATGTGCGTATGGGCGTCGATCAAGCCGGGCAGAACGGTGGCTTGGCTGAGATCGATGACCTGCGCTCCGGAGGGAATCTTGATTTGCGCCTCAGGCCCGACTTCGGTGATGCGGTCACCGGAAAGAATCACGAGTTGTTTCGCGAGCATCTGGCCGGTCTTGCTGTCGAACAAGCGGCCTGCGCGAATAGCGATCACTCGCGGCGCGGGTGGACATTGAAAGATGCCGCCGTCGGACCCGACGCAGGGGGTGGGACCGGCGCCTCGCCACGGAGCGGGCGGAGGTTGAACTTGAGCGGAAACCGTGATCGCGGTGAAGGCGATCGCGAACAACGTGGTTATGACGGATGTGCGGGGCATGCCGCAAAGATTATAACCGCGTTGCCTCGCTGAACGCTGCGTGAGCCACGCCGTAGGCCCAATCGAGCCAGGGAAGAAGCGCCTGGATATCGGACGTTTCAACAGTCGCTCCGCCCCAAACGCGCAGCCCGACGGGCGCATCGCGATAAGCGCCGACATCATAGGCCGCACGTTCCTTCTCGAGCAGCGACACGATGGTTTTAGCGTGGGTGTTTTGATCGTCGGCGGAAAGCGAAGTGAAAGCCGGGTCCTTAATCTTGAGACAAATGGAAGTGCTCGAGCGGGCGGACTCGTCCTCGGCCAGGAATGCGGCCCAAGCGGAGTGAGCGACCCACTCTTCGATGCACTTCAGATTCGCCTGGGAGCGTGCGATGAGGGCTGGCAATCCGCCGATGGATTCGGACCATTTCAGGCCATCGAGAGCGTCTTCCACACAGAGCATGGACGGTGTGTTGATGGTTTCGCCTTGAAAGATTCCGTCAATCAACTTTCCGCCTTTGGTCATCTGGAAGATTTTCGGCAAGGGCCGAGGCGGCGTGAATGTTTCGAGGCGCTGGACGGCGCGGGGACTGAGCGCGATCATTCCGTGCGCGCCTTCGCCACCCAGCACCTTTTGCCAGGACCAGGTGACGACATCGAGTTTGTCCCACGGAATGTCCATGGCGAAGACGGCGGAGGTGGCGTCGCAGATGGAGAGGCCGGCGCGATCGGCGACGATCCAGTCACCGTTAGGAACTCGCACGCCCGAGGTGGTTCCGTTCCAGGCGAAGACGACGTCGCGGGCCCAGTCCACCTGATTGAGATCGGGAAGCTCGCCGTAGTCCGCTTTGAAGACGCGAAGATCTTTCAGATGCAGTTGGTTCTTACAATCGGCGGCCCATCCGCTGCTGAAGCTCTCCCATGCGAGAACATCCACGCCGCGTTCTCCGAGCATGGACCACAAAGCCATTTCGACCGCACCGGTGTCGGAGGCAGGAACAATGCCGAGCAGGTATGAATCGGGAATGCCGAGCACTTTCTTGCTGCGTTCGATCACGCCGGCGAGCTTGTTCTTACCGATTTTGGCGCGGTGGGAGCGACCGAGGGCGGCGTCTTTCAGCGCGTCGAGGCTCCAGCCCGGCCGTTTGGCGCAGGGTCCAGAGGAGAAACAAGGATTCTTAGGAGTTTGAGATGGCTTCATAAAATTTGGGGGTCCACAAAGGCGGGCGAGTGGTCGCTTGGTTCAGCAATGTGGAGATACAGAACCAGCTTACCGTGATCGGATAGATTGCCGAGGTTTGCGTTTCAGAAGCGCAGGCGCTGTTTTCGAGTAAAACAAAAGGAAGCCGAAAGCGAAAAGGCGTTCAAATTCTGGTTTCCACCTTGGTTCCTCCGGCTTCCGCTAGGAGGTGTTTGACTCCCCTGTAGGATGCGTAGCGCGCCGGACTGTTACAGGAACTTCGAAAGATAACGGTTAAAAACGACGCGCGGTTAGGCCCGAGGGCTGTTGGCCTTCTTCTCATGCGCGAGAACGGTTGCCAGATGAGAGCGGTACGCCACATCGTTCGGGTACTTCTTCACGAGCACACGGAAAACCTGGATAGCGCTCTGGTCGAGGCCGCGCTTGGCGTAGACCCAGCCGAGCGTGTCCATAAACGCAGGATTATCCGGCGCGGTTCGGACGGCGTTTTCGGCCAAGCTAAGAGCGCGGTCCAGATCCGTTCCGTTCTCGGCCAGGTTGAAGGCGAGGTTATTCATCGCGGATGGATTACTCGGATCGCGGGCCAGCTGTTTTTCGAACGTGGCGATGGCCTCCTTGGTTGCGCCGGAATTGCTTTGCAGGATGCCGACTGACCCCAGAATTTTGGGATCGTTCGGAGCCAATTGGCTGGCCTTGATATAGCTTTGCAGCGCCTCTTTGGTACGGCCCTGCATTTGATACACGGCGCCCAGCGATTCGTAAGTTTGCACCGAATTTGGATCAGCTGAGCGGACCCACTCGTATTGTTGGCGCGCTACGTCGAGCTTGCCTTCCTGGATCGCTGTTGAGGCCAACAGAAGATGAACGGGACGCGAGTCAGGCACTTTGTGGATTTCGCCGTCGAGCAGGGCTTCCGCCTTTTGCGGCTGCCGTTGATCGAGGTAGAGCTGGAGCAATCCTTCAAACGGCCGCAGATCCGCGGAGCCTGACTGGTACAGCCGGCGGTAACGCGCCTCGGCATCTTGATATTTCTTCTCGGCAAGATCGAGTGCGGCTATTTGGAGATTAACGTCTCTTGAATCGGGCTGTTCGCGCAATAGAGCATTCAGCTCGCTGCGCGCAGGTTCATACGCTTTGGTACCGGCAAGCGCGGCGGCTCGCAGGATTTTGGCGTTGATGTTCTCCGTGTCCATCGCCAAGATCTCGCCCGCCAGGCGTTCGGTTTCGGAATAGTCGCGGTTTTTCAGCGCGACCTCCGCCAGGACGAAGTACGGCGCGAGATAGTCCTTGCGAAGACCGATGCTCTTTCGCAACTCGGCCTGGGCCGACGGCAGATCGCCCTTGGCGCGATATGCGATTCCGAGGTTGTAGCGTGCAATTTCATCGTTGGGCCTTTGGTCGATCAGCGCCTTTAGGTCCGCAATCGCCAAGTCCAGTTCTTTGGATTGAGTGCCGGGGCTGAGCAGCATGGCGCGCCGCAAACGTGCATCCGAATCGTTGGGAAATGCTTTCAGGATCTCGCCCAGCCTGGATACGGCTTCATTGCGCTTGCCGGTGGCGATGAGAGCATTAGCGATTTTGGTCTCGTAGAGATGCGAGTATTTTGGATCGGCGTGAAGTCCCGCTCGATACTCTCGAAGCGCGTCGTCCCATCTTCCGGCGCCGGCATAGAAGTCGCCCACCATACCAGGGCCTTGGGGGAAGTTCGCGTGGTCCTTCAAGACGACCTGCAAGGTTTCCGACATCTCCTGTTCCCGCCGGGAGTCGCCGTAGAATGCCGCCAGTTGAAGCCAGGCCCTTGGGTCTTTCGGACGGTTTGAAACCTTCATCCGCAGAAGGCGTTCGGCGTCAGCGGGACGGTTGGCAGCAGCATAATACGCCAGCAGGAGATCGTACATCGGAGCAAGGTCTTTGCGCTTGCTAAGAGACTCGGTTGCGACGCTTTCGGCCTCCGGAACCCGGTGCAGGTTAAACAAAACCTGGACCATAGGCAACACGACGTTAGGATCGAAGGGCTGAAGCGCGTTCGCTCGCTGAAAGTAAGCCAGAGCCTCGCCGGGTTTGCGGTCGATCATCAAGACATCGCCGCGTAGCCGGAGACCATCGAACGAATTTGGATTCCTCTTGAGCAGGCGATCAGCTTCCTGCGCCACCAGATCGTATAGCTGTTGGTTGGATGGATTGGCTTGATACGCAACTAATGAGAGGTTGGCTAACTGAATGCGATACACATCGCTCGAGGGATTCAAACTAACTGCCCGTTGTAAGTCGACGAGTGCCAATCCTGGCTGTTGTAACTCAAGTTCGGTAAGCCCCAGCCGGTAATAACCCTCCGCAAACTTGGCGTCGCGTGCAATACTCTTGCGATACTGCAGTTCCGCATCGGCGTACTTGCCGTTGTCGAAGAACTGGTTTCCGCGATCTATATAAGTCTGGGGGGACTTACTACAGGCGCATTCCAGGCAGACTAAAAGGGCTATAAATGCGGAGACGTTTCTCATCCTCTGTTTGATCCGATTCGGAGAAGAGTGTTTCGTGAATTGTTGACTGAACCCCGTAAACAGACGACCTAGTACGGGTTACGCCGCGCTGTCACTCCCTTAGCGGATTCGTTCGACGATATTATGCAGTTGGAAGTACGGGATATTCTGCGAATAGATCCCTCGACGGGATTATTTCTAGAACAATACCAAAACCTTTAATGAGGAGGGACGATTGAAACAACTAGCGCTTCAATTTGCTTTTAGTGGCTTGGCAGCAGGCTTGCTGATGCTGACAGCCCAGCCATCTTTCGCGACGGTATCCGGTGAGCTGCTCACCGGAGGGAACGGGACACTCACGGTGTCGGCTTCGTCGCTCACATTCAGTCCGAATGACACCACGGGCTTCTCAACCGAAGTCGCAACGGGAACGGATCTGACGTTCGCCGGCTGCGCCTCAGGTACGTTGAACACCGCGGGGTGTCTCAAGCAGGGCGAAGGAGTGGATATTAACGGAGGCGCCGCGATCACGAGTTTGGGGCCAATCGCCGATTTCTTAACCTTCGCGACCACGCCTTCGCTGGTGTACAGCTTAACCAGCTATGAACCAGGTTTGTTGAACACGAATTGCGGTGCCCTGACGGTCGGCGAGTCGTGTTCGGTGTTTGCCGGCTCACCGGTTGTCTTGACGCTTGAATCGGGAGGCAAGACCCTCGCCGAACTCGGTGTCGACGGAACCGTCACCGACGGGTCGGGTCCAGCCGCAACTTGGTCAGGACTCTTCTCGGCTACTATCAACAGGGAAACGCCAGCCGAACTGCAAGCCATCGTCTTAGCGGGTGGATCGGTTACGCATACCCACTCGGGCGACTTCACGGTTACATCCACGTCAACGACGCCTGAACCTCGCGCGATTTCTCTCGCCCTACTTGGCGTCTTCTTCGCGGCACTCGTCATCCAGAGGCGGAGGAAAGAGGCTTAGTCGTCTCGCGTTCCTCCTCGTCGAAGGGAGTAGTTAGCTAACTTCTGCACAACTCACCGGGCCTTCATTTGTTTGAGGGTCCGGTATAACTATTTTGTCACCTACCTCAAATTCCTAGTACTTCGACGTTATATTTAGTCGAGTAACCATCGCATCACGTTAGCCTCACTTGCGTAAACACCTTATTTAAAGGCAAATAAATCTCGGTCCGACCGACATTTTTATTGCAACTATTTCGGTCTCCTGGTACTATTACTCTTCAAATCTTGCTGTACCTTTGGTTGGCCCAGGTTCAGCGCCAGACAAGGTTCCAATGTTCGCGTTGCAGGGATTAGTGTCTCTGCAGGAGGTTCGTTTCGGGTGACACCGAGTCCAATCGAAATCGCCAGTGCGCGCCGGCAATTTGTTTTGCTTGCGCCCAGCGATTCCAGCCTGTCGGCCTTCCGGAATGTTGCGGTAGACTTCCGCACGCATTCGGATCTATTGGCGGGGGCTCAAAAACTGCGCGGAAAAACCTATTTGGACTTGGGCGCTCTCGATGAATCGCAATTGTCCAAGGAGGGCCGGCATCTGCACGCCGATGACGATCGCAGTTGGCATCTTGTGACGTTAGATGGGCGGGGCCAGGTCGCGGCTTGTTTGCGATACCTGGCGCATCCAAGCGACGTAGCGTTTTCCAAGCTGACAATTTCCCATTCGTCGCTGGCGAAATCCGAGGTGTGGGGACGAAAGTTGAGGGCTGCGGTTGAAGGGGAACTAAGACATGCCAAAGAGCGCGGCGCCTGGTACGTAGAAATGGGAGGTTGGGCCATCACGGAAGCACTGCGCTGCACAACGGAAGCGCTTCGGATGATCGTCACAGCCTACGCTCTTGGGGAATTGTCGGGAGGAGCGCTGGGAATCACCAACGCAACGTCGCAAAGTTGCTCGGCTTCCATTCTGCGCCGCATCGGAGGCCGGAGATTGACGGCCAGCGGATTGGAACTGCCTTCGTACTTTGAAACTGAATACAGGTCGGTTGAGGCCGAGATCCTACGCTTCGATTCTTCGAATCCGAATCCTCGTTATATGAGGTGGATGGAAGAGTGCGCGGCACGGCTGCGAGACGTACCCGTGGTTTGTCGCGCGCGACACAAAGGAACCTTCCGGGCCGCTCTCGTCAGCAACACTTTTTTTCCTCCCGGACGCGTGGAGGGAACTGCGTGACGGTTGGGTGGGAAGCGGCACTCCCGGCTGCTTTGCTCGTTAGCTGCGTTGCCAGTTTCGGGTGGGGCGTGCGAAATTTCTTCACTCGCCCCGTGGGTTTGACAGCCCGGATGAAGTGGATCTCAGGCTTGTCGGGCGCGTTCGGAATCGTTCATTTATTCGCAATTTTGTTTAGTTCCAGCCTGACAAAGGAGCGAAGCGTAGCCGGCTCGGCGCTCTATCTCTGTTCTGCGGGATTATTCTGGTGGGCCGTTCGGACGTCTATTGGGAAGCCTCTATCGGCGGCATTCTCGCCCGACGTACCCCTCCATCTGGTCTGCAATGGCCCTTATCGGTTCATGCGTCATCCGCTATACACCTCTTATCTCCTCACGTGGGTTGCCGGCTGGGTTGTCACGGCACAATGGTGGTTGCTTCCAACAGTGTTAACGATGCTCGGGATCTATTTCGCTGCATCCTCAGCAGAAGAAGAAAAGTTCTTGAGCAGCCCGCTCGTCCGCGATTACCAACGATATCGCCTTCGGACTGGCCGTTTCCTGCCGAACACCATGAAGTTAGTCGCGGGACTTACGGGCCAAGTGGAAGCGCGGACGTCTGAGCCGCGAGCATAACAGCTCTCAAAGCTATTTGCAGACACCCAGCTAATATTCACATTATTTTGGCGATAATTACCTTGACTCATCAGGCTACCTCGATTATACTAGACTCATCATGGCAGCAGCCGAACCCAAGACTCTTCAGCAAGCAATCGTGTTTTACGCCGATCCTGACAATTGCCTTAACTTCCTGATGGCGCGCAGGTCGGAATGGAAGGATGGCGTTGTATGTCCGACCTGTGGCTCTAAGAACGTGGCTTTCCTGAAGTCGCGGCGTCTCTGGCAGTGCAAGACTCGACATCCGAAGGCCCAATTCTCGATCAAGGTCGGAACGATTTTCGAGGATTCGCCCATCGGTCTCGACAAGTGGCTTACCGCTATGTGGATGATCGCCAATTGCAAGAACGGTATCAGCTCTTGGGAACTTCACCGCGCGATTGGCGTGTCCCAGAAGGCCG
>DATHMO010000160.1:0-48173 GCA_035486995.1 Bryobacteraceae bacterium
ATCGAGAAATCATTTGGTTTGCCTCGCGCCTTGAAACCCACGATAGCGGCTTCGGCGGATCAATTCAAGATCCGAACTGCCAATCCTTCCGCAGTTCACCCTCGTCATCGAGCGGGAACCACTCGCGATCGGAGAGGTGCAGGTCCATCCCTTTTTTCGTGATGTAGAAGTAGGTTTTGAAGTTTTCCTCGACCTCGTCCATCGGCGGCATCCCTGGGAGTTCGCCCGAAAAGGGACTTCTTTCGGGGCCGGGCAAAATATAGGCCTTGGCCAGACCGTCCGCGATCAAGCTCGCTAATGCGTCCACGACCTCGAAGCGCTCGATCGTCAATCCACACCTAGCGCCAGTTCGCGCGACATCGGGCAGAATGATCTGATCAACATTCTCAAAGTCATCGCAGATCGAATTAAGCACTAACAGTCGGACAAATTCGCTGCGAGTCATAAGACAACCGCTCCCATGATAGGCTCATCCAAATGGACCGCGTTCCGTTCCTCTGCGCCGCCTTGCTCCTTCCCGCGCTATCCGCTCACGCCCAAGCACCCTCCGGAGAAGCCATCTACAAACAGCGCTGCTCCGGTTGTCACGATCAAGCCGGTTCCCGCATTCCCCCTCGTGCAGCGTTGCAGAAAATGCCTGCGGTGCGCATTCTGCGAGCCATGAACTCCGGCGTCATGATGACTCCCGCCTATCCTCTGCGCCGCGATGAGCGCGAAGCTGTAGCTACCTACCTCGGCACGCCCGGCGCCGAACCCGGCCCCAAACCCGAGGCTTTTTGCAAAGAGCGCGCCATCAGCCTAAAACAAATTCCGGCGTTCTCGTGGTCTGGCTGGAGCCCGACACCAGACAACGCGCGCTTCCAATCCGCCGACGCCGCCCGCCTCTCCGTCAGCCAGGTCCGCAAGCTCAAACTCAAATGGGCTTTCGGATTCGATGGCGACATCTCTGCCTACGCGCAACCCACCGTGGTCGACGGCCACGTCTTCATAGGCAGCGCCGCCGGTATGATTTACGCGCTCGACGCCGCCACTGGATGCATCGAGTGGACCTATCAAGCCGGAGCGCCCGTGCGCGAAGCAGTGGCAACCGGGCTCATCGGCCAGCATCGCGCTGTGTTATTCGGCGATCTCACCGGAACGTTCTACGCTCTCGAAGCCGAAACCGGCCGCCTCCTGTGGAAAAAGCGCATCGAGGAACACGAGGCCGCGTTGCTCACCGGCTCGCCGACGGTCTACAACGGCAACGTCTACATCGGCGTCGCGTCTTGGGAAGAGACTCGCGCCATCAACCCCGCCTATCCTTGTTGCAGTTTTCGCGGCAGCGTGGTCGCGCTCCGCGTGAGCGACGGCGCCCAAGTTTGGAAGACTTACACCATCAACGACGCGCCGCACCCCACTGGCAAAACATCCACGGGAACGATCCGCCAAGGCCCTTCAGGCGCGGGCATATGGTCGGCGCCTACGATCGATCCCAAGCGCGGCATGCTCTACGTCACTACTGGCGACAACTATTCGGCACCCGCCACCACCACCAGCGACGCGATCCTCGGCCTCGATCTCGCAAGCGGACGCATGCTCTGGTCCCGCCAAGTCACTCCGGGCGATGTTTTCAATTCCGGCTGCGTCGCCGGAGTCAACGGACCCAATTGCCCCGAAGAAGGATCGCGCGGCCCCGACTTCGACTTCGGCTCTTCGGCCATCCTCGTCAAAACTCCCCCAGGCCGTGACCTCGTGATCGCCGGCCAAAAATCCGGCATGGTCTACGCGCTCGATCCCGACCGCAAAGGCGAGATCGTCTGGACCCAACGCGTCGGCAAAGGCGGCGTCATCGGCGGTGTCCAATGGGGCATGGCGAGCGACGGACAAAACATCTACGCAGCGGCCTCCGACGCATATTTTTTCACCAAGGACCAAGTCCGCGTGCTCTCGCCTGACGAAGGCGGCGGACTCACCGCGCTCCGCGTCGCCGAAGGATCGAAAGCCTGGCATGTTGACCCGAAGCCCTGCGGATCCCGTGCCGGTTGCAGTCCGGCGCAATCGGCCGCGCTCACTGCCATCCCCGGCATCGTGTTCTCAGGCTCCATGGACGGGCACATGCGCGCCTTCGCTTCCGAAGACGGGCAGATCGTTTGGGATTTCGACACTCGCCGCGACTTCCCGACCGTCAACGGCGTCGCCGCAAAGGGCGGAGCAATCGACGGACCCGGTCCCGTCGTCGTGAACGGAATGCTGTTTATGAATTCCGGATATGGCCGATTCGGCGGCGCACCCGGTAACGTATTGCTGGCGTTTGCACCTGGCGAATAACCCGCTGCGCTATTTCGCCGCCCCGCCCGGGGTCTCGAGCTGCGCGATGGCGCGCTTGATTTGATCGGCGTCCTGCGCTTTCGGCACGATCTCCAAATATTTCCTGAAATGTTCCAGCGCGCCCGCCCGGTCGCCCTTGGCGATCAGCACGGTTGCCAGTAAAACCTCGGCGCGCGGGACTTCGTGGTCCTTGTCGAGTTCCGTCGCGCGCCGCGCGTTCGCTTCAGCCAAGTCGAAATGCTTCAGATTGAAATTCGCAGCGGCGTATAAAAAATAAAGATCGGGAAATTCCTGGGGATTTAGCGCCACGCCTTTCCCGGCAATCGCGGCTGCGTCTTCGGTGCGCTTTTCCTGCAGATCGAGCTGGGCCAGCTGAATATAGGGTTTGATGTACTTCGGATCCGCCTGTACCGCCTTTTCCATTGCCGCGCGCGCCTCCGGACCCTTGGCTTGCTCCTTGAGCACCTCGCCCAGCGCGCTCCAGGCCTGGGCATAATCCGGATCGATTTCCACCGCTTTCTCGAAATTCTTTTGCGCGGCAGCCCATTTTTCGTCCGTCATCGCGTTCACGCCCTTGCCGTAAGCCTTCCGGGCCGGCTCGGGAGCATTGAGCGAGGTGGCGGTTACGGTCGAACCTTCATGCAGACCAACCCGCTTCAGCACGATCGTCGCGTCATTGCGCAAGGTGGCGTTCATCGCCCGATAGCCCTTCATCCGGATTGAAACTTCGCACACGTCGGCTGTTGCGGGATCGTATGGCCGCGAGCGCAAGTTCACCACGTACTGCACGCTGCCGTTGCCGAAAATGTTCAAAATCACGCATTCCTGCACCAGCCGCTCCGAGACCAATGGAGTGACCAGGGGCGTCGTCGGAAGGGGCGCCCCATCTTCGGTAGCGATCACGGCGTGGTAGCTCTGCGCCGAGACCCCCGCAACCATCGCCAGCGCGAGTATGCCGGCGCAAACAGCCGGATTTGTTCTCATGATGATTCCTACGTGTCATTATACGCGCCGGTTACAATAGACCTAATATTGAAACTGGACGACCCATCCCCAAAAGTCGGCTAAACCTGAATCAAATGGCTGACGCCTCCATTCAAACGGCACTCGCAGTTGGTGTACCCACGCTAGCGGTGCTAGCCGGGATTCTGATCAACAATACCCGGCTCAATGATCTTCGTGGCCACATGGACGCCCGCTTCGACGATATGCGGGAGACTTGGCGCTCGGAATTGCGCCGGGTCGAAGAAGTGCTCGACGCCAGGCTCAAGCACCTGGAAGAACGCTAACAAAGACACATTCCCTTCCCGATATCACTGTTAAACTGATAATTGAAGTGCGCCGTTTCTACTTTGATCACAACGCGACTACCCCAGTATCTCAATCAGTACTCGATGTCCTGGTTACAGCTCTACTTGAAGTCCCCGGCAACGCCTCCAGCATCCACCAGGACGGCCAGCTAGCCAAGCAGTACCTTGAGAACGCCCGTCGCGAAGTGGCCCTTTTGATCGGTTGCGACCCCAAGGAACTCGTGTTCACCAGCGGCGGCACCGAAGCCGATAACCTCGCCATTTTGGGCTCCGTCGCAGCCTCCCCCTTGCCGCACAGGCACATCGTCACCACCGCCATCGAGCATCCCGCGGTCCTCAACCCCTGCCGCGAACTGGAGCGTTCGGGCGTTTCCGTGACCTACGTCCGGCCCGGCCCCGATGGCCTGATTGATCCTGACGACATTCGCCGCGCCCTGCGGCCCGAGACCGTGCTCGTCAGCGTCATGCACGCGAACAACGAGACCGGCACCGTGCAGCCCATCGCCGAGATCGCCGACTTGGCCCGCCAAGCCGGCGCCATTGTGCATTCCGACGGCGTCCAGGCCGCCGGCAAGATCCCGGTCAACGTTCAATCGCTCGGCATCGATCTTTACTCCATCAGCGGCCACAAGTTTTACGCCACCAAGGGCATCGGCGCCCTCTACGTCAAAACCGGAACCAAGCTGCGCCCCATTCAATTTGGAGGCAAGCACGAGCGCGAGCGCCGCCCAGGCACCGAGAACGTTCCGTGCGCCGTGGCGATGGCGAAAGCGGCGGCAATCGCCCACAGTACATTGCCCCTCGAGACCGGCCGCCTGCAAGCCCTGCGCAACCGCCTCGAAACAGGAATACTCGCGCGTGTTCCAGACTCCGGCGTCAACGGCAGTGGCCCCTCGCGCACTCCCAACACCACCAATATCTACTTCGACGGCCTGGAAGGCGAGGCTCTGGTAATTTCGCTGGACTTAAAAGGCTTTGCCGTATCGAGCGGCTCGGCCTGTTCCAGCGGCGCCGTCGAGCCATCGCACGTGCTGCTCGCCATGGGCCTGCCGTCCGAGCGCGCCCGCGCCAGCTTGCGCTTTTCTCTCGGCCACACTAACAATGAAGAGCAAGTGGATGCGCTGATCGATGCCGTGGCCGAATCCGCCGCGCACTTGCGCAAACTTTCGCCGACCTATACGAATGCCTGAAACATCCCCAGTCGCCGTCGCCATGTCCGGCGGACCTATTGCTGTGGCAATGTCGGGAGGAGTGGACAGCTCCGTCGTCGCCGGATTGCTGCAACGCCAGGGCCAGCGCATCCTGGGACTCACCATGCAGCTCTGGAATCAGCGTCGCTTGCCCGAACTCGCCCCCGCCGGCGGCGTCACAGGCCGATGCTGCTCGCTCGACGATGTCTACGACGCGCGCCATGTCGCTCAGCACCTGGGCATCCCCTACTACGTCGTCAATTTCGAATCCGGCTTCGAAGAGCAGGTAGTCAAGCCGTTCATCGACGATTATCTGAGCGGCCGCACGCCCATCCCCTGCACGCTCTGCAACAACTTCATCAAGTTCGATCAGTTCCTCGATCTGGCTGAGGGCGTGGGCGCGTCCCGCATTGCCACCGGCCACTACGCGCGCATCGGCTATGACGACGCTACGGGTCGCTATCAGATGAGCCGGGGCGCCGACCAATCGAAAGATCAAACCTATTTCCTGTTCGGCTTGAAGCAGGAGCAGCTCGCCCGTACCGATTTCCCGCTCGGCAGCTACACCAAGCCGCAGGTGCGCGAACTGGCTCGCGAGCTCGGGCTCCCCGTGGCCGCTAAGCCCGATAGCCAGGAGATTTGCTTCGTCCCCAATGGCGACTACGCCGCGTTCATCGACGCCTACTTTCGCGAACGCGGTATCGCTCCCGAAAAAACGCAGGGCGAAATCCTCGACACCGAGGGCCACGTGCTCGGCGAACACGCGGGCGTGCACCATTTCACCGTTGGCCAGCGGCGCGGTCTGCGTGTTGCCGCAGGCGAACCGCTCTACGTCATCGCGACGGAACCAGCTTCGCAGCGCGTGATCGTCGGCCGCGGCCAAGACTTGCTGCGCGCTACCCTCACCGCCAAGGACATGAACTGGATCTCAATCGCCCCCCCAGCCGGGCCAATCCGTGCCCAGGTCAAGATCCGCAACCGGCACGCCGCCGCCGATGCCACCATCACGCCCATTGGTAACGACGCCTCGCGTGTCGAAATCCAGTTCGATGAGCCGCAGCGCGCCGTTACGCCCGGCCAGGCCGCAGTGCTCTACGATGGCGACCTCGTCCTCGGTGGCGGTTGGATCGACTGAATTGAGTCGATTGGTCGCGCTCCTCCTGTGGTCGCTGGCCCATGCGCCTTTCGGACTGGCTCGCTTCTACGTCACTTTGCTCGATCTCACCATTCCGCGCCTGCGCCGCACCGCCCTGCGCAACCTCGAACTCGCCTATCCCGAAAAATCGCCAGCCGATCGCCGCGCCATCGCCGACGAAGTGTTCCGCTCCATCGCCCGCCTGATTTGGGTCTTCGCGCGTTTCCCTAACATCAATCGCCAGAACATTTCCCAGTGGATACGTTACGAAGGACTAGAGCATTATCTGGAAGCCAAAAAGGCCGGCCGCGGCATCCTCTTCGCCACCGCCCACTTCGGAAACTGGGAACTCAGCGCTTTCGCCCACGCCCTGATGACCGAGCCGATGCACATCATGATCCGCCCGCTCGACAACCCCGCCGTCGACGCCCAAGTTGAAGCGCGCCGCCAGCTTTCTGGTAATCACCTGATCGTGAAATGGGATGCCGCCCGAGCCGTCCTGCGCGCCCTCCATCAAAACGAAGCCGTCGGGGTCTTGATCGATCAGAACACCTCGCTCGACGAAGGGGTATTCGTCGATTTCTTCGGCACCCCCGCCTGCGCCAACACCGCCTTCGCTAAGATCGCCGCCAAGACCGGCGCGGCTGTCATTCCAGGTTTCGCGATTTGGCATGAAGACGAAAAGAGATACGTTCTAAAATTTCATCCTCCACTTGAGATATCTGGAGATGCCGCCGAAGACACGCGCCGCCTCCACGCTATCCTCGAACGGGTCATCCGCGAGCATCCCGGCCAATGGCTTTGGATCCACCGCCGCTGGAAAACTCGACCCCCCGGAGAGAGCAGTTTGTACTGATCTGTGGCCGAAAACCACCAGCCTGGTGTCCCTCGGCCAAACCCCTTCGGAACAACTGCTTATTTACCAATGGCTTAGTCGTGGCAACTGAGATGCTCCTAAGGTTCACTTGAGAGGCATCACTATGACGAAAACAAAATCTCTCGCATGGACCTCAGTTTCGGTCCTCATTCTTTCTCTAGCCACAACGCTGCCGGGCCTCGCGCAGGATCCTGCTCAATCCGCGCCTCCGGCCCCATCCAACGGTGGATGGCGCAAGTTCCAACCACCGGCCGGCGATCAAGCTCCACCGCCCGATCAAGGCGCACCGGACCCGGGTACGCCCGCTGGAGCCCCGGGGCCTGATCCTCAGCAAGGTCCGCCGCCACAGGCTCAACCTCCGGCTCCGTACGTCCCAACCACGATTACATTGCCCGCCGGCAACTGGGTAACGATTCGTTTGAACGAGCCGCTCTCGAGCGATCACAACCAAAATGGCGACACCTTTACTGGCACGCTCCTTGAACCGATCATTGCGAATGGTTTGCTGATCGCGCGCCGTGGCGAGACCGTGAGAGGCATGGTCACCGAAGCCCAGAAAGCAGGCCGTGTGTCGGGCGTCTCGCACCTGAAGTTGGAGCTCACCGGAATTGAGCTGGCTGACGGCCGCCAAATTCAAGTGAAAACGAAATTGATCGATCGCAAGGGCAACACCTCACATGGACGTGACGCCTTTGCCATCGGCGCCACCACCGCAACCGGCGCGGCCATCGGCGCTGGCGTGAATGGTGGAGTAGGCGCGGGAGTCGGCGCAGCGGCTGGCTTAGTGGTTTCCACCATCGGCGTCCTGCTCACTCGTGGCCGCCCGACCGTGGTCTATCCGGAAACTCCGCTCACTTTCAGCATGGAGACTCCGATCGTTATCGATAATTCGCAGCAGTCCTTCCAGTATGCTTCGCAGGTGAATTACAACGCCGGCATGGCACGACCGCCCGCCCCGCGGCCCGGCTACGGAACAGCTTATGGACCGGGTTACCCTCCGCCGGCGCCTTACTATGGTGGCTACGGTCCCGGCGTTTATGCAGCTCCGTATCCGTACCCTTATTACTGGGGTCCGTCGTTTTATTTCGGATATGGCGGACGTTGGGGTTGGGGACGCCGCTGGTAAGAAAGCAGAATCTCCTACGTGTCAATCAGGCCTCGCGGAAACGCGGGGCCTTTATTTTGCTTCCGAAATCCCCTCCGCGCAGGCAAACTCCCGCAGCTCATCCGTCCCCGATGCCCGCGTCGCCTTCCGATACTTCTTCACAGTCTCCCACGGCTTGGTCAGCGCCTTCGGATCCGTCACCGTAATGTGATCCTCCAACAACCCCGGCTCCAGCAGCTTAATCCGCTCGTGCACCGTCATCGCATCGCTATGCGGCGTGAAGCCTTCGATGAACGTGTCGTCGCGCAACGCCACCGTATCTACCACCAGCGTGTCGCCTTCCCAATGGCCCATCGAGTAGCCGGCATACGTCGGATCGTCCAACACCTTCTGCGCCGGCTTGCGCCCGTCCAAATAGACCCGCCGCAGCGCGTCGTTCAATTCGCTGAAGAAAGTGATCTTGTCTTTGTTCTGCATCACCTCCATGCCGTAGGCCATGCTCATCATGGCGGGCATCCCGGGAGGCAGGCACTTGGCCACGGGATCGTACTCGTATGAACCTGCAATGCGAGTCTTGCTGATCATTTGCCACTTCGCCAGATAGTCTGGCGTGAGGGACGGCGCATCGGGCGATCGCCCTCGCGATCCATCCGACAGAGGAGCCGATGCAGTCGGCCTCGGTGGTGGTCCCTTTGGAGCCCCGGTCTGAGCCGCGCCGGCTTGCGGACCGCCCCTGAAATTCCCGAACGGATTAATCGGATAATACACGCCGGAAAAATCGGGCGTCGACTGCGCGAGCAACACCGCTGGCGCGCACAGAATCAAAATCGCCATTGATCTCATAATTTCCCCTTACGGCCGAGCATGAGTCCCGCCAGCGCCGCGTAGCTCAGCGCCGCGTAGCTCAACCATCGGCACAGACGCAATTCCCACCCGCCATCGTACTCCAAGTCAACCTCGCACGGGCCGTTGCACCCGGGCCGAAGCCACATCAAACCAAGACCGTCTTTGTGAATCTGCACCACGCGACCGCCGGCCACTGCATGCCAACCGGGATGATAGTTCACCTGAACCGTGATCACCTGCCCCGCATTGGCCGTCGTTCGAATATGAATCCGATTGCGGCCGTCCCATCGAAATTGCGCGGCCGGCATCGACGCATCGTCCAGCGCCGCATCGTATCGTTCCATCGCTGCCACGTCGCCCCCATACCACGGCGCATCGCGGACCACCGCCCCTTCCGGCACCACATGCGCCAGCGATTTGGTCCGCTGCGGTATTTGATAAATCGTGGTGTCGTCCGAGCGCCACAGCACCGGCAGCACGCCTTCGAATTTCCCGGGATGAAGGAACGGCTTCCAATACTCCGGACTCTTCGGACCGGGAATACATACCGCACCCACGCCATACGCTTTCAACCAATCCAGCGAAATTCGAGCATCTTGTTGCTCATTTTCGGTCTTCCGTGCTGCAAAAGCCCCGTCCTGCTGCACCGGATTATACGCCATGCTCCAGGACCCTCCGGTGAACTGTTGGATTGGCGCGAACACATTCGCCCATTGCCAGATGGAACCCGGCAGGTAAACCCTCGCCCCTCGCAAATTGTGATCCGCCCATAGGGCAGCGCGCCCCTCAATGGTGTTCTCAAGATTGCCCGGTTGGATGAGAGCCTTGGCGATTCTGCGATAGAACACCACTTGCCGCGCCGATACCCCGAGGCAGATAACCAGTAGCGCGACCTTCATCCATTGCGGGGCTTTCACGAGCAGGCTTCGCACGCCGAACACGGCCAACAACACCAATGCCATTTCCATCTCAAACTTGTAGCGGACTGGTTGCGGAAGCAAATTCCGATGGAGATACGCTGCGGCCAGAGGCACACTGCTCGCTAGATAGGCGAACAATACGAAGAATTGCAGTTGCCAAGCGGCAATCCAGTGCGGTACGTATCGCCACAAAACCACCCATCCGAGCAGCACGATCGCGATCACCGGAATCGATCCCTGTGTCCAGCCTTCCTCGCTCCGCGACGCGATCCTGATCGCTTTGAGCAACGACGGAGAAAGGAACGGTGCGCTAAGCGCATAGGCATACGAGCCAATCCCGGCAATGATCACGATGTTGCGTTTCCAATTCTCGCGCTGTAACACCGCCAGCAAACACAACGACGCCATCGCCACCACAATCGGAGCAAAGGAACTGGCCGCCGTCGCTAGGGCAATTGTGAACGCCGCCCCTGCGTAGTAAATGGGTTTGCGTCTTTGAACGGAAAGCACCAGAAACAAAATTGCCAGCGGGAGAAAAACGAGCGCCAGCACATGCGGCGTGTCGTCCCAGATCACCACCATGAAGAGACGTCGCGCGCCCCAAAGCGAGCGCGGGGCACCCGCATAGTCGGCGATTAGCGGCTGCGTCGGACTGGTCAACGAGTAAAAGAGACCGGCTAAAAAGCTATAGCCAATGGCTCCTGTCGTGAGCCATGCCATCAGGAACAGCGTCACTGGAACCAGGCAATAAGCCACCGCCGTGACGTACTGCACGGCCATCACGCCCGAGATGTGGAATGCAGCGGAAGTGATCCCAGTCAGCGCCGGCACCAGCGGCGAATAGGTGAACTCGAACGGAATCCCGCCGTCCCAAAACGGCCACCACGTGGGATGCAGCCAACTTCCGTCGGCCCACTGCGCGATGGCCGCCCAAAACCCGTGCATCGAGTTCATCACGGCAGTCTGCTTGGTGAACAACCCGCGGCAAATATACAAGTTGATCCCGAGCAGGATCACTGAATAAATCGCTGCGGTGCGTAATTCTGGTTTTATTCGGTGGGAGGCGGCGCGTTCGATAGGATAGTCCCGTCCTGTTTCGTTACGCGAGCGATCAGACCCGAATTCGATGCGTCCTTGGCCGGGCTCAAGTCGATCGTGATCGTCTCACCAGGCTGCAGCGACTTCGGCGTCCATCCCGCGCGCCCCAGGATTCCCGGCGGCCGGCCTTCCACCTTCCAATCCACTTTGTTGCCCTTGCCGTCATCCACCGTCAGAATCACCCAAACATGCGGATTGCTCCAGCGGAATTCCTTGACGACGCCCTTAATCGTGATGACCTTGTCCACATAGAACGCCGAGTTGCTGTGGTGCGCCTCAGCCAGCGGAGCCAGCGACAGCGCCGCCCCCATCGCCATGCAACCCGCGATCAAACTTGCCTTCATCGTTCGCACCTCCAAAATCTCTCTGAGCATATCAAACTCACGGGAACCCGTCGCCATCTTCTTCCTGGCTAACGTTATCCTAATAAGAGAAACATTCGACATGCCGAATCTTGATTGGTCACAATGCCCTGCTGTGGAGAGTATCCCCGGTAAGCGCAGCGGTGCCTGGGTATTTCGCAATACTCGGACGCCTGTTTCCGTCGTGTTCGAGAACCTGGAGGCGGGGGCCACGATCGACGAGATCATGGACTGGTTCCATGTCACGCGCGAACAGGTAGCGGCGGTGCTTGAATTCGCCGCGCGGAGTCTTGACGCGCCGCTTCCTGAGCAGTCCTCCGCGCTCACGGTCGATGCTCATTCTGTTCGATAACGGCGTCCCGGCTCCTCTCAGAAGGTCGCCTACGAGCCACACCGCGCGGTCTTAGGCAACCAGCAGTGGCCAATCCTCCGCCGGTACATTGAAAGGGTTGTTGCAGCCGTGGACGCGGCCCAGCCGGGTAGTTATACCGAAGTGGACATCCCTTTCAAGTAGCGGCGCAGTCACCTTGAGAGCGCGTCAATGCGTCGGTCTCGAAACCGCGCGCGCGCCCCTCCCCAGTCCATGCCGACACCTTAGCTCTCGCGGCCGCCTGATCACACCTGCCGCAACCCAAACATTCCATCCAATTTGCCCTCCCTAACCCCGATCCTCTTGACATCGCCCCTTAGAATGGAGGCGCATGAATCGCAATCCACTCGCGCCTTTTGGCTTCGTTTCGCCAAATTTTGAAAAAAGCATCACTCGCGCACAAAACTATGCCTCTTGCGCCACCTCCTCCGGAAAGATTCTCGCCTCACCGCAATTGGCCCGCCGCCAATCAACCAAGAGCCAACAACCAACAACCGGCTCCATAGTTTAAGCTCTTTCTATGTACCTTGCGACGCCATTCCGCACCCTCGCCATCGTGCTCGCCCTGTCCGCCGGCCGCGCCTTTTCCCAAGAACCCGTCGATCTCGCCACCATCCATCGCATCAAGGCCGAAGCGTTTGAAAACTCCAAAGTCATGGAGCATGTTTTCTATCTCACGGACGCCAACGGCCCGCGCCTCACCAACTCGCCCGGCTTCCGCTCGGCCGGCGCCTGGGTGGTGAAACGCCTGCAAGAGTACGGGCTGGCCGACGTCCACGAAGAAGCTTGGGGACCCTTCGGCCGCGGCTGGAACTACACACACTTCGCCGGTCACATGGTCGAGCCCGCCTACGCGCCGCTCATCGGCTTTCCGCTCGCCTGGTCTCCCGGCACGCAAGGCCCGGTGCAAGCCGAAGCCATCTACGCCCCGCTTGAGAACGATGGCGATCTCGAAAAATTCAAAGGCAAGCTGCGCGGCAAAATCGTGCTCACCATGAAGTCGCGCGAACTCGCGATGCCCATCGATCCCGCCGGCCGCCGCCTCACCGATGCCGATCTCACACAGAACATCGAACCGGGACGGCTACCAATGCTCTTCCGCCCGCTCGGCCCAGCGCAAACTCCCGAGCAGCAAAAGCGGACCGAGTTTCGCAATAAATCGAATCAGTTTCTGAAGGACGAAGGCGCGCTCGTCGTCATGCAGTCCGGCAACGTCGGCGACGGCGGCACCGTCTTTGGCCAGGCTGGCGGATCGCGCGACCCCAAAGATCCCGTTCCCCCGCCCATGGTGGTCGTCACCCCGGAGCATTACAATCGCGTGGTCCGGCTGCTCGATCACAACATCCCCGTCAAACTGGAATTCGATATTCAGGCCCAATTCTCCGAGCCTACCGACTCGTTCAACGTCGTCGGCGAAATTCCCGGAGGCCGCAAGAAAGACGAGATCGTCATGCTGGGCGCGCATCTCGATTCCTGGCACGGAGGCACGGGCGCAACCGATAACGCCACCGGGTCGGCCGTCGCCATTGAGGCCGTGCGCATCCTAAAGGCCCTCAACTTGAAAATGGATCGGACCGTGCGCGTCGCGCTTTGGGGCGGCGAGGAGGAAGGTCTGCTCGGCTCTCAAGCCTATGTCAAGCAGCATTTCGCCGACCGCGAAACAATGTCGCCCAAGCCCGAGTACTTCAAGCTGTCCGCGTACTATAACGACGACACCGGCACCGGCCGCTTCCGCGGCATCAACGCGGTTGGAAATGACGAAGCCGCGCCCATCCTGGACGCCTGGCTGAAGCCGTTTCACGACCTCGGTGCCACCACTGTCGCTAGCGTCACCGCCGAAGCCGCCCGCCGCCCCAATGCCACCGACCATACGTCGTTCGCCTTCGTTGGCCTGCCCGGCTTCAATTTCGTCCAGGATCCGATGGATTACTCGACGCGCACTCACCACTCCAACATGGACCTCTACGATCGTGTCCAGCCCGGCGATATGATGCAGTGCGCGGCCATCATGGCGGCGTTCGTCTACAACACCGCGATGCGCGATCAGATGATGCCTCGGGTGCCCATGCCCAAGGCGCTTCCCAGCGAAAAGCAAACTACCAAGTAGCGAAGTCCCAGTCAGCTTGTCCTGCTGGGCTGCGACAAGTTGGCCCTAAACAAGAACGGGCGGGAATGTAACCACTTCATTCTTCGCCACTTATGTTCTGGCGGCTGGCGTGCTTCTGTTTTCGCCATCATGCCGCAATACTCGCTGAAGTATTCCAGACGCGCTGTGCGAACAGCCTTGTTTGCTTTCGTCCTATTAATCGCCACTCGGGCCTTCGCCAACAATTCGAAGATTTCGCCCGACCTTCAACCGCTGCTCTCTAATCCGTCGAACAAGATCAACGTCATCGTGCAGTACAACACCCCGCCCCAACAATCGTCGGGAGGCCTCTTGGGAGGCTTGCTGGGCGGAGTCGTGAATCTGCTCGACGGAGTGCTCAACACGGTCTTTTCGTTGATACCCGCTGTATCGGCAACATTGCATCCGGCCGATATCCTGGGAGTGTCCAATCAGGCCAACGTGAGCTACATCTCGCTCGACCGCTCGTTGGGCGCTTCGCTCGATTACACTGCTGTCGCCGTCAGCGCTCCTGAAGTCTGGAGTTCCGGCTGGGACGGTACCGGCATCGGCGTTGCCGTGATCGATAGCGGCATCTACAATCACCCGGATTTGAACGCGGCCAATTCGCGAAAGAGCCGCGTGGTTTACCGGCAGAGCTTTATCGGGGGAGCCCTCAACGATGACTTCGGCCACGGCACCCACGTGGCCGGAATCGTCGCGGGAAATGGCAGCTCTTCCGATGCACAGGGAGCTTTCCGCACCTTCAAAGGCATCGCCCCCAACGCGAATATTCTGGACCTGCGCGTTCTCGATCAAAACGGCTCCAGCAACGACAGCGTTGTGATCGCCGCCATTCAGAAAGCGGTCCAGCTTAAGAATCAATACAACGTGCGAGTCATCAATCTGTCGCTCGGCCGGCAGATCTTCGAAAGCTGCACGCAGGATCCCCTGTGCCAAGCCGTCGAAGCAGCGTGGAAGAGCGGAATCGTGGTCGTCGTCGCCGCCGGCAATTTAGGGCGCGACGGATACTTCACCATTTTGTCGCCCGGCTCGGCGCCGCATGCGATCACGGTCGGCACCATGAAAACCGAAGCCACCATGCCCACCGGCGACGATCGCATTGCCAGCTACAGTTCGCGCGGTCCTACGAATATCGACCTCATCGCGAAGCCCGATGTCGTCGCTCCCGGCAATCTGGTGGACTCGCTGCTCGCTCCCGGTTCCACGCTGGTGAACGATTATCCCGGAAACATCGTCCCCGCCTCCGCCTACACTACCGCCAAAGTCACGGGCACTCCGCTGTACTTCACATTGAGCGGCACCAGCATGGCGACACCGGTGGTTTCGGGCGCCGCCGCCCTCATGCTGCAAAAAGATCCGACTCTTACGCCGGACACCGTCAAGGCGCGCCTCATGAAGACCGCGTCGAAGAACTTCCCGGTGATGAGTACGGCTACCGATCCAACCACGGGCCAGAACTATACGGATTTCTATGACATGTTCACCGTCGGCGCCGGATACGTCAACATCGCCTCCGCGCTCACCGATTACGATCAGGTGCACGGCTCAGCCGTATCTCCACAAGTCACCTACAACTCGCTGCTCGAAACCGCGTTCCTGGTGCCGAATTTCGCCGAGACCTGGTGGAGCACGCCGAGCTGGCTCACTTCTGTTGTTTGGGGCCCCGCGGAATTCATCTCCGGTCCCACCGGCGCAATTTCGGGCAGCAACGTCACCTGGGGCACCACCGCCCCTTCGAGCACGAACGTCACCTGGGGCACCAACGTCACCTGGGGCACCAGCATCCAAGGAGAGCAGTAAATCGACAGTCCGATGTCGCAGGTAGAAACCCATTTCGCGCGGCGCCTGGCGGGCCAAATCCACCTATTCGGATTTATCACGCTGGGCGTCGCTACGCTCGTTTGGACGCTGGCGAATTGGCATTGTAGCGATCCCCTCCGGCTGGTCAGCTTCGTGCTGGCCACTGTATTCGGCTCCGTTCTCAGGATCCGGCTGCCAGGCGTGGAAAGCATGGTCTCGGTGGGGGCTTTGTTCGTAATCATCGGGATCGTCAACTTGAACCTTCCCGAAGCTGTTGTTGTGGTTGTTGTTTCCGTGCTCGTGCAGTGCCTGTGGCGTACCGCGGTTCGGCCAAAACTGGCGCAAACCGCATTCAATATCAGCGTTCTTGTCGTCGCCGTCTATATTACCGCCCACGTATTCGAGTATTCGCATCGCCACTTTCTGGAACCAGTCAGCTTGGGCTTGCTCGCACTCGCTTACTTCTGCGCCAACACATTTCCCATCGCGATCATCATCGGACTCACGGAGCGCCAGTCCATCTTCAAAGTTTGGAGCGGGCAGCGTTGGTTGTTGCCGTATTATGTCGCCGGCGCGTCCATGGCATGGCTCATCAGCACCGTTCCGCGCGGTATCCAGTGGGAGTTTCCAATCATCTGCTTGCCCCTGGTCTATCTGGTCCACCGTTCCAACCGAACTCAAGTGGTTCAGATGGAGCGTGAACGAACGCACATGCAAGCCATGAACGGGCTGCACCTGCGCACGATTGAAACGCTGGCGCTCGCCATCGACGCCAAGGACCACACCACGCACGATCATTTGCAGCGCGTTCAGCTTTACGCCATCGAAATCGGAAAAGATCTCGGACTCTCCGAACTGGAACTGGAGGCCCTCACCGCTGCGGCTGTACTGCACGACATCGGCAAACTGGCGGTGCCGGAGTCCATCATTTCGAAACCCGGCAAACTGACGCGCTCCGAATTCGAGAAGATGAAAATCCATCCGGTGGTCGGCGCGGAGATTCTCGAACGCGTCGAGTTCCCGTATCCCGTGGTTCCGATCGTTCGCTCGCATCACGAGAAGTGGGATGGCAGCGGCTATCCGCACGGCTTGAAGGGCAGTGAGATTCCCATCGGCGCACGTATTCTGGCCGCGGTGGATTGCCTGGACGCATTGGCGTCCGATCGCCAGTATCGCCGCGCACTGCCGCTCGATGAAGCCATGGCCCGGGTTGCTTCGGAAGCTGGTACGGCATTCGACCCGGCCGTAGTTCGCGCGTTACAAGCCCGCTATCGCGAGTTGGAAGCGCGCGCCAAGTCGACGCACAGTGTGCCTCAACCGTCGCTCTCGGTCGACATCAAGATTACGCGGGGCGACGCGCCGGCCGCTGGCTTCGAGGCTGAAGCCCCGGCAAATCCCGTCGCGCAGGCCCGCGCTATGCATCGCAAGAAGGAGGAGGTGGCCGCTGATATGCCGTCCGCCGGCCACTGCTCGCTGCATTGGGAAGAAGCACTGATGGTGGCTTCCATCCGCATCCAACGTCTGATAGCGTATGACGCCATTGGACTCTTCGCGTGCGATGGAAATACCGTGCGCGCAAAATTCACCGGAGGCGATCAGCGAGCTGAGCTTGCTGGCCTGGCGGTGCCGCGGGGCGAAGGCTTGATCGGATGGGTGGCCGATGTTGGTAAGCCCATCTTGAACGGCAATCCCGCAGTGGAGCCGGGCTATGCAAAGGGCGATCGCGCGCCGGTTCTTTCATCCGCGCTCGCATTGCCGCTGGTGAATTCGGGAAGTGTTATAGGCGTCGTGGCACTCTATCGGAAAGAGAAAGACGCTTTCGCCGCCGACGAGCTGGTCTCATTGTTGGAACTGTGCCCTGCTCTTGCATCGCTCATTCTTGAAAGCGACGAGCAAACGACCAATCTCGTCGAGATGGCAACTGCTCTTCAGAACGACAGCGCCAGCCTGTTCCGCGTTTCCGCAAACCTGCCCCCGGCCGCCGGTTTGCTGTAACACCTGCCATCGAGCCGCGAACGTAAGCGAGCGGAAACGGTTTGCTGTAACATCACGTTTGGAGATGAAAAACGAACTCGCCTTTGAAATGGCCGCGTCCAGCATTCGTTTCGGACCCGGCGTAACGCGGGAAGTTGGAATGGATCTCGCGGATCTCGGTGTCCGCAACGCGCTGGTGATCACAGATCCCGGATTGGCGAGTATGTCGCCCGTCTTGACAACGCTTGAATCGCTCGAGAACGCGGGCGTCGGTTTCACTCTCTATGATCGAGTGCGCGTGGAACCGACCGACGAATCGTTTCTCGACGCCATCGCATTCGCTAAGCAGCACCCATGCGATGCGATCGTGGCGGTTGGTGGCGGATCTACCATCGACACCGCGAAGGCCGTCAACCTGTACGTCACTTATCCACCCGCCGATTTTCTGGATTATGTGAACCCGCCTATCGGCAAGGGCGTTCCCGTCCCTGGCCCGCTGAAACCGCTCTTTGCGATTCCAACCACCGCGGGCACTGGCAGCGAGACCACCGGCGTCAGCATCTTCGATCTGAGCCGCATGCACGCGAAGACCGGCATCGCGAGCCGCCGCCTGAAGCCGACGTTAGGCTTGCTCGATCCCGACAACACGCGCAGCATGCCGCCGCAAGTGGCGGCTTCGAGCGGTCTCGACATTCTCAGTCACGCGATTGAATCGTATACTGCGCTGCCCTATACCGGCCGCGCATACCCGGATCGGCCTGCCGTTCGCCCCGCTTATCAAGGATCCAATCCGATCAGCGACGTGTGGTCGCTGCAAGCTCTGCGCATGGTGGCGCAGTATATCGTTCGCGCGGTGGACGACCCGTCTGATGACGAAGCCCGTGCCAGTATGCTGCTCGCGTCCTCCTACGCTGGCGTCGGTTTTGGGAACGCTGGCGTGCATCTGCCGCACGGCATGTCGTATCCGGTGTCGGGCAATGTGAAGAGCTATCGCGCGCCTGGGTATGTGACGGATCACGCGCTCGTGCCCCACGGCTTCTCCGTGATATTAAACGCGCCGGCCGTTTTCCGTTTTACGGCTTCGTCGAATCCCGAGCGCCACATGGAAGCGGTGCAGGCGCTGGGCGTCGACGTGTCGCGCTGCAAAAAGGAAGACGCAGGACGAATTTTGGCCGATCGCATCACTTGGTTCATGCAGCGCCTCAAGACGCCCAATGGACTGCGCGAGATCGGCTACACGTCCGCCGACATTCCCAAACTTGTGGAAGGAACGCTGCCGCAGCATCGTGTGACAAAGCTTTCTCCGCGCCCGGCCGGTCCCGAAGAGTTGAGCGCGCTGTTTGAAGACGCAATGGTAGCTTGGTAATTTATGATTCGCCGCGAATTTTTTAAGCTATCAGCCGCCGGCATCACTGGCGCGATGCTGGCCAAATCCGCCGATCCAACGCTCGGCCTTATCTTCCCCGTCACGCGCCCGGTCCCGCCGGAAGGTCTCGCCATGTATCCCACTGGCGTGAAGTTCATCACTCTGGGACTCGGCCTGAAAACCATGACGCCCGAAGGGTACGACGCCGTGATCGATCGTATCGGGCCCGCGGGCGAACAGCTAGCCAAGCAAGGCGCGAACGCGGTTGTATTGATGGGCACGTCGCTGAGCTTTTACAAAGGCGCGGCCTTTAACGAACGCTTGACCGAGACGCTCAAGAAGGCAACTGGCCTGCCCGTCACGACCATGAGCACCGGCGTAATCGAAGGGCTCAAAGCCGTCGGAGCGAAGCGCGTGGTTGCGGCCACAGCTTATGACGACGAGGTGAACCGCCGCTTGCTGGCATTTCTCAAAGAGTCGGGCTTCGAGGTCCTCGGCGTAAAGGGACTCGGCATCGAAAAAGTGGAAGACGTCGATCGCGTCACGCAAGATGAGCTGTTGAAGTTTTGCGTCGATGTGCGCGAAACGCAGCCGCACGCGAATGCGATTCTGGTTTCCTGCGGCGGCTTGAGGACCCTCGAGATCCTGGCGCCGTTGGAACAGCAAGGTCACATTCCCGCGGTTTCCAGTACGCCGCATGCGCTGCGCGCGGGCGTCCGATTGCTTGGCTTGAGCGGTCGCGCGCCCGGCTTCGGAACGCTGCTCTCGAAAGCGTAGACCTGCTAACATTGAACCGTTACAAATTCAGGAGGACAACCCACGTGCGTTGGCCAGTTCTTTTTCTTCTTGCGGCATCCGGTGCCTGGGCGCAAACCGGAGTCACGGTAGTCATCAATCCGATGGTCGCGAGTTCCAAAGTGTTTTATGAAAACGCGAAGCGGGACATCCTGCGCTCGGCGGACAAAATGCCGGAGGACAAGTACGCGTTTAAACCCACCGACAGCGTGCGCAGCTACGGGCAATTGCTGGCTCATGTCGCCGACGGACAGTACGAGTTTTGCGGCGCGGCGGCCGGGAACCACGACGACAAGGGTATCGAACAGAGCGCGAAAACCAAGGCCGCTATCGTGGCGGCGCTGAAATCCGCCTTCGCTTATTGCGACGACATCTACGCCGGAATGACGGATGGGAAAGCGGCCGAGTTGATTCCCGCTTTTGGCGGCGCCAAGATCACGCGGTTGAGCATGCTCGATTTCAACGTTTCGCACACCATGGAACACTACGGCAATATCGTGACGTACCTGCGCATCGAAGGCATTGTGCCGCCCAGCAGCGAGTCACGGCAGTAGAGCGCTACCGCAATCCGCCGGCGGCCGGAATAATCTGGCCGGTGATCCAGCCCGCATCATCGGAAGCGAGAAACGAAACCACGGTTGCGATGTCGCGCGGCTGCCCGATTCGGCCCAGGGGCGTTCGACTCACAAGCTGAGCGACAAACTGCTCCACACCGTCCATCGCCTGAATACCTTCGGTTTCGACGGGCCCGGGCAACACCGCGTTCACGAGAATTTTCTTGGAGCCGAGTTCCGCGGCGAGACTCTGGGTTATCGCGTCGAGGGCAGCCTTGGTGGCGCTATAGACCGAAGCTGCTGGAGGCGGCGTCTGAGAAGCCATGGAGCCGATGTTGATAATGGCTCCGCCGTGATCGCCAATAGCAGCGGCCGCCGCCTGCGTGGCGAACAACAATCCTCGAACGTTCAGGTTGAACATCCGATCAAAGTGCTGCTCCGTGATTTGTTCCAGCGGAGCGAATTCGTACACGCCCGCGTTGTTGACTAGAATATCCAGCCGGCCGAATTCCGAAACAGCAGCGTCAATAAGCTGTTTGGCTTCGGCGGGCTTGCTGACGTCGGCACGAACCGCTTTGGCTTTGCCGCCCCCGGCTTTGATATCAGCGGCTACCTTTTCGCCTTGCTGCGCGCTCGCCGCGTAATTAACGACGACCGAGGCTCCGTCTTTCGCCAGCTCCTTTGCGATCGCAGCACCAATCCCCTTCGATGCGCCGGTGACAACCGCGACTTTGCCTGTGAGTTTTGCCATGCCCTTAGGATGCCCAAAAGCTGCTCGGGGATTCACGTCGATCCGCGGAGCTTGCTAAACTAGTAGAAACTTCACCGGGCTCCATCGAGGAGTATTGTGACCAAACGGAATTCAGGACCTGAGCCACACGCGTCGGCAAAGCCTTGTCCAGAAGAAATCCGTGCGCAAGTTGACAAAATCCTTGCCAGCCGCCTGTTTACGCGCTCGGAGCGCTTGTGCCGATTCCTGCGATTTTGCGTAGAGCAGACGCTTGATGAAAAGGGCGATCAGCTTAAAGAGCAGTTGGTTGGAGTGGAGGTGTTCGATCGTAAGGGCGACTACGATCCCCGCACCGACCCTATCGTGCGCGTGGAAGCTATGCGCTTACGATCGAAGTTAAAAGCTTACTACACGTCGACGGGACGGCCGGATTGTGTCTTGATCGAATTGCCAAAGGGCGCGTATGTACCGTCGTTCCGGACGAGGAACGCGAACCATTCTTCCGGTCAAAGCGTCCGGCCGCAACCAGCCCCGGCTAACCTCGCCGCCGAAGAGCGTTCCATCGCCGTACTTCCTTTCGCGAATCTCACTGACGATCCGGGAACGGACTATTTCAGCGACGGACTGACCGAAGAGCTGATCCATTTGCTCACGCGCATTCCACAGTTACGCGTGGTGGCGTGGAATTCCATGTCGCACTTCCGCGGCCGCGAGCAGGATCTCGCCGGCATCCAGCAGCAATTGAAAGTCGCGACGGTGTTGCGGGGCAGCGTGCGGCGAACGCCGGGACGAGTGCGGGTGACGGCGCAATTGATCGATGCCGAATCGGGCGCCTACCTGTGGTCCGAGGCCTACGATCGGCAATTGGATAACGTGCTCGCGATTCAGGAAGAGATGGCGCGGGCGATTGTCGATACGCTTCAACTCACTCTGGCTTCGCGCGCCAGCGGCTTCGCGCAGCGGACGTCCAATCCCGAGTGCTACAACTTGTGTCTACAAGGCCGCTTTCACGCCAATAAGCGAACCGGCGACGGATTAAGTCGAAGTGTGTCTTGTTTCGAACAAGCCACCGCCGCCGATAACCGCTCCGCGATCGCCTATGCCGGCTTGGCGGACTCGTACAGTTTACTCATCGAACTCGGTTTCTTGAATCCGGTGGAAGGCACGCCCAAAGCGCGCGCCGCGGCCCAAAAGGCGCTCACGCTCGATCCCGGGTCGGCAGAAGCCCACGTATCGCTGGCCTTCGTGCGCTCGCTATTCGATTGGGACTGGGCCGGCGCGGAAACGCTGTATCGCAGGGCCATCGCTCTTAATCCCGGATATTCGCGCGCGCATCATTGGTACGGGGGGGATTTCCTCTCTTTACTCGGCCGCTTCGACGAAGCGCTTGACGAGATTCGGCTGGCCCGCAATTTGGATCCGCTGTCACCCATCCTGGTGGACGGCTGCGGCTATGTGAAGATGATGCAGCGCGATTATGAAGGTGCGCTGGAAGAATATGACCAGCTCTTCCAGCTCGATCCGATGTTTTATCGAGGCTACAGCGCCAAGGCTCGCGTACTTTCGCTCATGGGCCGTTACGAGGAAGCGATCGCCCTGTTTGAAAGAGCGCGCGCCTTAGGCGGCGACGTTCCATCTCTGCTGGCCGCGCTGGGAGACACGCTGGCGCGTGCCGGATTCGTCTGGGAAGCCAGGAGCTTGTTGGACGAGCTTCAGGAAGCGGCCAAGACGCGCTGGATTCCGGCGTGGTCCTTCGCGGTAGTGAACATCGGACTGGGCGACTTCGATGCCGCGCTCAGCCATCTGGAAACTGCCTGCGAAAGGCGCGAGATGGTGGGTGGGCTCAAGGTCCATCCAACATACGACCCGCTGCGCTCCGAACCCCGTTTTCAAACGCTCCTGCAGCGAATCGGTTTCTTACCGTAAGCAGTTTGGTTAGCTTACTCCGCCATTACTTCCGCAGGGAAACACGCTCGGCTCACAATGTTTCATGGAACGAGCCTTCGTCGTCTTGCTTGCGGTGGCCTCGATCTCGCCAGCCGCTGAAACTTTCGATCCCAAGACTCTTTGCACGGCAGCGCAGTCCGCGAACGATTGCGCGATCCAGACGAATAATCTAGGGAGCATCTATTTTTCGCGGGGAAATTATCGCGGCGCGGAAATTCTGTTCGCGCAGGCAATCTCGCTGTGGGCAGCGGAATCGGCGCCTTCGCTCGATTTGGCAAAGGCCTATCACAATCTCGCCGCGGTGTATCGGGAGGAAGGACGATACTCGGATGCCGTCAGCCTGTACCAGAGCGCCGTGGAACTTCGCGAAGCGTTGACCAGCGCGTCGGACATCTCGCTCGTGCCCATTCTGAACGAACTGGGACTCGTGTACCTGGAACTGGCGGATTATGATCGAGCGGAAAAGACGTTCGAGCGCGCGTTGTCGATCGCGCGTTCCTGCCAGGCCGAGCAAACCATTGCAGGGGCCGATGCGATGAATAATCTCGCGATGGCCCGCCGGGAACTGGGAGGTTTCCCGGAAGCTGAAGAGCTGTATCGGCGCGCGCTAGCGGTTTACCGGCACACTTCCGATACGAAGCGCGAAGTGGCGGCGCTCAACAATCTCGGTAAGGTGCTGGTTGAACAACAGCAGGACAAAGAAGCGGAGTATCTCTATCGCGAAGCCATTCAGGTAGCCGAGCAAAAACTTGGGCCGGCTCATCCGGATGTTGCACTGGGCCTCACCAATCTTGGAAACGTCATGGCTGAAAAACGAAAATATTCCGACGCCGAGACGTTGTTCCGCCGCGCCGAGCAGATTGACCGGGCAAGCTTTGCGGAGGACAATCCGCGCATTGGTTACGACCTTTCGAACGAAGCGATCGTCGCGGAGGGCCGCAAGCGCTACGAGGAGGCCGAGGATCTGTACAAGAAATCCGAAGCGATTCTCACGAAGGCGCTGCCGCCGAATCACCCGGAAATCGGGAAGGTGGCCGCTCGTCTGGCGAATTTGTATCGGGTGCAAGGGCGCTTGGACGAATCGGAAGGCCTATTCCGCCGCGCCGTGAGCATTCTGGAACAAGCCTGGGGACCGGAGAATCCGCAACTGGTCGTTGTTCTGCAGTCTTATGAAGTGCTGCTCCGGACGCGGCAAGAATACGCTGAAGCGGAGAGTGTGGAAGTGCGGGCAACCAGGATTCGCGTGGTTGAAGCGCTGCGGAGTTCGAGCCAGCCCTAATCCAAGTGACAGAGTTTGCACGCGAGCTGAAGATCGGCGGGATTTTCGGAACCGAGCGTGAAGGCCGGGCCGAAGCGGCTATGCGAGTTGGCCGAACCGTCGGCTCTCGAGACCAGCAGGACCGCATCGTGATTCCCTGCGCGGTAATCAATCTTGACGCCGCGAGTTCCGTCGATCGTTTGCGCGGCGATCAACTGGTTGGATTGCGATGAGTCCGCCCGGAATGGAAGATCGAGGCCGGTTTTGGCACGAACCCAGGCGCGGATTTGCGCGGGATTCTGGCAGCGATCGCCGGCGAATACCGGGAATGCGGCGTTATCGCGGCGGATGGCGGACAGTCCGATGGCCATCAGAACGACACCCGTAGCCATGGCCCAAACCAAGAGGCGATTCGTCGCGGGCTGCGGCGGCGTCTTGTGCGCTTGAATGCGATCCCAGAGTTCGGGCGGCGCGCTGACCTCCCGCAGGCTGTGCCGCAACTCCGGCTGCGGCCACTTGTTCATCGGCACCACGATAACCTCCGTTCCAGAATTTTGTGCGCGCGGCTCAAGCGCGATGCGACGGTACCGGGCGAACATCCGATAATGCTTGCGATTTCGTCGTAGGACAGGCCCTCGGTGTAACGCAGCACGATGACGATTCGATGTTCGGGAGCCAGGCGCGCGACAACATCCTGGATGCGCTGCTCGGTTTCGGTGCGCATGAGGGTGTGCAGGACGCTCTCGGCAGGCGCGCACACGGCATCGATCAAGCCGTCGAGAAAGGGCGCCATCCGGCGGCCGCGGCGCTGATCGTCGATGCAGCTATTCACCACCAGCCGGTAAAGCCACGAATCGAAACTGGCCTCGGCACGATAGTCGCCAATGCGCGACAGGAGCTTCAAGAAGGTGTCCTGTGCGATATCCATGGCTGCGGCTGGATTACCGGAATATCGTAGAGCGATGGAATAAACACGGTCCTTGTACGTTTCGAAGAGCGTGCGAAAGGCGCCGGCGTCGCCTTGCTGACATGCTTCGATGACGTCCCGATCGTTGGTGGCCAACACCATGCCGTCAGTTTGGACGGACGATAGCGCCGGATTCTTCCCAGTTTTCCAAAGCACGGTTTTCCTATATGCTCACTTGAGAGCTATCTATAAATGACTAGTAACACAAGGAGCGTAGGAATGCCATCAGAGAATGAGCTTACCCGGCGCGATTTCGCCACGATTACAACCGGCGCACTATCGGTTTTAGGTGCATTGAGCGCGAGCGCTCCCGCAATGGCCCAAACGGGCTCGACTGCCGTGACCGACGATGCGCCGATCGATCTCGCAGAGTGGAGCTTCTTTTGGGTGGGCGTGGAAAAAGCCGAGATTCCGCGCGGGACCGTCATCAACGGCAAGCAGATGTACGTGGAATACCAGATCCCGTCGCGCATCCGGCATCCTTACCCGATCGTGCTGGTGCACGGCGGAGGCGGCCAAGGCACGGATTGGATGTGCTGTCCCGACGGGCGTCCGGGATGGGCCACGCTGCTGGTGCAAGAGGGCTACAAGGTTTACGTCGTCGATCGACCGGGCCATGGGCGGTCGCCATTCCATCCCGACTTGCACGGCCCGTTTCCGCAGCAAAACATCACGCTCGATCAGATTTCGAATATGTTCACGCCGCAGCGCGCCAAGCAGCCCGATCCCAATGGACTCGGCTTGGCGAAGCTCCACAATCAATGGCCGGGCACGGGCGAAGTGGGCTCGAAGGATCTGGCGCAATTGGTCGCGTCGCAAGGCGGATCGTATGTATCGAGCATCGAATTGACACACACGGCGTGGCGCGAGCGCGGCGCGGAGTTGCTCGACAAAATCGGGCCGGCGATCATCATGACTCATTCGGCCGGCGGGCCTTTCGGGTATCTGGTCGCCGACGTGCGCCCCACTTTGGTGAAGGGCATCGTGGTGGTGGAAGGCGCGGGCGCGACGTTCGGCAAAGGGCCGTTCGCAAGCAAGTGGGGCATCACGACGATCCCGATGACGTACGACCCGCCGGTGAAAGATCCGTCGGAATTGAAGACCAGGGAGATGCCTTCGCCCGAGGCTGGTGTCGGGCCATACACGATTCAGGAAGAGCCGGCGCGCAAGCTGAAAAACTTGCGGGGCATTCCGATTGTGCTGGTCACATCGGAGGCATCGTTCGCATCGCCGGGCGCTCCCGGTGCGCTCGCATTTCTAAAGCAGGCCGGATGCACCGCCGAAGAATTGCGCATGGCGCAGCACGGCGTCCACGGGAACGGCCACATGATGATGGTGGAGAAAAACAATCGCGAAGTGCTGCAGCCGATTTTGGAATGGATGGACAAGAACATTTCGCCGCTAGCGAAAGCCGCGCCGCTGATAAAACATCCCGATGCGATCGCGTTGAAGCTGTCGGAGCAGGGCCACTTTTGGGTTGGCGCGGAAGTGAAGAAGATGCCGTATGGGAATATCGTCGCGGGGCAAATGTACGTGCAGTATTTGTTCCCGGCGCAGGTTCGGCATCCGTATCCGGTGGTGCTGGTGCATGGCGGCGGAGGTCAGGGCACGCACTATATGGGGCTCGGCAACGGAAAGCCCGGCTGGGTTCATTACTATTTGCAGGCAGGGTACAAGGTTTATCTGGTGGATCGGCCGGGCCAGGGACGCGCGCCGTATCATCCCGATGCGCTCGGTCCAATCGGTCCGCTGCTGACATTCGATACGGTAACCGGCGATTTCATGCGCGCCGTTCATAATCCGAACCGGCGTTGGACGGGGACGGGCGACGCGGGAGATCCGCTGGTGGATCATTTTCAAGCGGGGCAAAATTCGACGCCGGCGGACAACGTGATGGCGCACAAGTTGTGGGCTAGTCGTGGCGCGGAGCTGCTCGATAAGATCGGGCCGGCGATCATTCAAGTGCATTCGGCGGGCGGACCATTCAGCTGGCTGGTGGCGAATGAACGTCCGGCGTTAGTGAAGGCGATCGTCAATGTGGAGGGTGCCGGCATGCCGTTCGGGCTTGGTACGGCCTGGGGGCTAACGGACATTCCCGTGGTCTACGACCCGCCGGTGTCGGACATGAAGGAGCTGGCCACGCGCGACGTCGCAGCATCCGGTATCACGCCGGCCTACAAGCTGCAGGCGGAGCCTGCGCGTAAGCTAAAAAACTTGCAAGGCATTCCGATCGTGATGGTGACGGCGGAATCATCCGGGCGAACGCAAGGGCCGCCGGTGGTGGCGTTCTTGAAGCAGGCGGGCTGCAACGCAGAAGAGCTTCAGCTCAAGGACAAGGGGATTTTAGGGAACGGCCATTTCATGATGCTGGAGACCAATAATCGGCAGGTGTTTGATGCGATCCGGGCGTGGGTGGAGGCGAAGGTTCCGGCGTAGAAGTTATTGCTTCGGGAAAACCAGGTTCACCGTTGCGAGGTCTTTCGCGTATCGCAACTCGACTTCGTCCGATTTCTTTCGCTTCGCGTACTGGGGAAAATACAGGTACCCGGCGATTGCCACTTTAGTGTCGCCCTCGGCCAGCGCCATGCGTTGCACTTTGTCCTGAACGATACGCGGGTCCACGCGGGGATCGGGCGGGGGCGGCAGGCTGTCGTGACCGGGCGCCGAAACAGCTACGCCCGTATATGTTTCCGTACTGTGCTGGCGTCCATACACTGGATCGTTCTCGTTCTCGTGGGCGACGCCAACTTCAGTGGTCACGTCCACTGGCGAGTGTATGCCAGGCGCGCGCCGATCGGGCCACGGCGCAACGTCGAACGGGATGTCAGCGCGGCCGATCCGTTGACCCACGCGCAGCGAGAAGTCGGCCAAGTGCGCGTCGAACGGAACGCCGTTTTCAGGGTAGATGGCGACTTCAACCACGATGTAATCCTTGCTGATGCCGGACGAGAACATCTTGCTCACTTGATTGGCCGGCACGATGGCGGCAGCGATCGTTGCACTTTCTGCTGGACCATGAACCGGGTAGTCGGTACTGGCGGCTCGCGGAGGCACGCCGGGATCCGACGCGTGAGCGATCATTGCTACGCCAAAAATACAGGCCAGCATTGTACGCATGTTTCTATTCTAGCTCCACCTGCTAGGATCGGTTTCAATGGAAGAACTCGAAATCTATTCAGCGGTCGGGCAAGCCGGGTTCGAGCGTTTGGTCGACGCATTTTATCGCCAAGTTCCGGCGGATGACATTTTAGGGCCGATGTATCCGGCGCACGATCTTGCCGGGGCTAAACAGCGGCTGCGCGATTTCCTGATCGGTCGTTTCGGCGGGCCGCAGATTTACATTGAGCAGCGGGGCCATCCCCGGCTGCGTATACGGCATGCGCCATTCGCGATCGGACAGACGGCTCGCGATCGCTGGCTGCAAATGATGACGCGCGCGTTGGACGAGGCAGCAATTTCCGAAGAACCGCGCCGGATTCTTCAATCCTTCTTTGAATCCACCACCACGTTCCTGATGAATCGGCCGGGTGCTTAACGACCTTGATTCAGACCTTGCTAGAATCGGGACGTGGCATACTCCGAAGTTCTCATTGCTCCTTTTCGCGCCGATCTGACTCGTCACGGTGTTGAGGAGGCTCGCACTCCAGCCGAGGTCGACCGGCTACTGGCACCCGGCAGCGGCTCGGTCCTCATGATCGTGAATTCGGTATGCGGCTGTGCGGCAGGTCGTGCGCGTCCGGCGATCGGGATGGCCCTGAAGCATTCCGTTCGGCCCGCGAAAGCTGCAACGGTTTTCGCCGGTGGCGATGAAGCGGCGGTCGCGCATCTACGGAATATTTTGTCGGATTATCCGCCGTCCTCGCCTTCGATGGCTCTCTTTCAGGACGGCAAGCCGGTGTACATGATCCACCGCAGCGAGATTGAACGCCGTGAGCCCGCCGAAATCGCGCAAATGCTGACGCTGGCGTTCGACCGATTCTGCGCGTCTGGGACCACTACTTCTTCTCAGCGGGCGTAAGCATCGAGGGAATCACCGGCTCGGCATAGCACGACACGGGGCTCTGATTGCCATCCTTGTCGACTGCCTTCACGCCGATCACAACATCGTCGATGGATAGATCCGGCATCGTGTATGTGTTGACGTTGCCGACCCAGATCTCGCGTTCCCAAACCGGAGAGGTTGTCGATCGCACCAGGACCGCATAGCCGGCCAGATCCGGCTCGGTATTCGGCAGCCAATGCAGCACGGCATCATAGCCCGACTTTCCGCGCGTGAGCAACGGCTCGCGCCCTCCTTTGTCCGGCCCCGAGGACCAGGTCCAATTAAGAACCGGTGGGGCAGGCGCGAGCGCCAGGGTGGCTAGCACAGCGGCGTTCATGCGAATTACGCGCGTTGCGTAGGGGACCGAGGTGTTCGCGAACGTGTCGGTGACGGTATGTTGATTGTCGAAGTTCTCGCTGGCGGTGGTGAGGCGAACGGCCGGGAATCCGGCTTCGACGAAAGGACGATGATCGCCGCCGCGCAAGAATCGATCGCCGCGAAAAACCATCTCGACTTGCATGGACGGCACGTACCGTTCGGCGATCAGCTTGGTGTAGCGAGCCAGCTCGCGCTGCGCCGAGTCATCCGGGCCGGCGGAGAATACGCGCACCACGTTGGTGATTGATCGGCCGTTGCCCGACACGTCGCTGCCGATGATGTCGTTGTTGAGCACAGCTTCAATGCGCATGCCGTCTTTCTTGGCCTGCGCCGCATAAACCTGGCTGCCGCTCAAGCCAACTTCTTCGGCTGCGAAAGCGACGAACACGATGGTCTTGTCGAATTGATAGGCGCTCATCACGCGCGCGAGTTCCATCACTGCGGCGGTTCCGCTGCCATCGTCTGTCACTCCCGGCGCGATGCTCTGCGCGGTGGCTTCCATGTCCAGCGGACCCTCCTCGCGGTCGGACGGAAGGATTTTCAGAAGGCGCCGCTCCTCGGCTTCGTCGATACCCTGCCGGACTGCTTCGGCGATGGTCTGCGCTTCGCCGGTATACGGCTTGCGAATGCGGGCGACCGAATCGTAATGGCCGGTCACCAAAACATAATGATCTTTCTCTGTCGTACCGGGCAGCACCGCGACGATGTTCGATAAGTCCACATCGCGGATGACTTGGCCTCGACGCGCGCCCTTCTTGATGTTGAAGTTTTGATAGCTCACTTCGAGGCGCGGGCTGTAGCTTTGGAGCTGGTCGCGAATCCAGCTTTTGGCGGCGCCGATGCCGTGCGCCGGATCGTCCTGGGACGAGAGAATGTAGCGCGTTCCGAAGCTTTCGAGCTTTTTGAGCGTGGCCGCGATTCGCTCTTGGGAAATGGCGTCGACAATCTGCTGAACCGCCGGATTCAGGCGCGTTTCGGGTTGTTGAGCGCACAGCGAGAAGGCGCAGCACAGCAGCACGGGAAGTCGCTTCATTTGTTCGATTGTACGCTACCCTCAAAAGGGAGGCTCACTTGTCTATTCGACCCGTCAAGAAGCTCATCAAATCGAAACCGACTATGGAAGGCGCCGGGGTTCATCTGCGCCGCGCATTCGGTTTTGGCAACACATCGGATTTCGATCCCTTCCTGCTATTCGACGATTTTCGCAACGATGTTCCGGACGATTATTTGGCCGGTTTTCCGTGGCATCCGCATCGTGGGATCGAGACGATCACGTACGTGCTGGCGGGAACGGTGGAGCACGGCGACAGCATGGGCAACCGCGGAGCCATCGAGGCCGGCGACGTGCAATGGATGACGGCGGGGCGCGGCATTATTCACCAGGAAATGCCGAAGGGCGATCAATCGGGCCGCATGCACGGTTTCCAGTTGTGGGCCAATCTGCCCTCGTCGCTGAAGATGACGGAGCCACGCTATCAGGAAGTGAAAGCCGCCGAGATTCCGCTGGTCACCGATGACGACGGCACCGGGGTGCGCATCGTATGCGGAAGCTTTTGGGGCAAGAGCGGGCCCGTGGACGGTATCGCGGCCGACCCGATGTACCTGGATGTTTCCGTACCGCCAGGCAAGCGAAAAGTTTTTCCGATCGAGACTACGCGCCACGCGTTTGCGTATGTTTTCGCGGGCGACGGGAAGTTTTCGAACGCGTCCGGTCCGCTGGCGGTGCCGACGGAAAGCGTGGGATGGGCCGATACTGCGCCTCCGGCTGACGCGGACAATCGATCGCTGGTGCTGTTTGACCAGGGCGACGAGCTTACCGTGCAGGCCGGCGAGGAAGGCATCCGGTTTCTACTGGTTTCAGGAAAGCCGATCGAAGAGCCGGTGGCGTGGTACGGGCCGATCGTAATGAACACGCAATCCCAGTTGCGCGAGGCGTTCGATCAATTGGAGCAAGGGACGTTCTTGAAGTAGACGTGCGAGCACGTGGCGCAGCGACGTTTGCGATATGCGCGACCCTCGCGTGTGCGCAGGACCAACCTAAGCAGGACCAGCCGGATATTCAGGTCGACGTGGATCTGGTCACCGTGGCCTGCGCGGTAGACACTCGTGATGGAACGCCCGCCGGAAATCTCAAAGCTGAGGATTTCAAAGTACTGGATGATGGACAGCCCCGCGAAATCCGTAATTTTTGGCAGGAATCCGATCTGCCCCTTACCGTGGCGCTGGTGGCCGATGTCAGCGGCAGCCAGGCGGGATATGTCAGGAGTCACCGGGAAGCGATCGCGCAATTTCTCAAACAGGTGATCGGGCCGCGTGACCGCGCGATGGTGGTTGAAGTGGCGCAGAAGTCCTGGTTGATCTCGGGGCTGACGGGTTCGAGTGACGATCTGGGCTCGGCTGTGGAACGAATCGGCGCGCCCGAAGGAAAGTTGTCACCACTGCTTGGTCCAGTGTGCCGGAACGCGAGCTTTCCACACAGCTGCGGAGGAACCGCGCTGTGGCACGGCCTTTATTACACGGCGAAAGAGCTGAAGAGTGTGCCGGGACGCAAAGCGATCATCGTGCTGTCGGATGGCATGGATACAGGAAGCGATGTGCGGCTAAATGACGCCATCGAAATGGCGCAATCGGGCGGGACGGTTGTTTATTCGATGAAATACGCGAGCCCCATGCGGTTTTTGTCGATCACTGGCGCAATCGAGCAGGCGGTGAGCCGCGGCTTGGAGCGGGCGTCGCGCGAGACCGGCGGCCTGACGTTTCCGAACCCCGGCCGCAAGACCGCCGAGGTTTTTGCGAAGATCGAATCGGACCTTCGCAATCTATACGTGCTCGGCTTCACGCCACCGGCCGGATCGAGAGACGGCAAGTTCCATCGGCTCGATGTGACGACCACGCACCAGGGTCTGGTGGTCCGGACACGTGCCGGTTATTGGGCGCGGTAAACTAAGCAACATAGGAGAAAAACATGGGAACACTTTTGCGTTCAGGATTGGTTCTTTCGCTTTTGGCTTGCGCGGCATTCGCGGATGAAGACGTAGTCACTGCAGTTTCAGGAACGGTGAAAACAGTCGACAAGGCGACGAAGACGGCCGTGGTAAAGACCGCCGATGGTACCGAGCATACGTTTCATTTTGTCGGGCGAACCGTGGCACACGGGGCCAAAGCGGTTGGCAGCGGAAGCAAAGACGCGTTTCTGGCCACTAAAGAAGGCGACGAGGTGGTGGTGCACTACACCGAGAAAGGCGCGGTCAAGACTGCGACGGAAGTGGATCACGTCGGCAAGGATGGCCTGAAGGCGAGCGTGGTGGTGGTGAAGAGCGTGGATCACGCGGCAAAAACGGTCACCGTCAAAACGGCCGAAGGCGCCGAGGAAACCTATCATCTCACCGGCAACGCAGTAGTTGAAACGGGCAAGGGCCTGGACAAAGCCGGCAAGGTTACGGTCTACTACACCGAAGAAGGCGGCAAGAAGATCGCGCATTTTTTCAAGAGCTAGGCGCTATTCGAGAACCGAGCCCGCAATAGAACGGGCATTAAGGATATATGCGTTTGAATAAAGTCCTGCCGATGATGGTTGCCGCGGCGGTTTCGGCGTTTTCGCAGACGCTGCCGCAAGGCGTGGAGAAGAAGGCTACGGTGGGGGGCATCACGGAATATGATTACCCGAACGGCCTGCGCGTACTTCTCTTCCCCGATCCGTCGAGCCCGAAATTGACGGTCAACATGACGTATCTGGTTGGCTCGCGATTCGAGGGCTATGGCGAAACGGGGATGGCTCATCTGCTGGAGCACATGAATTTTTTGCAGAGCCGCAACGGCAGAAGCATCAAGAAAGAGCTGACCGACCACGGTGCGCAATATAACGGAAGCACCGATTACGATCGCACGAACTATTTCGAGACGGTGACCGCGACCGACGACAATCTCAAATGGGCGATTGGGTTGGAGGCCGAGCGCATGGTCAACATGCGGATCGAAAAGGCGCTGCTCGATAAAGAAATGACCGTGGTGCGGAACGAGTTCGAGATGGGCGAGAACAGTCCGCAGAGTGTGCTGGAAGAACGCGTCATCTCGACGGCGTATTTGTGGCACAACTACGGCAAGGCGGTGATCGGTTCTCGCGCCGACATCGAAAGGGTTCCTATCGATCGGCTGGCGGCGTTTTACAAGAAATACTATCAGCCTGATAATGCGGTGCTGGTGATCGCAGGCCAATTTGATCAGTCGAAGGCGCTGGCGTATGTGGCGGCGTCTTGCGGCGCGATCCCTCGGCCCACGCGCAAGCTGGATGAAACCTACACCGTGGAGCCCGCGCAGGATGGCGAGCGGTATGTCGAATTGCGGAGGGTGGGGGAGAATCCCGCGCTCATCATTGCTTGGCATGCGCCGGCGTTGTCGCATCCGGATTCGGCGGCGTTGGAGGTGTTGGGTGGCGTGCTGGCCGGAGGCGGGCGCGGCGGCACGGGTCGTCTTTACCACGCGCTGGTGGACAACAAGAAAGCGCTTTCGGTTCGGATGGAGTATGAGGAACTGCACGATCCAGGATTCGTGATGGTTTCGGCGGGGCTGAGCAAGGATCAATCGCTCGAAGACGCGCGCAAGACGATCGTCGACACGGTGGCGGGCGTGGTGACGGAGCCACCGACCAAGGAAGAGGTGGAAAGAGAGAAGGCGCGAATCCTGCAAGGGATGGAACTGCGGATGGCGAATTCGCAAATGGCCGCGTTGGGATTGTCGGAAATGATCGCGAGTGGGGACTGGCGTCTGTTCTTCCTGAATTACGACGAGATCAAAAGCGTTACAGCGGACGACGTGGTGCGCGTGGCGAAGTTCTATTTCAAGGAATCGAATCGGACGGTCGGTGAATTTATTCCTACGGCCGCGCCGGACCGTACAGAAGTGCCCGCGGCGTCGGATCTGGAAGCGGTCTTCAAGGATTACAAAACCGGAATGACGGTCGCGCAGGGAGAAGCGTTTGATCCCGCGCCCGCCAACATCGAGAAACACGTGACGCGTATGAAGCTGGCTGATGGATTGAAGCTGGCGATGCTGCCCAAAACAAGCCGGGGAGGTACTGTTTCAGCCGTACTTCAGCTTGAATTCGGCGACCCAACGGCACTGGCGGGCAAGAACGCGGTGGGGAGCATGACTGGTACGATGCTGATGCGCGGGACGAAGAATCGAACACGCCAGCAGATTCAAGATGAGATGGTGAAACTGAATGCGCAAATTAACGTGTCTGGCGGCGTTTCGGGAGCCGTCGCGAGCATCCAGACGACCGGGGAGAATCTGATCCCGGCCCTGCGGCTGGTGGCCGAGATGTTACGCGAATCGTCGTTTCCGGAAGCGGAATTCGACTCCGCGAAAAAGCAGAGGATCGCAGGCATTGAGAATCGCAAGACGGAGCCCAATGCGCTGGCGCCGCTCGCGTTGGACCGCGTCATGAATCCGTTTCCCAAGAACGATGTGCGATACGTGCCCACCATCGACGAGCAAGTGGAGGATTCAAGCAAGGTCACACTTGATGACGTGAAGAAGTTTCACTCGCAGTTTTACGGGACTTCGCACGGCGAGCTGGTGATCGTGGGGCAGTTCGATCCAGCGGCGGTAAGCAAGACTGCGGCCGAGTTGTTCGGCAATTGGGCGAGTCCAGCGCCCTATCAGCGAATCACTGCCAACTTCGAGAAGATCGCTCCGGTGAATCTGAAGATCGAAACACCGGATAAACAAAACGCTACCTTCGCGGCGGCGCTGCGGGTGGCGATGTCGGACACCGATCCTGATTATCCGGCCCTGGTGATGGCCAACTACATGTTCGGAGGCTCGCTCACGGCGCGGATGCCTGATCGCATACGGAATCGCGAGGGGTTGAGCTACGGAGTGAATTCGAATTTTTCGGCGCCGCAGCCGGCCACCGGGAATGCGGCCAGGTTCGGCGCGATGGCCATCAGCAATCCGAAGAACTCACCGAAAGTGGAGGCGAGTTTTCTCGACGAACTGAAAAAGACGCTGGCCGGAGGGTTCACCGCGGATGAGTTGGAGGCAGCGAAAAAGTCGATCAGGGATGAGCGCCGGGTGGGCCGTTCGCAGGATCAAATGCTGCTGCGATTGATCGCGACGCGGGAAGACGACGACCGGACGCTCGCGTGGGACGAGCAGATGGACGCGAAACTGGACGCGTTGACTCTGGAGCAAGTGAACGCGGCGTTCCGCCGGCATGTGGACGCGTCGGCGATCTCTATCGTAAAGGCGGGCGATTTCAAGGCCGCCGACGTGTACCAGCAGTAACCGTTACAGACTACGGCCGGCTGAATTTCTCGGCGCAGTCCCAATGCTCGTCGGCCTTGCCGTTGACGAAGCGCCAGGTATCGAACCAAGTGGTGGTGTACTTTTCCTTGGTCTTGGCGTCGGTCATCTCGCGCACCGTTCCGACTGTGACGTAATCGCCTTCGGCGCTGACGAACACGACCTTGGTACCCAGGTGCTCAGGGACCGGTATAGGTTTCCTGGACGAGAAGAACGCGACGACGCCGGCGCGCCCCGACTTAGCGTTGGGATTGTGCTGGAGGTATTGTTCGGTGAGCCATTTATCGGCCTCATCCCAGTGATTGGCTTCGAGCAGGTCTTTTTCGATGTGATAGGCGGCCTGTTTGTTGCGATCGAGCTTCTTGTCCTTGCTGTGGAACAGAGCGTCGACATCGGGGGCGGCCACCACGGGGTCCTGCGCTCCCAGCGGCGCGGCAACCAGCATCGCGGCGAACAGAGCTGTAAACGTGAATTGAATTTTCATGCGTACTATGTTTAGCCATCGTGGGGTTGGTTGTCAACGGCTTGGGACTAAGGGGTTTAACGGATCGGGCCTAATTCGAGATTTTTCGACACTCCTGCTCACTACCCGTGTTCATAGAAACGATGGCCAAACTGCGGATCGCTCATTTCATGGCAATCCTGGTAGTTGTTCCGGGATTCGGCCAATCCAGTAGCACACAACAACTGTCCGCGAGTGCCGCCGCACGCTTCTTGGATCAGGCCACGTGGGGGCCGACACCCGCGTCCATCGCGCAATTGCAGCAGATGGGGATTACTAATTGGTTGAACGCGCAGTTCGCTTTGAACACATCGGACATCCCCGATCAGCCGATATCGACGTCGGCGAAACAGCCGAATTACGATCTTAGTCCCGTAAAGGCGGCGTTTTTCCAGAACACGGTCACGGGTCAGGATCAACTGCGGCAGCGCGTGGCGTTCGCACTGAGCCAAATCTGGGTGGTTTCGTCGGGAGGCGGAGTGCCGCAGGCGTACGCTTATCCGCCCTATTGGCGCCTGTTCCGCGATAACGCATTCGGAAATTATCGCGACGTCATTAACGCTCTGACGCTGAGCCCCGCCATGGGCCGCTATTTGAACATGGCAAATAACAACAAGGCCAACCCGAAGAACAACACCTCCGCCAATGAGAACTACGCTCGCGAGCTGATGCAGTTGTTCACACTCGGGCTTACCCAATTGAATCCGAACGGAACGCCGGTTTTGGATCAGAACAAGAATCCTGAGCCGACCTACGATCAGGCTGTCGTTACCAATATGGCGAAGGTGCTCACTGGATGGACGTATCCTACGGCGCCCGGAGCGACGGCGCACAACAACAATCCGGAATATTTCTTCGGCCAGATGTTCGCCGTGGAATCCGAGCACGACACCACTGCGAAAACGATCTTCGGGAACGTAACGATCCCGGCCGGGCAGACCGCTGAGCAGGATCTCGATTCGCTGCTGGACGCGCTGATGGCTCAACCGACCATGGCACCGTTTGTCAGCCAACAACTCATCCAGCATCTGGTGAGCAGCAATCCGAGCCCGCAGTATGTCGAGCGCGTCTCGATCGTATTCGCGAATGATGGGCACGGCGTCACAGGTAATCTGCAGGCGGTCATTAGGGCGATCCTTACGGATCCCGAAGCGCGCGCGGGTGACGACGCCACCGCGCCGGTGAATCCGACGTTCGGACATCAGCGCGAACCCGTGCTGTTCATGCCGAACATTCTGCGCGGGCTGAATGCCACGCTGACCACGAATAGCGTTATTAACAACGACGCATCGAACCTTGGACAAAACCTCTTTGATGCCCCCAGCGTGTTCAGCTATTTTTCGCCGCAGAATCGAGTACAGGGCGGACTGCTGGCTCCGGAGTTTCAGATCTACACCACGCAGACGGCGGCGAATCGGGCCGACACTATCTATGCGATTCTGTACGGCCAGATCGATAAAGGCACAACGGTAAACCTCGACTCCTTCGTACAGCGGGCCGACTCCGCCACAATCCTGCTCAACTACATCAGCTCAATTTTCCTGCACGGATCGATGTCTTCGGCGCTGGCACAGGCCGCGACGGATGCCATCAACGCGGCGGCCACGCCGTTGGCCAAGGCACAAGCCGCGCTTTACGTGGTACTGACATCGGGCGAGTATCAAATCATTCATTAAGAAATCGGCATTAGGAGACCGGCAGATGCTTTCGAGACGAGGATTCATTCGAGCAGGGGCGGCCACGGTTGGGACTCTCGCGCTGCGTCCCTTCGGCCTGCTTCCAGCGCTGGCGCAGAGCAGTGGAAATTATCGCGCGCTGGTGTGCGTGTTTTTATTTGGCGGGAACGATTCGAACAACACCGTCATTCCGGTGGATGACGCTAGCTTTCAGGCGTATACATCGATTCGCGGCAGCCTGGCGCTCACTAGCAGCGAGCTCACGCCCACGGTGTACAGCGTTTCGAACGCGCCCTATGCATTTCACGGCAAGCTGCCGGAGCTTGCCAGTATGTTTTCGAGCAAGGAACTGGCGGTTATGGCGAACACCGGATCGCTGGTCCAGCCGCTCACGCAAGCTCAGTATCAAAACGCGCAGGCGCCTATTCCGCTGAATCTTTTCTCGCACTCCGATCAACAGCTGCAATGGCAGACGTCCATCGCACAAGGCAACAGCCCGACCGGATGGGCGGGGCGCGTGGCCGATTATCTGGCATCGCAGAAGATTAATTCGTCGAACTTTCCCGCTTTTCTTTCTGTCGCCGGAAATTCGCTGGAGGGTCAGGGGGCCGCGACTCAGCCGGTAGCGATCACGCCTGGGCAGTCGCTCACACTCAAGGGATTCAGCAGCTCGGCTGCGTCACAAGCTCGCTTGAACGCGCTAACATCGCTGCTCACCACCGACAACGGTGTTTCGCTGGTGCAGGCGGCGAACAACACCATGGCCAACAGTATCGCCGACGCAGCGGCGCTGGAAGCCGCGCTGGCGAAGACCAGTCCATTGAAGACGCAATTTCCAACCACAAACCTGGGGTCGCAATTGCAGCAAGTGGCGCAGATTATCCAAGTGCAGTCGTATCTCGGAATGAGCCGCCAGATCTTCTTCTGTTCGTTAGGGGGCTTCGACACGCATGCGGGGGAGCTAGAGGCGCATAACAATTTGTATCCGCAGTTGAGCCAGGCTCTGGCAGCATTTTACGATGCGACGCAGGAACTCGGAATGGCGGAGAACGTGACGGCGTTCACCGAGTCCGATTTCAGCCGGACGTTTCAACCCACCACCACCGATGGCAGCGACCACGCCTGGGGCAGCCATCACTTACTGCTCGGAGGAGCGGTGAAGGGCGGGCAAATCTTCGGACAATTCCCGACCTTTGAACTCGGCGGCCCGAATGATACGGATACTCGCGGGCGCTGGATCCCGACGACGTCGGTCGATCAATATGGCGCGTCGTTGTGTTCGTGGTTCGGAATTCCGGATAGCGCGCTTGCCACCGTGTTTCCGAATTTCGCGAACTTCGGATCGCAGAAGCTGGCGTTCTTCGGCTAGCGGATTACTTCACGGCCTCACTTCACTGTGATGGGGACGTCGGCGACGGTATTTTCCCAGGCGAGCTGCAGCTTCCCTTTGTTCGCGCCTTGGCTCGACAGCGTCATTTTGTAAGTCTCGATCGGTTTGGGCGGCTTGCTCATTTCCATCTTGACGCGGCCCAGATCGCGGCTTTGGTTGTAGTCCAACCCCCACTCGCCGGTCTCTTTGCTCACCACGAGCTGCCACTGGTTCGGATCCAGGTAGACGAACAGCGTGTAGTCGCCTTTAGGAACCGCGAGGCCGCCGATGTCGAGATTAGCGTCCGTGTGCAGCGCAGTTGCGGAATTTGCTCCGGCTCGCCAAACGCGGCCGTACGGTTCCAAACCGCCGAAGATTTTGCGTCCGCGCATCGAAGGAGCGGAGTAATTGATGCGAATCACCTTGCCCGCGATGGTGACCGACGTTTCAGCGGGAGGGCTTTGTTGCGCCAGGAGCGGCGCGGCTATCATCAAGGCTGCAACAATTCCACAATTCAAACTGGGGACCACAGGGTCACCTCCCAGAACGCAGGATATCAGCTAGAGGCCGGTCGCCGCGAGAGCATGAGCGTGGCCGACAATCCGCAAACAGCGGCGAACGAAAGCCAGAGGCCCGGCACAGCACGATTGCCTGTGAGATGGATCAGGTAAGTGCAGATGGCTGGCGTGAATCCACCGAAGATTGCCGTGGCAAGGCTGTAGGCCAGCGCGAATCCGGAGGTTCGGACTTCGACGGGCATGATCTCGGTGAGATACACGGCCATCGCGCCATTGTAGGTGGCATAGAACAGCGAGAACCAGAGTTCGACGATGAGCAGGCGCGTGAACGAAGGCGCGCTGACCAGCCATAGGAGAGCCGGATACGCCGTGAGGAGCGCGACGATGGTGCATGTGTATAGAATTGGCCGGCGTCCGATGCGATCCGATAGAGCGCCGGATAGCGGCAATATCGCGAAATTGCAGGCGCCAACGCAGAGCGTGACGAACAAGTTGCCCTTGGCCGCGAGATGCAGCACGGAGGCGCCGTAGGTGGGCGTGTACGCGGTGACCAGGTAAAAGCAAACGGTGGTCATGGTAGACATCATCATTCCGAGTACGACCAAACGCCAATTCGCGGCCAATGTTTTCGCGATTTCGGATGCGGTGGAGCGGCGGGGTCGCGCGAGGAACTCCGGGGTCTCTTCAAGCGAGCGGCGCAAGAATAGCAGCAACGGCAGCAGCGCGCATCCGGCTAGAAGCGCAACGCGCCATCCCCAGCGGGCCATTTGGCTGTTCGAGAGCGAAGACGTGAGGGCGATGCCGAGGAGCGCGGCGAACATCACGGCCACTTGCTGGCTGGCGGACTGCCAACTTACGTAGAAGCCCTTCTTGTTCGGTGGGGCGATTTCGGAAAGGTAGACAGACACGCCGCCGAGTTCGACACCCGCGGAAAATCCCTGCACCAGGCGCCCGACCAAGACCAACAATGGCGCAGCGAGCCCCAGCACGGCGTAGCCAGGTAAGCACGCGACGGCGAGTGTACCGAAGCCCATGAGCGCGAGGGTGAGCAACAGTCCCTTGCGGCGACCGCGATGATCGATGTAGGCGCCTAAGATAATGGCACCGAGAGGCCGCATGAGGAAGCCCGCGCCGAAGGTGGCCAGCGACAACATCAGCGACGCGAATTCGTTGCCGCTGGGGAAGAACGTGGTGGCGATAGCAGCGGCGTAGTAGCCGAAGATTTGAAAATCGTACATTTCGAGCGCATTGCCCGCAGCCACGCGAACGACGGGCATCAGCTTGGCCCGGCGGGTTTGGGAAATCGTGGAGTCGACTAGCACGGCGCTCTCAGGAACAAGCATAATGGATCGGGCCCAGGGAAAAAGACCATGGAAAAACGACTGACTGGCAAGACGGCGATTGTTACTGGCGCGAGCCGCGGCATCGGAAAAGCGATCGCGCTGCGTTTAGCGGCTGAGGGAGCGGACACGGTGCTCTGCGCACGCGACGCGAGTTTGCTGAAGGATGCCGTGAACGAGATCGAGAGCGCCGGGGGAAATGCGTCGGCCTTTGCCATGGATCTGCGCGGCATGGACGCGTCAAAGCATGTGGTGAATTTCACGATCGACAAATATCGCGAGATCGATATTCTCGTGAACAATGCTGGCGCGACGAAGCGCGGTGAATTCCTGCAACTTACCGACGACGATTGGGCTGACGGGTTCGCACTCAAGTTTTTCGGCGCGGTGCGGCTGACGCGCGAGGCATGGCCGCATTTGAAGAAGCAGGCGGGTTCGGTGTTGAACATATCGGGCGTGGGAGGCAGGATGCCGGGGCCGCAGTTTACGATCGGCGGGTCGGTGAATGCCGCGCTGCTTTCCTTCACCAAGGCGATGGCAGACATCGGGATTCGCGACGGCGTGCAAGTGAACGCGGTGAATCCGGGCAGTATCCGCACCGATCGCTTTCGCCGCATGCTAGAGACGAGCGCTGCACAGCAAGGAATCGACGTAGAAACCGCCGAGCGCAAATTGATCGAAAGTGCTAGAACCACGCGCATCGGGGAACCAAAAGATATCGCCGCGCTAGTTGCGTTCGTCGTGGGCCCGGAAGGCCGCTTCCTGCACGGCTCGCTGATCGATATGGATGGCGGCGCGACCAAAGTGATCTAGCCGGGTAATCTAGCTCATGTAGTAGCCGCCGTTGACGTTGATGGTTTGGCCCGTGATGTAGGCGTTGCCAGCTAACATCAGCGCAACATCGGCGACCTCTTCGATATCGCCAAAACGTCCAACCGGGATCATGTCGGGCTTGGCGACGGGATTCGAAATCACCATTTCTGTTGCCACCAGCGCGGGCGTGATCGCATTGACGGTGATGCCTTCTTTGGCCAACACTCGCGCGTAGCTGCGCGTGAGGCCGATCATCCCAGCTTTCGACGCGGCGTAGTGAACGCCAACAATACTGCCCGCTTGTGCCGCAACTGAGGACATGTTGATGATGCGTCCCCAGCGGCGTGCGCGCATGCCGGGCAAGACGGCCTGGGTCATCAGAAAGCACGAAGTCAGGTTTGACGTGAGCATGTCGTTCCAGCTCGCTTCGGTCATTTGCTCGATGGGTTGGATCAAGATTTTGCCGGCATTGTTGATGAGGACTTCGATCGGGCCGAGCTGCGATTCGACGGTGTGCACTAACTCGGTGACATCGGCGCCCTGCGAAACATCGGCCTGGATCGCTATTGCGCGGCGGCCCAGCTTTTGAATTTCGCGCACGGCGGATTCGGCATCGTCGCGGCGTTCGCGATAGTTCACGGCGACGTCGCAACCCGCACGGGCTAAGGCCAACGACACGGCGCGACCAATTCCCCGCCCTCCGCCCGTGACGAGGGCGATTTTTCCCGTGAGGTTTTCCATTACTTGGTCTGCGTCAGGCTCTTGTACGCGGCTTCGACGAACATGTCGGCGGTCCAAAATCCGCCGGGCGTGTTGTAGCGCGGATCGTAATCGAGCGTGGGGCGCGCGGCCTTGATCTGATCGAGCGTCATGCCCTTCTTGATCATGGCTTGAATGCGGTCGCGAACGATGGTCACCATGTCGCGATATTCAAGTACGTCGAACTCGTCGCACAGGCGGCCGTGGCCGGGAATAATGTAGGTGCCGCCTTCTTCATGATGCGCGGGGATCGCGAGGTCGAGGATCTGGTTCAGCCCATTGATCTCGCCTTGCAGGCTGCCGCCGTTTTTCAGATCGATGATCGGGTAACCGTTGGTGACGAAGATGTCGCCGGCGCTAATCACGTCGGAGCGGCGAAAGAACGCGATGGTGTCGCCGTCGGTATGCGCGGCTGCCGGGTGAAACATCTGGACCGCTTCGCCGTTGAAATACACTTCTTTTTCCGCGCCAAGGTAGGTGTCGGTTGGCCAGGCGCTCTCGGGATACGGCTTTTGGCCGGCGGGCGGGACGCTCATTCGATCAAAAACATTTTGATGCGCGATGATTTGGACGCTGAGAGCCGCGGTCTCGCCCGGCGTGTTGATCAAAGTCACTTCGCGAGCCGAGCCGCCGTTCGATTTCGCGAGGCTTTCGTTTCCGCCCACGTGATCGGGATGCACGTGCGTGTTGATGATGTAATGGATCGGCTTGTCGGAAAGCGTGCGAATGGCGGCCAGCACCTTGTCGGATAATTGCGCGAGGCCTGCATCCACCAAGAGCACACCCGTGCTGCCCACTTGCACCGTAATGTTCCCGCCGGCGCCGACCAACATGTAGACGTTGCCCTGCACCGGAAGGATGTGCAGTTCGGAATCGTGAGCCGCGGCGGTTGGCTTGGCTGTCTCCACAGCCGGCGCGGATTCGATCTTAGCGGTCTCCAGCACCTTGCGATACTCCGGATACATTGTGCTTGGGCCGCCCATCACCGCGGCATGCGGCAAATGGTTCTTGTCCGCATATTCGTAGAGGAACGGGTTCTGGCCCGGAAGGTAGTTGGGCACTTCGCCTTTAGGCCGGCTCAGAATTTCTTCCACGTACTCGCAAGGCCACAACCAGCCGCCGAGCTCTTTGTCGTCCAAAAGAAAATCGTCGGTACGAATCAAGGGCTGCGCAAGGTATACCGGATCGCTGAGGATCGTGACGTGCGTCATGATATTCCCGTGACGCAGGAAGTGCTCGGTCATAGTGGCCTGGTCGCTTTCGGGGAGTCCGTTGCGGCGCGCCCAGCCCTGCTTGATGTGCGTTGTGTAGACAGTCAGGATGTTGCCTTCCCACTTGCCCGTGGAAAACCCCATGAAGGTATGCAGGGCGTAGTCGGGCGGATGCGGGCGGCCGTCCATCCAGATGGTGCGGTTCTGCTCGTAGGTGCTGATGTAATTCTTGATCGCGATCACTTGCTGCGTATTCGGGTCCTTTTCCTCCCAAATCCGCAGGTGCAGCGGGCCGTGATAGATGTAGGGCGAAACGTGCACCCGGCATTGATGTTCCTGCAGCGTGAGACGCGATGCGTTCCAGCTTTCGGCAAAGAGCCGCGCGGAATCGTTGATGGGGAGCCCGGCGAAGTCGCCAAGATCGGGACCAGGAATGCGTTCGTTATAATCTTCGTGATGTAAAGGGCTCCACTCGCCGGAGAACTGGTCCTGGCCCCAGACGGGAGCGAGGATGGTGGCGAGCAACAGGGTCAACAGCGCGGTTGTTTTCATATCAGCTTTCCTTCGGAAGGATATAACAATCCGGTGAAGGCCCGCTGACCCTGCATGCAAGCGACGAATAAGTTAGACTTCTTCCTCTTCCAGCTCTTCTTCTTGTTCTCCACTGTGCGAGGCTTCTTCGAGCAGGGGCTCCGCGAGCTTGGTCAGCAATTGGTCTGCTTTCTCTTCCTCGGCCAGTGTTTGGCTGAGCAGCCTCACAACGTCCTGGCGGTCCATCTGCTCGGCGATGGCACGCGCCGTTCCGTAGGCAGCGATTTCGTAGTGTTCCACACGTTGAGCTGCGCCGATGAGCGCCAAATCGGCGGGAGCCTCTTCCATTTCCTTGCCTTCCGTGATCACTTCCGCGCCTTCTTCCACAAGTCCCGCCATTCCTTTGCATGGCTTCGCCTTGGGCTTCTCGCCCAAGATTTCGAAGGCTTGCTTCAAACGTTCTACGTGCTCTTTGGTTTGTTCCAGATGGTCCTCAAAGGCCGTCTTCAGATCGGCGTCTTTAGCGGCTTTGGCCATTTTCGGCAGCGCCTTCACCAATTGGTTTTCGGCGTGCAATAAGTCCTTCAATTCCTCGGTTAAGAGTTCTTGCAATAGTTCCATGTGTGATGACTCCAGCGGTTGGACTGTTAGGCGACGCGAGAAGTTTCGCCTAAAACAGATCAAGCTGACGCGATGGTGGGCGACGGCGATCGTCAATTACGGTTCGTCCACCGAAGTGGGGCGATATCGCGCGTTCGTTTTGAATCACCGCGTCGAAATTAGCTTCGGGTTGGTAGCGCTGTTCGACCGATCGAACGAATTGATCCAGGCGGCGCATGCCATCCAGCTTGTCGCGATCGCCGGCCTTGGCCGCATCGAGTGCCGTACGCAATACGGAGATCGACGCGTCGTAGGTCTTCAAAGGCACGGGAAAAGGATGCCCATCTTTGCCTCCGTGGGCGAATGAAAAACGGGCGGGGTCGGAAAACCGCACGGGCGCTCCGTGCACCACTTCCGCTATGAGCGCGAGCGATTGCAGAGTGCGCGGGCCGAGCTTTTCCAGCAATAACAGCGAAGCGAAATCCCGCAGATCGCGCTCGTAAGCGACGGCCAGAACGGCGCCCAGGCGTTTTAAGTCGACATCGCGGGCGCGCACGTCGTGGTGTGCGGGCATCGCCAAGCGCAAATCGTGAACCGTGATCTCTGGTGTTTGATGACTGATCTCAAGCAAGGCTCTTTGCGCGGGCTCAGCGGCGGCGTCCACCAGGTTCATGATTTCGCCCTGATATTGACCTGCAATAGCCGCGTGCGGTTCGCATGTGAAATCGCGCACGGTTGCCGAGTGCCAGTGGTAACGTCGAGCTAACCCAGCGTCGTCGTTGAGACCCTGCTGGATGACGGCCCATTCGCCACCCGCGGTGAGCACGAAGGAATGCAGGTAGATTTGAAAGCCATCCGCGATCGCGTTGTTGTCGACTCTCGCTGTTAAACGGCTCGTGCGGGCGAGGGCATTGCCGTCTAGACCGGTCTTCTCGGCAACCGCGCGTAGCTCATCGGGCGTCTTGCGAGAATGTTTACCACGTCCTCCGCAAACATAAATGCCGAGCTCATGCGCGCGTGGGTTGAGCCCGCGCTTCAAAGCCCCGATAACGGACGTCGTGATGCCGGAGGAATGCCAATCCATACCCATCACGGAGCCGAAAGCTTGAAACCAGAACGGATCGCTTAAGCGCGAGAGGAATTCGGAGGGACCGTAGTGAAGCACGACGCTCTCCGCGATAGCCGTGCCAAGGCGCGTCATGCGATCGGCGAGCCAGGCTGGCACACGTCCGCCATGCAGAGGAAGATCGGCGTGGCCGGAGCGTCGCACTCAAAACCATTATGAACCCGTTAGCTTTACAACTGGTCCACGAGTTTTATCCTTGGGTTTGGTATGTTGAGCCTATGAGACCCCGAGTTAAGGCTTCCCGCACCGAGAAAGTTCGCGACAATCAGCCGAGAAGCCCTTCCTTCGACTCGCTGGCGCATTCAGCGGTCCGAGGGATCTATCTACCCGGAAAGGCTTCTCTCGGAAGTAAAACGCGCCTCTAGTTTCTTCTGTCGAACCCAGCCATTCGCTCCATGCCATCCGGCCCTCATCCGAAAACGTTCTTCACCGACACCACGACTACCGCGGCGGCAGCAACTGTTCCCGACCCGGAGGCAAGTGCTGATCGGTGGCGTTCAACATCATCGCGGCCATCGCGTAGTCGCCGACGATGGTGGCGAGCTCCAGCGTTCCCTGCTTTCCAAAAGTGTCCACGGCTTTCGCGTATAGATCGGAATCGAGCTTGTGCTGATGCAGCAGTTGGCGGGCGAAGTTGATGAGCAGCGTGTCTCGATCCGAGAAGCCGCTGGCGTCCTTGTTGAACTTGATCGCATCAATCACTGCGTCGGGTACTTTGGCGGTGCGCGCGCCCATCTCGTGCCCGCTCCACTCGTACTGCTGGTCGAATTCGCGGGCGACCACCAAAATTGGCACTTCGAAGTCCCGCTGTTTCAAGAGACCGTGGAAGCGCAGATATTGATTCAGCATCTGGATGGCTTCGGCCGCCTTCGGACTGTAAAGCGAGATCGCCGCGGGACCCGTGGCGCCCACGGTCTTGCCGGGGCCGCCGGCCAATTCGTCGTAAATGCGCTTGCTATCGTCGTCCTTCATGTCGTCGCGCGTGAGCACCGGAAGCCGCGAGAACGAATGGGGATCGACGTCGGGCGGAAGCGGGGCAGTCTGCGCGCCGAGGGTCGCCGCAAAGCCCGCCGCAATTAAAATGGAAACGATCACTCGCATGGCAGGTAGCATAGCAAGGTCGTCCCCAGCTTTGCATTACAATGGATATTGCAATTTTTGGGATGCTGCAAGACCCGCCGAGTAACTTCAACGTACTGGCCGACGCCATCTCTGCGTACCACCAATTCCATTGGCTTTTGTTCTAGGATTTTAGGAGAGTGAAATGGGCGATTTTCGCCGAACCCAAGCTGGTTCAATGACTGGTTCGCTGTTGCTCGTCGCAGCCCTGCTGGCCCCCGCGCTATTCGGCCAGGGCGTGATAGGCGAGTTCACGCCGGATGTTGGGTTCGATTTGTCGGGCAACTGGAATCCGCTGTTGCACGAAGATTTTCTGGAGCGCATTCCGGGTCCCGAGTTAGTCAACTATTCCGGCCTTCCGATTACCGAGGGTTCCCGGCTGTGGGGCGAAAGCTGGAATTCGTCGCGGCTCACGATGCCGGAGCATCAATGCCAGGTGCACGTCTCGCCCTATATCTATCGCGGTCCGCTGCAAATGCGGTTCTGGGACGAAAAGGATCCGCAATCGCAAAAAATCATCGCGATCAAGAATTACATCAGCACCTACGAACAGACCCGGACCATTTGGATGGACGGGCGTCCGCATCCGCCGGCCTGGGCGGCGCACACCTGGATGGGATTCTCCACCGGCAAGTGGGAAGGCAACGTTTTCACGGTTTACACCACGCACATCAAGCAAGGCTGGGTGCGGCGCAACGGCCTTCCAGAGAGCGATCAGGCGACGCTGGTGGAACACTTCATGCGGCATGGCGATCATCTGACGCATGTGAGCATCGTCACCGATCCGGTGTACCTCACCGAGCCTTTGGTGAAATCCGAGGACTACCTGCTGAACACCAACGCA
>DATHMO010000161.1:0-5015 GCA_035486995.1 Bryobacteraceae bacterium
GCCGCGGCCGGGGAGTCTGCATCCGGTGACAATCATTCAGAACGAGATCGAGGATCTATTTACGTCGCTCGGATTCGCTGTGCTGGATGGGCCCGAAGTGGAAACCGAGTATCACAACTTCGACGCGCTCAATATTCCGCCTGAACATCCGGCGCGCGACATGCAGGACACGTTTTGGCTCTCAAACGGGCATCTGTTGCGCACGCATACGTCGCCTGTGCAAGTGCGCGGCATGGAGAAGCTGGGGCCGCCGCTGCGCATGATCGCACCGGGGCGCGTGTTTCGGAACGAGGAAGTAGACGCGTCGCACGAGCACACGTTCTATCAGCTGGAAGGCATGATGGTGGACCGCAACGTGTCAGTGGCGCACCTGATCTATTTCATGAAGACGCTGCTCAGCGCGATTTTTCGTCGCGAGGCGGTGGTGAGGTTGCGTCCCGGCTATTTTCCGTTCGTCGAGCCAGGCTTTGAGTTGGATATCCAATGCCTGATTTGCGGCGGTCCCGGCTGCCCGGTGTGCAAGCAAAGCGGCTGGGTAGAGTTACTGCCATGTGGTTTGGTGCATCCGAACGTGCTGCGGAAAAGCGGCATCGATCCGGACGAATGGGGCGGGTTCGCATTCGGACTGGGGCTGACGCGCCTGGCCATGATGCGCTACGGCATCGACGATATCCGCCTGTTTGCGAGCGGCGATCTGAGGTTCTTGCGCCAATTCTGAAGCCATGAAATTCTCATACAACTGGATTCGTGAATTGGTTCCGGGGCTCGATACCGATGCGCAGGAGCTGACGCGCCTGATCACGATGAAGACCGCGGAGTGCGAGGGGCTGGAGCATGTCGGCGTGGCGTTGGCCGAGGCGTCGGTGGCGCGTGTCAAAGAGGTCGAACGGATCGCGGGCAGCCACAATCAGATTGCGGTGGTCGAGACGGCGCGTTATGGAGCCAAGCGGGTGGTGTGCGGAGCGCCGAATTGCAAGCCGGGAATGCTGACGGCGTATCTGCCGCTTGCTCCCAAGGTGATCGAAGGCGTGGAGAGCGAGGGGATGCTGGCGAGCGCTCTGGAACTGGGCATGACGCGCGATCACGCTGGCGTTGTCGAGTTGGAGAGCGAAGTATTGTTCGCGCCCGACACAGTCATCGAAGTGGACAACAAGTCGCTCACGCATCGGCCGGATTTGTGGGGACATCACGGAATGGCGCGGGAGGTGGCGGCGATCACGCATCGGATACTGCGCGATCCGGTGAAGCTCGGCTTGCTGCCGAAGGGCAATGCGCCGGTCGAGATCGAGATCGAAGATTTTCATTTGTGCCCGCGATACAGCGCCCTCACGTTCGAGAACGTCACCGTGAAGCCGTCGCCGTTGTGGCTGCAGTATCGCCTGGAAGCGATCGGGTTGAATGCGATCAACAATATCGTGGACGTGACGAACTACGTCATGGCGGAATTGGCGCAGCCCATGCATGCGTTTGACGCGCAGAAGCTGCACGGATCGACAATTTTCGTTCGAAACGCTCGTGCCGGCGAGCAGATCGTCGCGTTGAATGATGAAAGCTACAACCTGAGCCCATCGAATCTGGTGATCGCGGATGCCGAGGGTCCCATTGCGCTCGCGGGCGTGATCGGCGGATTGCATAGCGCGATCGGGCCGGATACCAAGCGCATCGTGCTGGAAAGCGCGAATTTCCAGGCGGCGAGCGTGCGAAAAACATCGGTGGCGTTGAAGCTGCGAACGGACGCGTCGATGCGATTCGAAAAGTCGCAGGATCCACACAACACGGTGCGAGGTTTGGCGCGGGCGCTGGAGTTGTTGGAAGAAGTTTCGCCAGGTATTCGGTTGGTTGGGGGATTAGCAGACTCGCATGGCGATCTGAAGGCGGCGGCGCCAATCGAGCTGACTATCGATTGGTTGAGAGCCAAGCTCGGCCGCGAGTTGGAAGCGCGCGAGGTGCGATCGATATTCGAGTCGCTCGAATTTGGTGTTCAAGAAAGCACGCCGGGTCATTTTCGTGTACACGTGCCGAGCTGGCGTGCGACCAAAGATATCTCGATCAAAGACGATTTGCTCGAAGAAGTCGGGCGCATGGTGGGCTACGAATCGATCACGCCAACTGCGCCGCTGATCGAATCAGTGGTGCCGCCCGAGAGCCCGTTCCGCCTATTTCTGCGCGGCGTAAGGAGCATGGCCGCTGCCCAGGGATTCACCGAAGTCCTTAACTACTCTTTCGTGAGCGAAGCGATGGTGGATGCGTTCGCCATGGATCTTGACGCGCATCTCCGAGTGACGAATCCCATAGCGTCGGATCAGGCCCTGCTGCGCGCGAGCCTGCTGCCCGCGATCCGCAAAAACATCCTGGACAACAGCCGGAATTTTTCGTCTTTCCGGCTTTTCGAGATCGGCCGGGAGATTCATGTGCGCGGCAGTGATCTGCCTGAGGAAGTCCCGCGTTTCGTCGCGGCGATTTATACTCGCGAAGGCGACGGGTCGGCAGCGCTGTTCGAACTGAAACGTCTGGCCGAGTGTTTGATGGACGGGTGCGAAACCCGCCTCGCTGAGGCGCGTGATTTGGAACATCCCGATCGCGCCGCGATCATCTCCTGGCAAGGCGAAGAGATCGGACGGCTTTTCGAGTTGTACCCGGAGTTGGTGCCGAAGGGCCGCGCTGCAATTCTCGATCTCGACCTTCAGAAAATGAACCTGGGGAAACTGGAGCGCCGCTATCAGCCGCTGCGCCGATTCCCGGTAAGCGCGTTCGATGTTTCGGTGGTGGCGCCGTTGCGCGATCCGGCGGATGAAATCAAGAAGCGGCTGGCTAGGGCCGCCGGCAGCGACCTGGTGGAGATCGAATTCGTCCGCGAGTACACGGGCGACCCGATTCCAACGGGGCGCAAGAGCGTGACATTTCGTCTGACGGTAGGAGCGGCGGACCACACGCTATCTTCCGACGAAGTGGCTGCGATTCACGAACGGGTTCGCGGGACGGATTAGTGTACGTGCATGGGGTCGCCAAAGTACCCGATGATTCGCTCGGCGCACAGGCGGCAGGCCTCGAACTCGTCCGGATCGCGGCCTTCGCAATGCAGTAGCTGCTCGTCGCGAACGGCCATGCTGCGCCCGCAAACCCAGTCCTCGCCGTCGCGGGAGTGAATATGGTTGAAATCGGTCAACGAAACCCCTCTGGCCGGAGCCCTTGTGGATGATACTTTGTCAGAATATCAGATCGGTTGCGGCGGCAATCCGGAACTTGTTAGACTTGATTTGAACCCCAAGGAGCGATACGACAATGGCGAAAGTATGTGAAGTGTGCGGACGCGGGCCGCAGTTCGGCAATCGGGTCAGCCATGCGCACAACGTCACCAAGCGCCGCTGGAACCTGAATTTGCAGAGTGTCCGCGCGGTGGTGAAGGGCGCGGCGAAGCGGATTCGGGTCTGTACTTCTTGCATCCGCAACGGCAAAGTTCAAAAGGCCGCGTAGGAATTCCTCCCGAAAACAACTAATGAGGTTCGTAACCTTTCAGGGCGCGAGCGCGCGTGCCGAAGCGGGCGTTCTTGTGGGCGATCGGGTTGTCAGCCTCGCCGCGGCAGGCTTTGCCGATATGATTGCGGTGCTCGGGAGCGGGTCTGAGGGCCGCGCGAATATCGAGCGCTTCGTTGAACAGCCTGCTGCCGATTGCGTCTTCCCGCTTTCGTCCGTCCAGCTTCTCGCGCCGGTTCCACGGCCGCCCAAGCTGATCTGCGTGGGGCTGAATTATCGCGATCACGCCGCTGAAGCGCGGCAGGAGATTCCCAAAGTCCCGACGATTTTCGCGAAGTTTTCCAATACTGTGATCGGCCCGGGCGCGGCAATCGTACTTCCGAAGAATTCGCGCAAGCCCGATTATGAAGCTGAATTCGCGTTTGTGATCGGAGCCGGCGGGCGGCACATCGCGGCCGAAGATTGGCAGCGGCATGTTTTCGGATACACGGTGTTCAACGACGTCAGCGCGCGCGATGTTCAATCGGCCACGTCACAATGGATGCTGGGCAAGTCGTTCGACACGTTCGCGCCCATGGGGCCGTGGATCACAAGCGCCGATGAAATCGGGGATCCGCACGGGCTCGATATCAGCTTGAGAATTGGCGGCGAAGTGCTGCAACATTCCAACACGCGCGAACTGATTTTCAAGATTCCCGAACTGGTGGCTCATCTTTCGAGCATCGTGACGCTGGAGCCGGGCGATGTGGTGGCGACGGGAACGCCTTCGGGCGTCGGATTCGCACGGAAACCGCCCCGCTACTTGCAGCCGGGCGACGAAGTTGTCGTCAGCATCGAAGGCCTCGGCGAATTGCGCAACCCCGTGGTTGCCGAAAGCTAGGCCGGCGGATCGCGATCGAACAACTGCTCCAACTCACGAGCGGTCGGCGTGCCTTCCACCGCCTGATGCATATCGTGCGCGAACGAGCGCATGACTTCGAGCAGATCGAATTCGCGTTCAAGAACCGCGTACAATTCCACGCCCGCCAGTAATAACGCGAGGCGAAAATCACCTCGTTCGGCAATCTCACGTCTCACTTGCCGGATTAACTCTAGAGATTCAGGACTGGTTGGCCGCCAGGGCATGGCGAAGCGAGTGGGAGATCGCTCTCCCACTCCAAGTAAACCCTCGCTTTGTACTACGCTGAAATGCTCTTTCGATTTTCACCGGACTGAATCTGGATCTGGCGCGGCTTCATTTGTTCGGAAACCGGAATTTGAATATCCAGAACGCCATCTTGCAGCCGGCAATTCAGCTTGTCGACGTTGAGACCGCTAGGCAGCGTGATTGTGGCGTAGAACTTGCCATAGGCAAGCTGCGTGTGAGCGCTGTTTTTGTAGGTTTCGGGCGCCTTCCGCTCACCTTCCAGGATCAGCTGATTGTTCTGCACACTGACCTTGAGATCCTGTTGCGCAACGGCGGGAAGAATGGCGCGGAGGTTCAAACTGGTATCGCCCCAAGCGGTCTCTATCACGGGGCTAAACGTCCACTGGCTTCCGTT
>DATHMO010000162.1:0-13410 GCA_035486995.1 Bryobacteraceae bacterium
TATCATTACGAGGCCATCAATGTGGAAGGGCAGCAGAACAATCCGCATTCGCTGCTATGGTGGACCAAGCGCCTGATCGAGCAGCGCAAGCAGTTCAAAGCGATGGGGCGCGGCACGCTGGAGTTTTTGCGGCCGTCGAATCGCAAGGTGCTGGCGTTTTTTCGGCGCTATCAGGATGAGATCATCCTGGTGATCGCGAATCTGTCGCGCTTTCCGCAGCATGTGGAATTGGATCTGAGCGAGCTGAAGGGGATGACGCCGCTCGAAATCTTCGGCCGCGCGGAGTTTCCGCCGGTGGGCGACGGGTTCTACACTGTGACGCTCGGGTCGCTCGGATTTTACTGGTTCGCTTTCCAAGCTAAGCAGGCGCACCAGGAAAGCATTCAAACTCCGGCGACGCCGTCCGGGCTGCCGCTGATCGTGGTGGAATCGTTTGCGCAAGTGTTTCAGGGGCGAAGCCTAGCGATCCTGTTGCGCCGGCTGCCAGCGTATTTGAAGACGCGCCGCTGGTTCCAGGGCAAAGACCGGCCCATCCGTTCCATCGAAGCTTTGGACGCTGTCCCGATCCCGGACACGTCGGCGCAAATTTTATTGGGGCAGGTGGAGTACAACGACGGCGATCCCGAAGTCTACGTGTTGCCCGGCTCGGTGGCCGTGGGCGATGCGGCCGAGCAGGTGAAGGAGAAACTATCCGATGTATCAGTGGCGCAGCTCCACGCCGAAGACGGCACTCGTGGAGTGTTGTACAGCGCCATTTGGGATCCGGCGTTTTGCGACACGATATTCAGCGCGATCGTCCGGCGGAGGCGCTTTCGCGGACGTGTGGGTGAACTGGTGGGCTCTCACACACGAGCCTTTCGCGCGGCGTGGGGACAGAGCCATCCGGATCTCGGGTCGGCGGTATTGAAGGCAGAGCAGTCCAACACGTCGATCGCATATGGCAATCGCTTCATCCTCAAAATTTACCGGCGTGTGGAGCCGGGGATACATCCCGAGATTGAAATCGATACTTTCTTGACCGATCGTAATTTTCCCTACAGCGCGCCTCTGACCGGAAGCATCGAATATCGAGCGAACAACGGCGAAGTGACTACGGTGGCGGCGCTGCACGCGTTCATACAGGGTCAACAGGGCGACGCGTGGCATTACACGCTGGATACATTGAGCCAGTTTTTCGAAGCGGCCTTGGCTCGTAAGGAAAGCGATTTTGCGGGGCCGGACGGAAGCCATCACCCGTTCGATCTGCGAACCAAGGAGGTGCCGGCGCAGGTTCATGAATCCATCGGGGGTTATCTGGATTCCGCGCAACTGCTCGGAAAACGCGTCGCGGATTTGCACCTGGCACTGAGTTCGGATCCGTCGGACCCGCAATTCACACCGGAGCCCTTCACCGATCACTACCGCCACGCGTTGTACCACGGATTGATGAGCCAGACCGCCGAGACGTTTCAACTCTTGCGTCAGCAGCTGGACGCGCTGCCGGCCGCTGCCCAGAGCGATGCCCGGAAACTTCTGGAACGCCGCGACGAGATACGAACGCGCGCGCGCATCATTTCGGACCGGCGCATCGCTGCACTGCGCATCCGGCTGCACGACGATCTGGAACTGAGCCGCGTGCTGCACACCGGCAAGGATTTTGTGTTCATCGGATTCGATGGCCGGCCGGATCGCACTCTGGGCGGGCGCCGGATCAAACGCTCGCCACTACGCGATGTCGCGAGCATGCTGTTGTCCTTCCAATACGCGTCGCAGGCTGTGTTTCTTGACCAGCTGCCGGGCGTCACGCGCCGTCCCGAAACCAGCGCCGCGCTCGAATTCTGGTCGCGCTACTGGTCCGATTGGGTGTCGGCGATTTTCCTGAAAGGCTATCTCGACGCACTCGGAAAAAGCCCCTTGATTCCTGCCACCGATGCCGACGTTCGCCTGCTGCTGGACCATTGCCTGATCGAATGTGCGCTCGAAGAAGCCGCCGGCGAGCTCCGCAACCGCCCGGAATGGGTAAGGGTACCAGTAGGATTGCTTCAAAAGACTCTAGAAACGGCCTGAAATCTTATCCGCTTTCCGGAGTCCATGTATGGAGAGGCGGCAACCGCCATGAAGCGGCGCGAAAATCAATCGGTCTACACTCCGTCAGCTACCTACCGCTTACAGTTCAACAAATCGTTCACGTTTGATCAAGCCGCCGGCTTGGTGGAATACCTGAACGAATTGGGAATCAGCGATATCTACGCGTCGCCGTTTCTGATGGCGCGGCCAGGAAGCCAGCACGGCTACGACGTAACCAATCACGCGAAGTTCAATCCTGAAATCGGTGATGAGGAATCGTTCGTGCGCTTGGCGCGAGCATTGGAACAACGGAAGATGGGGCTGATCGCCGACGTGGTGCCCAATCATATGTGCATCACGCATTCGTCCAACGAGTGGTGGTGGGACGTGCTGGAAAACGGCCCCAGCAGCCCTTTCGCGCGTTTTTTCGATATCGACTGGAGACCTCCCAAAGATGAACTGGTGAACAAAGTTCTGCTGCCGGTGCTGGGAGATCAGTTCGGCCGCGTGCTGGAAGACCAAGAGATACAGATCGTATTTCGCGACGGCCAAGTCCAAGTCGCGGTGTACGATACGCTTCTGCCACTGGCACCCGGCACCTGGACCATGGTCTTGGATCCCGCCGTGGCGAAGCTGCGCGAGAAACTGGGCGCATCGCACGAACATGTGGCCGAGATGGAAAGCATCATCACGGCGCTGGGGCACTTGGCGGGACCGACGGAAACCGATGATGCCAAGATTCGCGAGCGTCAACGCGAAAAGGAAATCGTCAAGCGGCGGCTGATCGGGTTGCTGGAATCGAGCCCGGAAGCTGGCGTCGCGATCCAGGCGTCGCTATCCGATATCAACGGCCGGAAAGGAGAACCGCGCAGTTTTGATCGCTTGGAACGGCTGCTTCAGAGCGAAGCCTATCGCCTGAGCTTCTGGCGCGTGGCGATGGACGAAATCAACTACCGGCGCTTTTTCGACATCAACGATCTGGCGGCTATTCGCGTGGAGGATCCCGAGGTGTTCTCGGCGGTCCATGCGCTGATATTCGACCTGGTGCGTCGCGGTTACATTCGCGGCTTGCGCGTGGATCATCCCGACGGGTTGTTTGAACCCGAGAAATATTTTCGCTTCCTGCAGGACGCCTGCAAGCCGGACTGCGCCAAACGGATGTTTTACGTGGTGGCCGAGAAAATCCTCACGGGCAATGAGCCTCTGCGCACCGATTGGGCGGTGGAAGGCACAACCGGCTACGCGTTTCTCAACTTGGTCAACGGACTTTTCGTTGATCACAGCAAGGAGAAGGCGTTCCAACAACTGTATCGCCGTTTCACGGGATGGTCGGCGGCGTTCGGCGATCTGGTGATCGAGAGCAAGCGGTTGATCTTGCAAGTGGCCATGTCGAGCGAGTTGAACGTTCTCGTGCGGAAGCTCGACCATATATCCGAACAGCATCGCTGGTCCCGCGATTTCACGCTGGAAAACTTGCGGGACGCGCTGCGCGAGGTGCTGGCGGCCTTCCCGGTGTATCGCACCTACGTTGCGAGCAATCAGACGGAGGTGGATCCGCAAGACCGGCGTCAGGTGACGAACGCGATCCGCGAGGCCAAGTGGCGGAACCCGGCAATCAGCGAGTCGGTATTCGATTTCATCCAAAGCGTGTTGTTGCTGGAGCGGCCGGCGGGAGTCGACGATGCGCAGCAGGCCGAGCGGCAAATGTTCGTGATGCGATTCCAGCAGTTGTCGGCGCCGGTGATGGCGAAAGGCGTGGAGGATACGGCGTTTTATCGATATTATCCGCTGGCGTCTTTGAACGAGGTGGGAGGCGATCCAGCGCGGTTCGGCGTGCCCGTGAATGCGTTTCATCGCCGCAATCTGATCCGGCGCGAATTGTGGCGGAATAGCATGAGTGCCAGCTCCACGCACGATACCAAGCGTGGCGAGGACGTTCGCGCGCGCATCAACGTGCTTTCTGAAATCCCAGGAGACTGGTATCGCGCCATTCGCAGTTGGCGCGCCTTGAATCGTGCGGCGAAGACGGTGGTGGGCGACCGTTCCGCGCCCGACGCAAATGAGGAATATCTGTTGTATCAAACGCTGCTAGGCACGTGGCCTGTAGGCTCCATGAACGCGGACGAACATCAGGATTATGTTCGGAGAATCGACGCGTACATGCAGAAGGCGTTGCACGAAGCCAAAGTCCATACCAGTTGGATCAATCCAAACACCGCGTACGAAGAGGCGATGACAAAATTCGTGGAGCGCATACTGGAGCCGTCGGTCGAGAACAAATTCTTGCAGGAATTTCGTCAGTTTCAAGCGCCGATCGCGCGCGCCGGCTTATGGAACTCTGTTGCTCAAGTGCTGATCAAGATCGCCTCGCCGGGGGTCCCGGACTTTTATCAGGGCAACGAAATCTGGGCGTTCGATCTAGTGGACCCTGACAATCGGCGGCCGGTCAACTATGAAGTGCGCAGCAAGATGCTCGCGGGTTTGCGGGCGCAGGCCGCGCGTGACCGGTCGGGACTGCTGGATCGGCTGCGAGAAAATCTATGCGATGGCGCAATCAAAATGTTCATCGCGAGCGAGGCCCTGAGGTTCCGGCGAGAGCATACGGAGCTGTTCTCGCAGGGGTCGTATACTGGGCTTGCACCGGAGGGTAATCGGGCCCGTCACGTTGTGGCCTTCGCGCGTGCGATAGAGAATCAAAGCATGGTGGCTTTGACCGGCCGATTCTTTCTGAAATTGTGCAACTCGCATGGCAAACCGATCGGAGACGTGTGGGGAAACACCACCGTTGCGCTTCCGCGCAAAACGCGCCACGAAAGCTTTCAGGACGTCTTCACCGGCCAAACCATCACGGCGCAGAGATCCGAAGACGGTAGTTTGGTGCTTCCGCTCAACAAAGTATTCTCCCAATGTCCGGTTGCCCTCCTCTTTGCGGAGACTCGTAGTTGACGCTGTGGCGGATGTCGTACGGCGCCACTGTGCTGGCGGGCGGAGGTGTCGAGTTTCGCGTATGGGCTCCGGCTGCCAACGCACTCTCGCTTGAATTAGGCGGCGCACGACGCGTCCCCATGCAGCGCGCCGGTGAGGATTTCGAGGTTGTGATTTCGGATGCTACGCCGGGCGATCGATATTCATTCGTGTTCGAAGACGGCCGCGCGCGGCCGGATCCTGCGTCGCGATTGCAGCCCGAAGGCGTTCACGGTCCATCGCAAATTGTCGATCCAGACGCGTTCCAGTGGTCCGATCAAGATTGGAAGGGCATCGCGCTCGAAGATTACATCTTCTATGAGCTGCACACGGGAACTTTCACGTCCCAAGGAACCTTCGCCGGCGTAGCTTCGAAGCTGGACTATCTGCGGGAGTTGGGCATCACGGCGATTGAGCTCATGCCCGTCGCCGCATTTCCGGGCGCCAGAAACTGGGGCTACGACGGCGTAGATCTTTATGCGCCGCACTCGGCCTACGGAGGCCCCGAAGGCCTCAAGACGCTGGTGAACGCTTGCCATCGCGCGGGGCTCGCGGTGGTGCTGGATGTGGTGTACAACCACTTTGGACCGGAAGGAAATTACCTCGCCGAATTTGGCCCCTACTTCACCGATCACTACCGGACGCCTTGGGGCAGCGCCATTAACTACGATGGGCCGGGCAGCGACGGGGTGCGCCGCTTCATCGTCGAGAACGCGCTTTATTGGCTGACTGAGTATCATATCGACGCGCTTCGGCTCGACGCCATTCACAGCATTTTCGATTTCAGCGCATTGCACATCCTGGCCGAATTGCGCGATCGTTTTCATGAACAGGCCGCGCTACTCGGACGCCAGGCGTGGATCGTCGCGGAAAGCGATCTCAACGATGTGCGGGTCTTGAATCCTCGCGCGCTCGGCGGCCTCGGGATCGACGCCCAGTGGCACGATGAGTTTCACCACGCCTTGTACGGCTATCTCACGGGCGCGAATCAATCGTACATCGCGGGCTTCGATCGGCTGGAGCAGGTCCAAAAGGCAGTCACCGAAGGATTTGTTCACGACGGATGCTATTCCGCATTCCGCAAGCGGCGTTTCGGAAGCTCTTCGCGCGATCAGCCCGGCTATCGATTTGTTGCGTTCCTTCAAAATCACGACCAGGTCGCCAACACCAGCCAGGGCTCGCGCTTATCGCGATTGATCTCGGCTGATCAGTACAAGCTCGCCGTAGCCTTGCTATTTTGCGCCCCTTACCTCCCGCTGCTGTTCATGGGCGAAGAGTTTGCGGATACCGCGCCTTTCTACTTTTTCACGAGCTTCGGCGATCCAGCATTGGCCAAGGCTGTCAGCGAGGGGCGCAGGAAGGAATTTGAAGAGTTGACGGCGGCGGACGATTTTGCCGATCCACAATCGAACGAGACGTTCGAATCGTCAAGGATCACATGGAGCCTGCTCGAACATCCTGAGCACAGCTCAATCCTCCGCCTCTATCGGGAGCTGATCGCGCTGCGCAAGCGTTGGCCATGCCTTCACAATGGGTGCAAAGACCTCACCAGCGTCGAAGTCGACGAACAGGCGCGCCGGTTGCGCATGGATCGCTCAGATCCGTCAGGCTGCCACGCGGCGGTGCTCTGTAATTTTTCGGCGGAGCCTGCAGCTTTCGATTTCGACGAATCAGGCTGGCAACTCGCGCTCTGCACGTCAGCGGAACCAGGCGACGCTCGATCCGTCCCGGCCTTTAGTGCGCTGCTCTATCTTCGCGGGCCGGCTTAGACCTTCGACGTTAGAGTCCGTGAACGTGGCCGGTCGCTCGTTGCGAAATCCGCCCTCGCTTCCGTGGTTGCGGAGACATCTTCGGCGCCGGTTTGATCGAGGATCGCACGAGCCGATTTCACCCAGTCCGAATCATCACAGTGCACCGAAAGCAGGATGCCGCCTTTGCGAATTCGGCCTTCATAGCGTTTGGCCTCGTACTCGGGAGTTCCCATCCCGACAAGCGCGCCCGTGATTCCGCCGAGCACGCTACCGACGCCAATCCCGCCGAGCATTGCCATGATCGGGCCGGCCACGACGAACATTCCGAGTCCTGGAATCGCCAGGGCCCCGATGCCCGCGAGCCATCCCAGGATGCCGCCCACCACCGCGCCCGATCCAGCGCCGGCGGCGGTTCCTTCCGGAGCCTTCGTGCTGCGCTCCATCGCCAGGTCCTTGGTGCCCGAATTGTCGGGGAAAAGGATCGAAATATCCGTGCTACGGAAGCCGGCTAGCTTCAATCCGTGGACTGCGTTTTCCACGTCCAGTTGGCTGACATAGATGCCGAATACGGCTTTATTCTTTGCTGACATGACCGACTCCTTGGGCCCCACGTTGCAAGCCAATCGCCACGGGCGTTGCTGTTCATTAAAGAAGCTTAGTCGCATAAGCCGGGAAGAAAGTACATCATCGGCGTGGTGCGGCCGGGAATTTTTTCCACTTTATAACTTGTGAAAAGTGCCACCTCGCGCGCATCTATACAGATAGAAGCTGGCATGAAGACAGACGTGAGTAACAAGGGGTTCCGGATCGCAGATCTGCTAAAACCCCATTCCAAGCTGCTGGTCATAGGCTTTATCGCGGTCGCCGGCGAGAGCGTGGCGAACCTTCTGGAGCCCTGGCCGCTCAAGATCGTTCTCGATAATGTTCTGAAGTCCCATCCGATGCAAGGGTGGCTCAACTCCTGGATTGGTTCGTGGCTCGGGCAGGATCAACTGAGGATCTTGGAATTTGCAGCGCTCGCGGTGCTCGCGATCGCGATCGTCGGGGCTGGCTGCTCCTATGTCGAAAAGTACGTGACAACCAGCGTCGGCCAGTGGGTGATGCATGATCTGCGACGGACGCTTTACTCGCATATCCAACGTTTGTCACTTGCTTATCACGATCATAAACAGACCGGCGATTTGATCAGCCGCATCACCGGCGACATCGATGCGATTCAGAGCTTCATCGCTTCCAGCCTGCTGGACGCCCTGATCAATAGCATCACGCTGGTTGGCATGTTGGGAGTGATGCTGTACCTGAATTGGCGATTCACTCTGATCGCGCTTTCGGTCGCGCCATTGTTATTCCTGGTGGTTTTTTCTTACACCCGCCGCATCAAGAAAGCTTCGCGCGATGTCCGCAAGAAAGAGGGCGAGATCGTTTCGGTGATGCAGGAAGTTCTCTCGTCCATTCGCGTGGTGAAGGCTTTCGCGCGCGAGGATTACGAACAGAAACGGTTGGAGGAGGAGAGCCTGGAAGGGGTCGAGATCGCGTTGCGGGCCCGATCGCTCAAGGCCAAGCTGGCGCCGCTGGTGGAAGTGATTGTGGCGGCCGGCACATGCCTGGTGCTGTGGTTTGGCGCGCGCATGGTGCTCAGCGGAGCGCTTTCCGCGGGATCGCTGGTGGTTTTCATTTTGTACCTGGGCAAGATGTACAAGCCCATGCAGCAGCTCTCGAAGATGACCGACGCCTATTCGAAGGCTATGGTCGGATACGAGCGCATCCGCGAGATTTTTGACACCCAGAACGAGATTCGGGACTTGCCTGGCGCCCGTCGCGCGCCGAAATTCAGCGGCGGCGTGGAATTCGACAAAGTCAGCTTTGGCTACGATCAGGCGACCCCGGTTTTGAAGGATGTGAGTCTCAGGATTGAGCCCGGGCAAGTGGCCGCGTTGGTTGGCCCAACGGGGGCGGGGAAAACCACCATCATCAGCCTCATTCCACGCTTTTATGACCCGACCTCTGGCGTAGTGAACGTCGATGGGCAGGACGTGCGGCGGTTCCTGCAGAAATCGCTGCGCCAGCAAATCAGTTTTGTGCTGCAGGAGACGCTGCTCTTCCACGGACCGATCTGGAACAACATCGCCTACGGTAAGCCGGAAGCCACGCGCACCGAGATCCTGCGTGCGGCCGAGCTGGCAAATGCGCACGAGTTTATCGAAAAGCTACCCAACGGCTACAACACTATTCTCGGCGAACGCGGCGTCACGTTATCGGGCGGGCAGCGCCAGCGGATCGCGATCGCGCGCGCCGTGATTCGCAACACGCCGATCCTGATTCTTGACGAGCCGAGCTCGGGCCTCGACGCGGCATCAGAGAAACTCGTCTTCGAAGCGCTGGATCGATTGATGGAAGGCAAAACTTCCATCGTGATTGCGCATCGGCTCTCAACTATCCGGCGCGCCGACGTCATTTTTGTGGTGCGGGATGGAATGGTGGTGGAGCAGGGCAACCACGAAGCGCTCATGCGCGCGGGCGGTCTTTATGCAGAGCTGCACGAAATCCAGTTCCAGCCGGAAGAGCAATCGTCTATAGTGCCTTGAGCTCGGCGATTCTCTGCTCCAACGCGCTCGTGAATCCATCCAACTCGGGCCCCGAATATCCGGCCGCGCGGAACGCATCGCGGATCTGATCGTCGGAAAGCTGGCCGAGCATCTGGCCCATCCACAGTGCGTCTTGGCGCGGGATGTGCCGCCCGATGCCGCGCAGACCCATGCGGCTGAAAAACTCATGCACATCAAACATCAGTAGCAAGGCTTCACGGCTGGGAACGTTGAAATCAACAAACTCCGGGCCTGTCTTCTTGATAAATTTCGAGCGCTCGTAGGCCCGCAAATTCCCCTTCGATCCATAGTGCGTCAGCCCACGCCCGGTGCTGCCAAAGCTGGCCCCCAGGTCGCTCACTTCGTAGACGCGCTTATCGCCGTCGCCCTTGCGCTTCTCCTCGCGGATCGCGTTGTTTTCATCCTTGAGATCCCAATTGTTGACCACTGCCATCATCACGCGCAGACCGTCCAGTTCGCGCGTGCCGTTAAACGGATTGTCGCGCCAGCGCCAGGTATCTTCCTTCTTCTCGCCTTGCTCTCGTTTGAGACGCACGTTGCGCATCACGCCGCCCGCCTCAATCGACTTTTGGCCGCGATGCACGTGCGCCGGCAGCCCGTCCACGTGAACCTCGGGCAGGAAGTAATCCTCGTCGGCGTGATAGCCCACCGCCCAAACCAGCCGGGTGGCCACGGTTTCCGGCCGCGCCTCCGCTCCCAGCTTGATCCTCCACTTCACGCCGTCTTTATCGCGGACATCGAACTTGGGATTGGTGCCGCTCATATCCTCCTTCACGAAGGTGAACGGCCCATGCGGCTCATGTTCCTTGCCGCCGGGTCCATAGAACAGGTTTTCGGAGTGGATATCGCTCGGCTCCCGCCACAGCTCACTCAAGACGGGCCGTGTAATTTCTCCTGTCGCGAGAGGCGCGATGTAACGATTTTGCGCGGTCGCGGGCGGTACGATGACCACCGCTGCAGCCAGCCAAAAGTACGTAAGTCCCTTGCTGTCATTCCACATGGCGCCTCCTCGGGTCGATGGCCTTCATCCTGTTTAAGCAAGAGCGATGCCAGCTGTTACATCCGTTTCTGGTGTCCGGGAGGCGACATGAAACTGCTGGTTCAGCCGGGCGACGGGGTAGAGCCCTTAGTGGAGGCCATCGATCGCGCAAAAAGCCGCGTGGAGATCGTCATCTTTCGATTCGATCGCGGTGAAATCGAACAGGCGCTCGCAAACGCGGCCGCGCGGGGGGTGTTCGTACATGCGTTGATTGCTTACACCAATCGCGGTGGCGAACGGAATCTGCGGAAGCTCGAAATGCGGTTGCTTGAGGCCGGGATCACCGTGGCGCGCACCGCGGACGACCTGGCTCGTTACCACGACAAATTCTTGATTATCGATCGGCGCGAGCTTTTTTTGCTCTCGTTCAACTTTACCCATCTGGATATCGATCATAGCCGCTGCTTCGGCCTGGTCACGCGCAATCCGAAACTAGTTGCCGAGGCGGTGAAGCTTTTCGAGGCCGATACCAAGCGCCAGCCGTATGAGCCGGGCCTCGCGGCATTCGTCGTTAGTCCATTGAACGCACGCAGGCAGTTGGCCGCATTTCTCAAGGGTGCGAAGAAAGAGCTGCTCATCTACGATCCCGAAATCAGCGACCCCGCGATGTTGCGGCTGCTCGAAGAACGCGCGCAGGCTGGGGTTGATATCAAGGTGATCGGCCGCGCGAGCCGGCATAGCTCAAAGCTTGCCGTGCACAGGCTCACCATCATGCGATTGCACACGCGCACCATTATTCGGGATGGCGGTCAAGCTTTCATCGGGAGCCAGAGCCTGCGCGAGTCTGAGCTTTGCGCAAGGCGTGAGGTCGGGATCATCTTCCGCGACAAAAGAATCGTCGCGAGAGTCGCGAAAATGTTTGAAGAGGATTGGGCGGCGATTGAGCGCGCGGGAGAGCAGCAGCCCGTTCAAGAGACCCCGCCGCAGGGCGATGCCGCAAGCATAATGACGATGGCGAAGGTGGCAAAGAAGGTAGCCAAGGCCGTGACGAAGGACCTGCCACCGGTGGCGCCCGTGTTGAGTGTCGTGGTCCGGGAGATGGTTGGCGAAACGGTAGACATGCAGATCGATACAGCGGTAGTGGAAGAAAGCGTCAAACAAGCCGTGAAGGAAGCGGTTCGCGACGCGGTTGAATCGGCCGTGGAGCGTGATGTGTCACCCTAAAAGTCACAGGAGAGCAGCATGGCAATCAGCCCGGCGGCGGGGCATCCCGCGGAAGCATCCAACCTGGTCAACGTACCTCGGTTGATCACGGCATATTTCGAGGATCGCCCCGATCCGAAAATCCCCGCGCAGCGCGTCTCGTTTGGTACGTCGGGGCATCGCGGATCCTCGCTAAACCGCGCGTTCAATGAATGGCACATCCTGGCTATCACGCAGGCCATTTGCGCGTATCGAAAAGAGCAGGGGATCGACGGACCGCTATTCATGGGCATCGACACGCATGCCTTATCGGAGCCGGCTTTTGCGAGCGCGCTTGCAGTGCTTGCTGCGAACGACGTCGCCGTCAGGATCGCGCCTCAGGGAGAGTACACGCCTACACCGGCGATCTCGCATGCGATTCTCAAATTTAATCGTGGGAGGAAAACGGGGTTGGCCGACGGCATTGTCATCACGCCGTCGCACAATCCGCCCGAAGATGGCGGTTTCAAATACAACCCGCCGCATGGGGGGCCGGCAGGCGGCGAGATCACTGGAGTGATCCAAAAGCGCGCCAACGAATTACTCGAAGGTAATTTGACTGGCGTCAAACGAGTCCCGCTCAGCGACGCGCTTCGTACGCCGGGAACGCAGACGCACGATTTCATCGCACAGTATGTCGCGGATTTGGGCAGCGTGATCGATTTCGACGTGATCCGCGGCGCAAAGTTGAAGCTCGGCGTGGACCCGCTTGGCGGCGCCGGCGTGCACTATTGGGGGCCGATCCGCGATCTCTATGGATTGAACCTGACCGTCGTGAACGACACTGTGGATCCGACATTCCGTTTCATGACGCTCGATTGGGACGGCCGCATCCGGATGGATCCATCGTCGCCTTATGCCATGCGCCGCCTCATCGATCTCAAGGACAGGTTCGACGTCGCGTTCGCCTGCGACACCGATCATGATCGCCACGGCATCGTAACGCGCAGCTCGGGATTGCTGCCGCCGAACCACTACCTCGCGGTGTGCGTGCATTATCTCTATGCGAATCGCTCCGGCTGGCGCCCGGATGCGGCGGTGGGAAAGACCGTGGTGTCGAGCAGCATGATCGATCGCGTGGCCGCCAAAACCGGCCGTAAAGTGGTCGAAGTTCCGGTGGGATTCAAATGGTTTGTCGATGGCCTGCTCTCGGGATCTTGCGGTTTTGCCGGCGAAGAAAGCGCGGGAGCATCGTTCTTGACACGCGATGGTTCGGCCTGGAGCACCGATAAAGACGGCATCATCGCGGCGCTGCTTGCCGCCGAGATCACGGCTCGTGTTGGGCGCGATCCGGGCGAAATCTATGCGGAGCTAGAACAGGAATTCGGCGTGTCGACCTATGAGCGGATCGATGCCCCCGCTGGGGCCGACCAACGCGCCGCACTCGCCAAGCTATCGCCACAGGATATTACCGCGACCGATCTGGCCGGCGAGAAAATCCAGAAGATCCTGACTGTCGCGCCTGGCAATGGCAGCCCAATCGGCGGAATAAAAGTGATCGCCGAAAACGGCTGGTTCGCCGCCCGCCCCTCGGGCACCGAAGACGTATACAAGATTTACGCCGAGAGCTTTCGCGGGCAAGAGCACCTGAAAAAGATTCAGGAAGAAGCGCAGTCCATGGTGACAGCGGTGCTGGGCGCGGCGGTCGCTTGATTATTTGGCCGCAACCGCAAGCGGGCTGAAGCTATCGGCCCCGTAGTTCAGCAAATCGCCAATGCGTTCCAGGCTGATGTCCGCGGGAGGATATTTCTTGAATACTTCAGGATCGTGCGCGTAGTGGCCTTGCCGCACGAACACGGTGGTGACGCGCGATTTCCAAAGT
>DATHMO010000163.1:0-11238 GCA_035486995.1 Bryobacteraceae bacterium
CGCCGAGATGGAGGCGCTCTGGCAGGAGGCCAAGGCGCACGACGGCACTGACAAAACATGATTGAGATCCGCCCGCTGACCGAGCGCGAAGATCTCAAGACCGTGGTCCGGCTGCAGCGCCAGATCTGGGGATTCGAGGACGTCGATCTGATTCCGCTGCGCCTCTTCGTGGTAGCGACGAAAATCGGCGGGCAGGTGTTCGGCGCGTTCGACGGTCGCGAGATGGTAGGGTTTTGCATGGCAATCCCGGGTCTCAAGGCTGGCGGCAAGACTTATCTGCATAGCCACATGCTGGGCGTGCTGCAGGATTATCGGAACGCGGGCGTCGGCCGGCTACTGAAGCTGACGCAACGTGACGACGCGCTGCGGCGCGGGATCCAGCTCATCGAGTGGACGTTCGATCCGCTCGAAATCAAGAATGCATTTTTCAACATGGAGCGGCTTGGCGCTATCGTGCGCCGCTATGTTCCCAATCAATATGGGACCACCAGTAGCCCATTGCATGGCGGATTGCCGACCGATCGCTGCATCGCCGAGTGGTGGATCGCGAGTCCGCGCGTGAAAGCGATCACTGCCGGCCAGCCGTTCGAACGTGCGAAGGTGGAAATGCGGGTCGCGATTCCGGCGGATATTGCGTCGATTCGCTCGACGGATCGGGCGCGCGCTGGGGAAATACAGAAAACGGCGAGCGAACACTTCCGAGCCGCATTTGATCGCGAGCTTGCGGTCATCGGCTTCGAGAAATCGGAAGAGGCCGGAACGTATCTATTTGGAGTATGGGAATCCGCCTAGAACAAATCACCTTGCGTGAAATACGGATGCCGCTGGTGCATTTCTTCGAGACCAGCTTCGATCGGATCAACGCGCGCCGCATTGTCCTGGTGGAAGTGTCGAGCCACGGCGTTTCGGGTTGGGGCGAAGTAACGTGCGGCGAAAATCCGTTCTACAACGAGGAATGGACCGAAGCGGCCTGGTTAATCCTGCGCGACTATGTTGCGCCGCGAGTGCTCAATCACGCATTCGATCGCGCTGCCGACGTGGGGGCGCGGACCGCACATATTCGCGGGCACCTGATGGCGCGCGGCGGATTGGAAGTGGCGGTGTGGGATCTGGAAGCGCGCATGCTTGGGAAGCCGCTCGACCAGCACATTGGAGGCGCAGCGCGGCGCGAGATTCCGTGCGGGGTTTCCATCGGAATCCAGGACTCCGTGCCGCAGTTGATCGAGAAGATAGAGACCGAACTTGCCGCCGGTTACCAGCGCATCAAGATGAAGATCAAGCCCGGCTGGGATGTGGAAGTGATCGGCGAAGTGCGCAAGCGGTTCCCGAATATACTGCTGATGGCCGACGCCAATTCGGCGTACACGCTGGCCGATGCGCCGCGTCTCCGGCGCCTGGATGAGTTTAACCTGATGATGATCGAACAGCCGCTGGCGCACGACGAAATCATCGATCACGCGAAGCTGCAAGCGCAACTCAAAACGCCGATTTGTCTCGACGAATGCATTCGCTCGGCGCATCACGCCGAACAAGCCATCGCGATGGATGCCGGGCGAATCATCAATATCAAGCTGGGACGCGTGGGAGGTTTCGCCGAAGCCAAGCGGGTCCACGATGTCGCTCAAGCCGCCGGGATTCCGGTATGGTGCGGAGGCATGCTGGAAGCGGGCATTGGGCGGGCGCATAATATCGCGCTGGCTACGCTGCCGAATTTCACGCTGCCAGGCGATGTTTCGGCGAGCAAGCGATATTGGTCGCGCGACATTATCGAGCCGCCGGTGGAAACGACGCCACGGGGAACGATCGCGGTCCGCGATGAACCGGGATTCGGCTACGAGATCGATCGCGGGTTTTTGGACTCGATCACCGTCCGCCAGGAATCCATTCGATAGATGGCAGATTTTGTCGAGCTGCTGAAGGCGAACCGCAATTATCGCTGGACTTGGAGCGGCCAGATCGTCAGCGAGATTGGCGATCATTTTAACAACGTCGCAGTCTTCAGCCTGGCGCTGGCAACCACACACTCGGGGCTGGTGGTCATGGGCATCATGCTGTCGCGGGCGATTCCTGCGGTAATGGCTGGGCCTGTCGCGGGAGTGCTGCTCGACCGTTTGGATCGCAAGCGCGTCATGATCGCAAGCGACCTGGTCCGTGCTGTCGTCGCTTTGGGTTTCATCCTAGCGATTCCGCGGCACGATACGTGGCTGCTGTACCTGCTCAGCGCGCTGCTGATGTTCGCGTCGCCGTTTTTCACCAGCGGCCGGTCGTCGATACTTCCAACCATCGCGAACAAAGAAGAGCTGCACACCGCCAATTCGTTGACGCAGACCACGCAGTGGATGACACTGACCATCGGATCGGTTCTGGGCGGCACGACCATCGGGCCGTTCGGCTACCGATGGGCGTTTGCGTTTAACGCGCTGTCATTTCTATTTTCGGCTGCCTGCATTTCGCGGCTGCGTGTGCAGCGGGGCAGCTTCCGCGTGGAGCGAACCACGCTCGGTGAAGACAAAGTGGTACGGCCGTGGCACGAATATACCGAAGGCTTGCGTTACATGCGGGCTTCACCGCTCATCTTGGGGCTGGCACTCGTCGGGATGGGATGGGCCTCGGGAGGCGGCGCGGCGCAGGTTTTGTTCAGCCTGTTTGGCGAACTGGTATTCAATCGTGGACCGGCGGGCATTGGCTATCTGTGGGGTGCGGCCGGCATCGGGTTGCTGGTGGGCGGCACGTTCGCGCACTGGCTGGGCAAACGGATTTCGTTCGAAGGCTACAAACGAACCATCAGCATCTGCTACGTGATTCATGGCGGCGCGTACGTGATCTTCAGCCAGATGCGTGATTTCCAACTGGCGCTTTTATTCCTCGGGATTTCGCGCGCGGCGGTTGCGGTCAGCTCGGTGCTGAATATGTCGCAGCTTTTGCGCCATGTGTCGAACGAATTTCGCGGGCGCGTTTTTGCGACCATGGAAACCATGCAGTGGTCCACCATGATTCTTTCGATGGCGGGCGCGGGTATCGCGTCCGAAAGCTGGAGTCCGCGCACGATCGGCGTGGTTTCCGGGTTGCTGAGTTCGAGCACGGCGTTCTTCTGGCTGTGGGCCAACTGGAGCGGACGGCTGCCGGAGCCCGCGCGAGCCGGGGTGGAGCCCGAAGAAATCGAAGTGCACGGCGATCCGGTGGTTTGAATGGCAGATCAGCGCATCGTTTTGGTTACTGGCGCGGCGAAGCGCATCGGGCGCGCAATCGCAATTCGTCTGCATCAATCCGGCTATCGCGTCGCGATTCATTACGGGGGGTCGGAGAAGGAAGCGCGCGCGACGGCGGAAGAATGCGGATCAGCGCCGCTGTTCCAGGCCGATCTCGAAGAGGTAGAAGATATCCGGCGGATGTTCCTTGAGGTGGGGGAGCAGCTCGGTTCGTTATATGGGTTGGTGAACAATGCCGCGCGATTCCGGCGGCGCGATCCGTTCGAGATCACGGAAGCCGATTGGGACGCGATTCACAACGTAAATCTCAAGGCTACGTTTTTCTGCTGTCAGCAAGGGGCGCTACTGATGAAGAAGACCGGCGCCGGACGCATCGTCAACATCAGTTCGCTGGGAGGCATTCGGCCTTGGGAGATGTACGCGCACTATTGCGCATCGAAAGCCGGCGTCATTATGCTGACGCGCGCGCTGGCGAAGGCGTTTGCGCCCGAGATCACGGTCAATTCCGTTGCGCCGGGTGTGATTCTCGCTTCACCTGAGGATCCCCGCGCGCAAGACTTGATCGCTGCGACTCCGGCGAAACGTTCAGGCACGCCGGAAGAGATTGCCGACGCGGTGCTTTATTTCATGAACGCAACGAATTTCGTGACCGGGCAGCTGCTCGCCATCGACGGCGGCCTCAGCCAGAGGTGACTAGAAGTTTTCCTTCAGCACTTTGGCGATGCGCTTGGCGAGATCGTTGGTCACGCCAAGATTCTCGCCGAAGAAACGCACGCGGCCGGTGATATCGTTGTTTAGCAGCACGCCGCCGCTTTTGCGTTCCACCGTAGCCGTTAGGTCGACCCGCGTTCCACCTGTGACAGTCGTGAGTTCACGCTGCGTCTGGCTACCTTGCTTGAACCGAGAAATCTTGGTGTGCAGCACGACCAGATCCGGAATGCCCTGCGCCGAGCGATCGCCGCTGCGTAGAACCTGCTTGAATTCGCCATCGGCCTTGACGCGCTGGATGAGCCGCTCGTAGATGGCGTAACGAAACTCCGCGGGAATCACGATATCGCCGACTTCGATGGGTTCAATCTGAATGGCCCCGGCAGTGAGCTTCTTCGGTTTGTCTTGCGCCAGAGCCAGCGCGGGAAGCAGGGCGAGAAAGCAAATGGCGAGCGGCTTCACTTTTGTGCCTCCTCGGCCAGTGGGCTGGCGTGCGCGCCCGCCGTGATCAGTTGGGTCCGTAAACCGGCCGCCAAGCCTTTCGGTACCGCGAATATCGTACTGTGGAGCGCGCCGTTGTCGTCGTGATAAACCACCGTCAGGATATCGACCTTAGTGCGCAACAGAATGGTCAAAGCTTTGCCGCTTTCAAACGGCGCGGCCATCGCCGCGGTTTTCACCACGCGGCCAGTCTTTCCGCCCGCTTGCGTCACTTCCGAGCCGAGAACGACGTCGTCAATGGAGGCAGCCGGAATGGTAGCTTGCTGCGACTTGCCGCCATCGAACGACAACGATCCGTTCTTCACACCGAGCGTCCCGCCTTGCTGCGATTTGATATCGCCCAGTCCAATGAGGTGGCGGCACTTGGGGATGGACCCATCCGGTAGGGCCGCGGTCGAGGGCACGAATTGCGCCGACAACGTGGGTAACGTTGCCATCGCAAGAATTGTTAAGACGCACGCTGATTTGAACAAAACCTGCCTCCTGTTTTGGTAGGTTCTAGCTTACCACCAGGCAGGCCGGACGGCAGGGGAGGCTATTCCACGGTCACCTTGGAACCCTTGCGATCGTGCTTGGAAAGGTGTTCGATGCGCGCGTCCAGCAAGCTCCGCATCCCTTTGAGCATTTCGATGCGGGCATTGTGGAAATGCTCGCGCGTGTTTTGCGGCCAGACGTGATCGAGGAACGCTTCAATCTGCGGGCCGGCGATGTCGCAAAAGAAGCAGCCATGCGCGTGCTGATGCGGTGTGCCTTGTTGTTCATCCATAATTACGCCTCCTTCAGTTCCACTGTCAGTATTTTATTCTGTAACGAGGCTCGCGTGGGCGTGAGAGCGGCCATGGAGGTGGGCAGCCCGATGTGGCGGCGCAGCGTGCCGATCTCAACCACCAGCTCATCGCCCTTCTTGAACAGCCCGACCTCGCCCTTCACCGCAAACGGCAGCCGTAACCGGACTTCATAGTGCGAATTGCGCTTTTCGAAAGTGTACGGCGCTTCGGTACGCACCACCAGCGCAGGATCTTCGGTGAGGCCGTACAGAACATCGGCGAGCTCGATCAATCGCTCGCGCCCCAGCACTTCGTGCGTGAATAGCGGGACTCGCTTCATCGCCACCGGCTGAAAATACTCTTCGATTTCGTCCAGAATCTTGGCTTGCGAGGCGCGCCACTGATCGAACCACGTGTCGGTGACCGCCTCGGGCAGCACACGATTGACGATGATGCCATCCACCGTAAGGCCGTGCAGCGAAAAGTAGACGAAGGCGCGCTGTGTCTCGCGCAAGACCATCTTTTCGGGATTGGTGACCAGGCGGACGCTGGTGATGGAGGGATTTTCCAGGAGCTCGGCGATTCCATCCAGACGCCCGAATAGATCCTTGATGTTCCCGAAATAGCTGTCGGGCGGCAGTTCGACCGGCGAGATCCGATTCGCCACGGGCCGAACGGCCTTGAGGATTCCGCGCTGGAACGGGAAGACGTGCTTCATGTACCATTCGAGCGTGGTCGGCATGCTCACGAAACGCATGGATTCGGCGGTGGGCGCGCAATCGAGCACGATCACCTGGTAGCGTTCCTCGCGCCGGTATTGGTTCACGTACATCATGGCGCTCAGCTCTTCCATGCCCGGGAGGATGGCCAGCTCTTCAGCCTCCACGTCGCTGATGCCGGTGGTGCGCAGCACGGAGACGACGTATGTCGAGATCTCGCGCCAGTGCCGTTTGATTTCCTTCTGGATGTTGACCTCTTGGATGGAGAGGTGCTCGTCGATGGGCAGCGGATCGTTGGCGCGGTCCTGGAAGAGACCGGATTCGATGTCGAAGGCGTCGGCCAGGCTGTGGGCGGGATCGACGCTCATCACGAGCGTGCGGTACCCGAGGCGGGAGAGTTGGAGTCCGGTGGCCGCGGCGATGCTGGTCTTGCCCACGCCTCCTTTGCCGCTAAAAAGAAGGATGCGCATGCTTCCAGTGTAAGCCCGCTCCCTCACGGTCGCGGCTCGGTTGCGGGTCGGGATTAGATCGGGCGGCCGAAGAACAGCACGTACCCGTCGGGGTCGGCAACCTCGAAACCCCGGACGCCATCATTTCGATTGACGAGTTCCTTGTAGAAGGTCAGGCCTCTCGACGCAAACTCCTTGGCGAAAGAATCGGGATCATCAGCATAGACGAACGCATCCCAGGGCGCCCATTCGTGGCGTGTGTGATTGGGTTGACTCCGAGTAACGCAGTTCGAATCCAAGCCGTTCCTGGTAGAAGCTGATTGCTTCAGGAACATCGCTAACAATGAAAAAAGGTGAAATCGGCCCGAGTGCCGGCATCTCTTAATATATCGATGGTACTAAGGCGCGAAATAGATTCAAGGGGAGGACGGGCGGCGCGATAAGGGAATTGTGAGCCGATTCCTAGACAACGCCGCGCAGATCCTGGACGCTGCCGAAAGCGCTGTCCAATCCGGCCACACTCCCACGGACATGACCATTCTCATCACCGCCGAGGGTGCGATCCGCATGGTGGCCGATTCCGATTGGCCGCTGGATTCGCTCCAATTGCACCACGGCGCGAAAATGGCCTACCGCGTGAGCCAGAACGCGTCACATGTGCGCGTGGAGGGGCGGGCAGATTCTCGCACTTGTTTGTTCGAAACCGTAAAGCCTGAACGGGCCGCTCGCCTTATCCTAAACAGCTCGCCGAGCTACTGGACTGGTCCCAGACTGCTGGCGCCTGCCCAAATCTAAGACCTCCTTGAGGTGACTCACCTTAGGCGGCGTCGAAAATACGACAGTTACAACATCGAACCGAACTTGCTCCCACGGCACCTCGGCATGACGGGCGTATTCGCGCGCGGTACGAATCAGGCTGGATTGCTTTTGGAGCCCGATAGCGCGGTCGGGCGTTCCATATTCGTCAGTCTGGCGTGACTTGACCTCGACGAACACCAACGTATCGCCTTCCCAGCCAACCAGATCCACCTCGCCCGCGCCTGACGACATGCGGTAGTTCCGATCCACGACGACGATGCCCGCGCGTTGAAGAAACCGGTGGGCGATGTCTTCGCCTCGGCGTCCGAGAGCGTGATCGTCGTTCATTTGATTCCGGCGGGCGTGGTGGCGGAGCAGGTCTGCGAGTTCGTACAGCTTGCCGAACATGAGGAGCGATTCGGGAACAGTAGTGGGCCGGGCAGAGCAATGCTCTCAAGCGTGGGCTCCCCGACCCGTTTCAGCGGAGCTCAAGCTCCACGCCGTCTTCTTGCTCCCGTCCACCGGCGCAATGAATATTTACGATACTCACAAGCCAGTCAAAAACGGCCTCTCCGTGGCTGTCTTCGGCAGCAGCGAGGTCCTGAGCGACGCGATGTCGATTGCTCGGGTGACATCGGGCCAACCTCAACTGAAGTTGTCGAACCGTCTCCCTGTACCCAAGGCGTTCGCGGGAAACTTGAGAGTTTTTCCAGCGGAGCACGAAGCCTTCCGGAGGCGTTCCAAAACCGCCGCGCAGCACATCATTCAAGGCGTCGAGATTGCGCCCCCAGCTCACATTCGGAATGAGTTTCTTCGATATCTCGTCATAAAATCCTTCGAGAGAGTCGAAGTTAGCTCCATCGATCTCGTAGACGTGTTTCAATCCCACGATCCAATTTACTCGTTGCTTCGCGGATCGAACCTCAACGCGCCAACCGCCACCGGCCATATGCGATGAATGCCAGCATGATTCCTACGATGGCCGGAAAAACTGCTTGCGCCGGACTAGCGAAAGTGGCCGTCACCACCGTGGCCCCGATCATGATCCCGATCAGCGCTACGGCGGCGAGCGGCGTCAGTCCGGGCTTAATCCGCAGCAGCCGTGGAAGGATCAGGCCGAGCCCGCCCGCCACCTCGCATACGCCGATGAATCGCAAGAAGTCCGGAGTAAGCCACGGCGGCATTCCCTTCACAAACTGATCGAGCGGGCCTACCAGCTTCACTCCGCCTGAGAACAGAAACAGCAGCGCGATCAGGATTTGCAGAATCCACAGGACTATATTCACGATTGGTGCTCTCCCTTTCGACTTGCCAGGTGCCCGGCCAGGTATGCATCGAGCTGATCCAAGGTTCCGGTGAAGCCTTGCTCCATCGAACCATGCGCGGCGCGGAAAGTCTTGCGCTCCTCTTCGGTCGCGTTGGTTGGGACGGCGTACGCGGTGAGCGTGGTTTTGCCTTCGCGCTCAGTCAAGATCACCGTGTGCAGCATTTCGAGAGGCCACGTCGGACTCATCGGGTGACGCAATAAATTCCCCTCGTCATCCGTAAAAGAAACCACCGTGACCAGCCGCTCCGGCGCGGCGATCTCGCGATAGACCCATTTGCCCCAACCCTCGTCACCATTCGGCGATCGCATGCAGTAATGAAAGACTCCGCCAGGGCGCAGATCCACTTTGCAGGAGACCATGGTGAAACCCTTCGGTCCCCACCAATGCATCAGGTGTTCGGGCTCGGTAAAGACCCTCCAGACCAGGTCGCGGGGCGCATCGAAGACGCGCGAGATTTGGAATTGCGGTTCGGCGGGCGCGGACATACTCTGCAACTCCTCTCCCAGGCGTTCGAGCGTTTGGTTCAAGCCCTCAACGGCGTGATGTTCGGTAGCCACTTTGTTGCGCAGTTCGGCTGATTCGAAGACCATGCGCGCGGTCACTTTGGTCTTGCCGCCGAGTTCGACGAAGGTCACAGTGGTTTGAAAGCGCGGAGGCGACGCGTGATCGTACACCAGGCGCTCGGGCGGCAGCACCTCGACGTAGACGATTTCATTTGGATACTCCGTACCGTCGGGCCCACGCATCACGTGGCGCCAAACGCCGCCCGGCCGCACGTCCATTTCGTGTGTGGTGGTGGTGAAGCCGCGCGGTCCATACCAGTTCGAGATGTGTTTCGGATCGGTCCACACCTGGTACACCAGGTCGCGTGGTGCGTCGAAAACACGCGTCGCGACGATCTCACGATCGGAAGTATTGTCTGCGGCGAGGGTCGGCTGGGTCATGATGTTTTCAACTCTCCTAGGCTTGCTTCGGGTGCTCGAAATTGAACATCCAACGGATGCCGAACTGATCGGTGAGCATGCCGAAGCGCGCTCCCCAGAACATGTCTTGCAGCGGCATTGCCACGGCGCCCTTTGCGCTGAACGCGGCAAAGAACGTGTCAATCTCCTGAACGCTCTCACATTGGACGCTCACGGAGAAGTTGCTGCCTTGCTGGAACGGCATCCCGGGCTGCGTGTCCGAAGCCAAGAGCAGAGAGGAGCCCTTCGCAAGACGGGCATGCACGATCCGGTCCTTCGCCTCAGGCGCCGTATTGCCAGGCATATCCGAGAATGGGGACAGCTGCAGCTCGGCTCCCAGACATTTTGCATAGAACTGCATCGCTTCGCGGCAGTTTCCGTCGAAGTTCAGATAAGTGAAGATTCCTTTCACGACTTGCTCCATTCTGCCAGGGCCTCGCCCAAGCGCTCCAAGGTTTGCGACCAGCCGGGCTCCATGCCCTCCAGCATGCGATCCGAATAGGGAACGAGGCCCGTCATGCGTGTATACAAAGTGAGTTTGGTTTTGCCGCCGAGCTCTTCGAAAGTAATGCTGGTGATCCCCTCCAGGAGCCGGTTGCCATCCTTATCCAGCGCGACATTGGTAAAGCTCAAGCGCTCCGGAGGTACGATCTCGCGATAAACCGCCTGCATGGTGTGCTCGTTCACACCGTCGGGAAAGCGCATCACGATCTTCCACGTGCCGCCAACACGCAGATCCACTTCGCAGGCGGGCGTTGTGAAACCGCGCGGCCCCCACCATTGTTTCAGGTGCTCGGGCTCGGTCCAGGCTTTGAACACAAGGTCGCGCGGCGCGTCAAATACTCGCGTGAGGGTGAGTTCGCGCTCCAGTGGGCTGGTGGCGGCGCTAGTTTTTGCGTGGCTTGCGGGCATGTTTCTTGTCCTTTGCTTTGGGTTTGTGGGCTGCTGCGTCGCGGGCTTTCAGTTCGCGCAGATAGTCGTCCAACCGATCGAAACTCTGCTCCCAGAATTGGCGGTAGTGATCGATCCAATCGGCGACGTCCTTGAGCGGCGCGGCTTCCAGGCGACAGGGGCGCCATTGAGCTTCGCGTCCGCGTCCGATCAGATGCGCGCGCTCGAGGACCTTCAAGTGTTTCGAAATCGCGGGCATGCTCATCTCAAACGGCTCAGCGAGTTGGGTGACGGAGGCTTCGCCGCTTGCCAAACGGGCCAGGATGGCGCGCCGCGTGGGATCGGCCAGTGCGGCGAAGGTGGCGCTGAGATGATCGGGCGTCGTCATTATGTTCTCAACTTATTGGTTAATTAACCGCCGAGTTAAATGTACACCGAGCCGCGTCAGGCTGTCAAGAACTTTTTGCTATCTTGACCGCATGTGCAGGAACATTCGCCCGCTGTTCAATTTCGATCCGCCGACCACCGAGGAAGAAATTCGCGCCGCATCGCTTCAGTTCGTGCGGAAGATCAGCGGATTTCACAAGCCGTCGAAGGCCAATGAAGGTGCGTTTGAGGGCGCGATAGACGAAATCGCCGCGGTCTCGGCCCGGCTTCTGCGCGCGCTCGAGACCAACGCACCGCCGAAAAATCGAGAAGAGGAAGCGGCGAAGGCGAAGCTGCGCGCGGCGGAGCGGTATGGAACCTAGGGTCGAATCGTTTCGACTTAACTTCCGCAGATCCCATGGGCCGCCAGCACTCGCTTGGCTGATCCAAGGGATACGGCTATCGTTGCGTTATAGCCGGTGACTTCGCAGTTCTCGTCCTCTGGCGCGCAGAGGCCGGTCACCACGTATCTGACGACGA
>DATHMO010000164.1:0-2659 GCA_035486995.1 Bryobacteraceae bacterium
GGGCGCAATCCGCAAGTAATTCGCGACCAACGCGCGTAGTACGGCGCGCCCGAGCACGAACGCACGCCGGTGTTTTTCGAATCGGAATCGCGCGGCACGCTCCGCCTCATCCGCCGACAGCCACGACAAAGCGCGAGCGAAAGTACTTTCCAAAGCTTCCAGCCGCGCGGTCCAGAGCTGTACCTCCCGGCCCGAGAGTTCGAGCTGTCGCATACACCAAAGGTACAATAGCAGTCGTGGGCACACTCACCTTCGAACAGGCGCGGCAGTGTGTGCTTGATCAGGTACGCGCATCTCATCCCCAACCTGCCACCGAGCAGATCGGCCTTTCTGAAATCGCCGGTCGCGTGCTGGCCGAGCCGGTGCTGGCCGATCGCGACTACCCGCCTGTCTCACGCTCGGTACGCGATGGGTTCGCGGTGCGCGCTGCCGATTTGCCGGGCGACCTGTTCGTCATCGGCGAAGTGCGCGCGGGCGAGGCCTTCGCAGGCGAAGTGCAACCGGGCGAAGCGCTCGAGATCATGACCGGCGCTCCTATGCCGCGCGGCGCCGATTCGGTGGTGATGGTGGAGCACTGCACATTGAATGGTGATCGCGTCCAGGTGCCCCGCACGCTTGTTCCTGGCGAGAACGTGAGTTTGCACGCATCGCAGGCGCAGGCGAATATGCTGCTGCTCCAAGCCGGCCACCGCCTCGGATTTGCGGACGCCGGGCTGCTCGCGATGGTGGGCCTGTCGCAGGTGCTGGTGTTCGCACGGCCGCAGGTCGCGATTCTCGCTACGGGCGACGAGATCGTAGAAGTGGTGGAGACGCCGCTCGATTATCAAGTCCGCAACTCTAATGTCGAATCGCTAGCAGTGCAAGTGCGCCGTGCCGGCGGATGCCCTACCATTCTTCCCATCGCTCGCGATCTCTATGCTGCCACTCGAGAATTAATCGAGCACGGCCTGCGGTTCGACATGCTGGTGCTTTCCGGAGGCGTTTCCGCCGGCAAGTACGACATCGTGGAACGCGTGCTGGCCGACGTCGGAGCTGAGTTCTACTTCGACCGCGTTCTCATCATGCCGGGCCAGCCGTTGGTCTTCGGCAAAGCGCGCGGAAAATTCTTTTTCGGACTGCCGGGAAATCCGGCATCCACCATGGTGACGTTCGAAATCTTCGCTCGATCCGCCGTGGAGTTGCTGGGAGGCCAGACCGAAAGCACGCTGCCGCTGATGTGGGCCAAGCTATCGCACGATTTTCATCAGAAGCCGGGGCTCACTCGCTTCCTGCCCGCGACGCTCAACGCCAACGGAGGCGGCGTGACTTCTGTGGTCACTCCCCTGCCCTGGCAAGGCTCCGGCGATGTGCCTGCGCTGGCCCGCGCCAATGCGTTCGTAGTAACAGAGCCCGGCCGCGAAGCTTGGTCCGCCGGAGATTGGATCCGGGTGTTGCTGAAATGAAAAAGAAGCTGAGCCATTATGACGATGCCGGGGTCGCACGCATGGTGGACGTTTCCGCCAAAATCCCCACTAAGCGAACGGCGCGCGCGCATGCGTTCGTGAAGATGCAGCCGTCGGTGATCGCACAGCTCCCGTGTAATCCCAAAGGCAATCCGCTTGAAATCGCACGAGTGGCGGGCATCTCGGCAGCCAAGAAAACCTCGGATCTGATTCCGCTCTGCCATCCGCTGAATCTTTCGCATGTCGATGTCGAAGTGACGCTCGAGGCGAACGGCGTGCGGATCATATCGAGCGTTGCCACCACCGCTCCCACCGGTGTCGAAATGGAAGCGTTGACTGCGGCCTCTGTGGCGGCGCTTACTGTGTATGACATGACGAAGGCGCTGGACAAGGGCATCGAGGTTCAGGATTTGTACCTGCTCGAGAAAACCGGAGGCAAGAGCGGGGACTATAAACGACCGTGATCCGAGTCGCCGTTGTAACCGTGAGCGACTCAGCCGTCGCAGGAACACGTGAAGATCGCTCCGGGCCGGCTTTACGCGATCGCACGGCCGCATTGGGATGGACGATAAGCGCGACGGAACTCGTCCCGGATGAACCAGAGCAGATTGCGTCCGTCCTAGTCCGCCTCGCTAATTCAGGCGACGTTTCCGTGATCCTTACCACCGGCGGCACCGGCGTCGCTCTTCGCGACATTACTCCCGAAGCTACGCGCACAGTCATCCAGCGCGAAATACCGGGTCTCGGTGAGTTGATGCGATCCGAAGGCCTGAAGTTTACGCCCACTGCAGTCCTCTCGCGCGGACTCGCCGGAGTCCGTGGCCAGACATTGATCGTGAATCTGCCAGGATCGCCGAAAGGCGCCATTGAATCCCTGGATGCGATCGCGAAACTGATTCCGCACATTGTGGATCTACTGGAAGGACGGACCAGTCATGGCGATGTGTCACACTAAGGGTATGCGCCATGCGCTGATCTTCCTCATCTGCGCCACAGGATTTGCTCAAGCTCCCGGCACCCTTGATCCCGCGAAGCAAGACGCCACGACGAAGCAGGAGGGCGATTTGACGTTTGGCGTCGGAACCACCGTCGTCATCGTGCCAACCACCGTTCGAAACCGCAACGGCGAGGTCATCGACGGACTGCAGCTCCAGGATTTTGAGCTCTACGACAACAACAAGCTGCAAAAGATCAACGCCGATGTACGCGACGAACCG
>DATHMO010000165.1:0-16854 GCA_035486995.1 Bryobacteraceae bacterium
GATAGTGCTCACCGAAATCGAGCCGCCCAGAATCGATTCCCACAGCTGCTTGCCGGTCGCGGCGTCGTAGGCGCGGAAGCGGCGATTCAAATCGCCCTGGAAAAGCAGTCCGCCGGCGGTGACGAGAGCGGCGCCATCGGAAGGAGCCCGCCCGACGTTTATCCGCTGGATCTCGCCAGTCTCGAGATTGATCTTGCCGATCGCCGTCAACGCCTTTGGATCCGATCCCGGCCGCGGCACGGCTTTGCGCATCTCCCGCTGCTGTTTTGGATCCTCGCCCGCCGAGACCATGTCGAGACAATTGTCGATGTAAGGAACGTAGAGCGAGTTCGTGTCCGGATCGAAAGCCGTGGGCCAAAAGCTGCGCGTGTTGTAGGAGCAGATCACGTGCTCCTCGCCCGGCTTCTTGTTTACCAGATCGTAGTTAATGGTGACCTTGCCGGTCTTGCCGTCAATATTCGAGATGAGAAACAGCGGATCGTCGTAGGGAAACGGGGTTGCCCATAGGAACTGGCCGGTGCCTCGGTCGATCTCGAAAACTCCGCCGCCTTCGCCCACCATCACCGCCACGTCGTGCTCTTCGCCACGCGGAATATCGGGATTAAACCACTTCACGTATTTCGGATCGGGGTTGAATTTCTCCCGGACCAGCGTGCGCTCGTGCGTATAGTCCATGTCCCAATCGTCGGCGGGCAGATGCTGGTAATACCATTTGAGCTTGCCGGTTTCGGGATCAAGCGCGACGGTAGAGTTGCTGTAAAGATCGGCCGGCGCGGTGCGCGGCGTTCCATCCGGATCGCCACCGTGGCGCTCCAGGCGCGTATCCGGCATTGGATTCGCGATGCCCCAGTACAGCGTTTTACGCACGGGATCGTAAGTGCCCGGCAGTCCCCACGTGGAAGCTCGATTAGTGTCTTTGAAATCCTTGCCCCAGGATTCCGAGCCTGGCTCGCCCGGCGCGGGAACGTCGTAGAACTTCCATACATCTTTGCCGGTAACGGCGTCCTGCGCGGCGATGAAGCAGGTATCGCGCGTTTTGCCGCAAGCGCGCCCGGAGATCACCTTGCCTTCCACAACAATTGGCCCCGAAGTGTTCTGCGCTTCGCCGGTGCTGGTCTGCCAGCGTTCTTCGCCGGTGCGGGCGTCAAGACCGACCACGAATCCGTCGGGAGCCGTATACAGAATCACATCCTGATAAATTGCGAGCGACTTCGTGCGCGCAGTACTCGCGGCGGCGGCTGGAACTTTGCGCTTGTATTCCCAAATGAGATCGCCGTTGGTGGCGTCCAGCGCTTCCACGATGGCGCCGGGTTCCACGAGATACATGACGCCGTTGTGAACAATCGGAATCGTTTCGCTGGTCCCCGGGCCCAGGCCTCGTGTCCAAGCCATGCGGAGTTGGCCGACGTTCGCACGATTCACCTGATTCAAAGGGCTGAACCGCTGCGCGTCGTAAGTGCGGCTGTACATCAACCAATCATCCGGCGAGGGATGCAAAAGCATCTCTTGCGTCACTGGAATAAAATCCTTAACCACTTGACCTTGAGCACAACAGACAATCAGTCCGAATAAGAGGATCCGAAGCATTCTGGCGGATATTGTATAGCATCGGCAATGATAGAATCACTTGGACTGGGAGGTCGCGATGCGAGCACTTGCTTTACTGTTGATCGCGGGAGCTGCGGTGGCGCAGGCACCGACGACCTTTCACGCGGTGGGTAACATGAACCAGTTGATGATCGACATCATCTATCCCACTTCAGATGCGCTCTTCTACGTGGATCGCGACCCGCCCAAGAATCAGCAGGAGTGGAACGTTCTGCGGGGGCAAGCGCTGATGCTGGCAGAATCGGGAAACCTGCTCATGATGGAAAGCCGCGCGCGCGACCAGGACAATTGGATCAAGTATTCCCGAGCGATGATCGATCTTGGCGCCACGGCGTTCAAAGCCGCACAGAACAAGGATCTGGACGGTATTCACGCGCTCAATGATCCGCTGAACGACGTTTGCGTGAACTGCCATTTGCAGTATCGGCCGGGATATCACCGCCGGCAGCCAGCAGCGAAATAACCGGGGGTTTGTCTATGCTAGCTTGTAGAATTGCCATGCGAGTCTTCTCCGCGCTGCGAACGGGTTTCTTGATCACGGGTGTCTTACTGGCTGCGATGTCGGTGTCCGCACAGGAGGTCATTAAAGACGCGCCATCCACCTCCAAAGGTATGCCGCCCCGCGCGGCTCCCGCCGACTATCAGTCGCAGGGCAAAGCAGGCGGGGTCACTATTGGCGCTGAGTTCATGGGCCACGCAGTTCCCACGCCCGAACAGACGCTCTCCGCCGACGACTACATAACGGTGGAAGCCGGACTGTTCGGTCCTCCCGGCGCACGGACCACGCTTGCGCGCAGCGACTTTTCTGTGCGCATCAATGGCAAGAAGACGACCTTGCCGAGCGAGCCCTATGAGCTGGTTTTCAAGTCCCTGAAAGATCCCGAGTGGCAGCCGCCCGTTGATAAGGACGATTCGAAGTCATCGAAAGGCGGCATTACGACCGGTGGCGGCGGAGGGGGCGGTAACCAGCCACCACCCGCACCCCCCAAGATGCCTTTTGAACTGCGCCGCGCGATGGAGCTGCATGTTCAGAAGGCGGTGATGGAGGAAGGCGACCGTGCTCTACCGCAGGCCGGATTACTTTTCTTCTTGTATCGCGGCAAGCGCGAAGGCATCCATTCGATCGAGCTGATCTACACCGGCGCTGCTGGAAGCGCGACCATAACGCTGGAGCCGTAGCCGTGGCGTGGGCTGGGCTCGCGGTTCGACTGCTCCGCGCCGTCGGAATTTTTGTGGGCACTTCCTCGCGGCGAGCGTAGGAACGAAATCTTCGAAGAAGAAGTTTCCCACGTTTTCCACGCAAGTACTCTCGGAGAAATGGTGCACCGGGAATACGTCGTCAGCTTCACAATTGCTTTCGCTTTGGGCTGTTTGGTTTACTACAAATGGCATTCGGCCTCCTGGAAATGGGTATGGATCGTGGGCGCAGTCTTGTTCCTTGACCGAGCCATATCAACTTGGCACGCGCCTCACTCGGTCCTCACCAGTGCGCCCAGTTTCGGAACGATTTGTATAGAGATGTTTGGACCGAGGCCTGACTCATTTGTATACGCCCTCATGCTTGTCCGAACGACGTCATATTCAATCGGAGCCTGGGGCTGCTGGTATGCGGAAGGCCATCTTCGGGGCCATCGATCACAGGCTGCGGACTTTTAGTCGTTTCGTTAAAACCACTGCCTCGTGAAGAGCTTGCCTAAGTTCGAAGGAGGAGACCCGGCGCTTCACCAGGTAACCGGCAGCGCCCTGCCGGATGGTAAGATTTCGCGAAATGGCGCTTTCATCGGCAGTGAGAGTCGGCGTCGTCTTCTACGAGTAGCACCCGAATGGTGTGCCGGTCCGCGTTGTGGATGGTGGATTCAGCCCGGGTTGATTCCACAGGCATCACATCGGCGCATGGGGGAAAATTTAGAGGCGCATACTTGCCTATATTCGATAGTTCTACTACTATGGAAACAGTTGAGGAGCGTCCTTGCCGCCCAAAGATGATTCAGCCCTGATCACCCGCTGCGCGGACATGTTCTCGGCAATGGGTGCCGAACCGCGCTTACGCATCGTACGTTTACTTCTGAGCGCGCATCCCGAAGGGTTGGTGGTCGGCGAGATCGCGAGCGAACTGGACATTCCTTCCAGCACGCTCTCGCATCATCTTGAAAAACTGAAGAACGAAGACCTGGTGCGGGTGCGGCGCAAGGGCACATTCCTGTGGTATTCGGCCAACACCGAAGCCTTACAGGATTTATTGACTTTCCTCTATGCCGAGTGCTGCACGCGCAATAAAGCCATCGAGCCGCAGAAGATCGTGTGTTGTAAATAAGGAGTAATAATGAGCGCGACCAATATTAACGACGTTGTGAGGGAGAAATACGGCCAAGCTGCGCTGCGCGTCGCTTCCGGGCAGGGCAACGCCTGTTGTGGAGGGGCGGCGGCATGCGGGACGGATGTCGATCCAATCACCGCAAATCTGTATGGTGACGCCGAGAAGGGCAGCCTTCCGGACGAAGCCGTGCAGGCGTCTCTGGGTTGCGGTAATCCGACCGCGCTCGCCGAACTGCGCGCAGGAGAAATCGTGCTCGACCTGGGCTCTGGCGGCGGCATCGATGTACTTTTATCGGCGCGGCGCGTTGGCCCTGGTGGCAAAGCCTACGGCCTGGACATGACGGACGAAATGTTAGCGCTCGCTCGTGCCAACCAGGCGAAGGCCGGCGTAACGAACGTCGAGTTCTTGAAGGGCGAGATCGAAAAAATTCCGTTGCCCGATGGCTCAGTGGATGTCGTCATCTCGAACTGCGTGATTAACTTATCTCCCGATAAGGATCGTGTCCTGCACGAGGCCTTTCGAGTCCTAAAGCCGGGCGGCCGATTCACGGTGTCGGACGTGGTGGTGCGCGGCGATGTCCCACGCGAGGTGCGCGAACACATGCTTCTGTGGGTGGGCTGCATCGCAGGGGCACTGGAAGAATCCGACTACCTCGCCAAGCTCGGCAAAGCCGGTTTTGAGAACATCGACATCGAGCCCACCCGCGTGTATGACATCGAAGATGCCCGCGCGTTCCTGTCGGCCGAAGGCATCGATGTGGACGCCATCGCGCCACAAGTTGACGGCAAGTTCATGAGCGCGTTTGTGCGTGCCCGCAAGCCTACAACGTGACCCTCGCGCGACGAGTCACTGCGGAAGCTATCGGGACGGGCCTTCTTCTTGCATCCGTTGTTGGTTCCGGGATTATGGGTGAGCGGTTAGCGGGAGGTAATATTGCGATCGCGCTGCTGGCGAATACGATCGCCACGGGAGCCGCGCTGGTGGCGCTGATCCTGACCTTCGGGCCCATTTCCGGAGCGCATTTCAATCCTGCCGTCACTTTGGCTGATGCATTCCAGGGCGGACTCGATTGGAGCGACGTCCCAGCTTACCTGGGAGCCCAATTCGCGGGAGCCTTCGCCGGTGTCGGCATCGCACACTTGATGTTCGGCGAACCGATGTTGTCCCCATCGCACCACGTGCGCGCCGGCGGGGGCCAACTTCTCAGTGAATTCGTGGCGACGTTCGGTTTGATCGCCGTCATCTGGGGATGCGCCCGGCTGCGCTCCTCGGCGGTTCCCTTTGCAGTCGGCGCCTACATCACCAGCGCCTATTGGTTCACTGCGTCGACCTCGTTTGCGAATCCTGCGGTGACATTGGGGCGCGCCTTCACGAACACCTTCTCCGGCATCCGCCCCTTGGACGCGCCCGGTTTTGTGCTGATGCAGCTCATCGGCGCAGCCGCAGCCACGGTGCTATTTCGCTGGTTTCATCGGGAAACCGCGTCATGAAAAAGACCGTTCTCATCCTCTGCACAGGTAATTCGGCGCGGAACCAGATAGCCGAAGGTCTGCTCCGTCACGACGCTGGCGATCGCTACGAAGTGGCTAGCGCCGGTACGTACCCTAGCCGCGTTCGCCCCGAAGCTATCGCGGTGATGAAGGAGATTGGCATCGATATCTCGGTTCATCGTTCCAAGTCCGTGGACGAGTTCGCCGCGCGGGATTTCGATTATGTGATCACGGTCTGCGACAACGCCCGGGAGGCTTGCCCGAACTATCCAGGGCACTGCAACCGGCTGCATCACAGTTTTGAGGACCCTGTAGCCGTCGAAGGTTCCCAAGAGACGAGGCTCGCGGCCTTCCGCAAGGTGCGCGACCAGATCCGCGAATACCTCAGAGTTGTTCTTGTATAAACTACAGTGGTATCTATAAGATACACCCACCTTTTGCCCTCCTCCGTTCACCCCCAAAACAGGTATGATACGAGGTGCAGATTGCAGATAGGAGACTGCCGTCATGGCTTTCCAACTGACAGTGAATGGACGGTCCAGCACCGTCGATGTACCCGCGGACATGCCTCTGCTGTGGGTGATCCGCGATGTTCTGAAACTGAAAGGGACCAAGTACGGCTGTGGTATCGGCGCTTGCGGCGCTTGCACAGTGCATCTCAACGGTAAAGCTGTGCGCAGCTGCCAAACGCCGGTGTCGGCGGCCACCAAAGGGCCCATCACTACGCTCGAAGGTCTTTCGCCCAACGGAACCCATCCGGTACAAGTGGCTTGGCTCGAGATCGATGTCCCGCAATGCGGCTATTGCCAGGCTGGACAGATGATGTCGGCCGCTGCCTTGCTCGCTAAGACGCCCAAGCCGACGGACCAGGACATCAACGCGGCGATGAACGGAAACCTGTGCCGCTGCGGAACCTATATCCGCATCCGCCAGGCGATTCACAAAGCGTCCGAGATCGCGACCACCAGCAACTTGAAGAAGCCGTCAGAAGTCGCGGTCGGCCAGAGCGGCGCTCAGCAATAGGAGGCGAAAGAGTAAATCATGGTTGTCAATCGACGTTCATTCTTACGCGTAACCGCGCTGGCCGGCGGCGGGGTGATGCTCGGCCTGGCCATCAAACCCAAGGCGTCGGCTCAATTCGGTCCAGGGGCGCCCGCTGTGCCCAACAATTTCATCAGGATTGACCCGGATGGCACCGTCACCATCATGGCCAAGGACCCCGAAGTGGGCCAGGGCGTGAAGACCATGCTTCCGATGCTCATCGCCGAAGAGCTGGATGCTGACTGGAAAACCGTGAAGATCGAGCAGACCGACTTCGACGACACCAAGTACGCCATGCAGTTCGCCGGTGGCAGTCTGGCAACCCCGTTTAATTGGGACCCGATGCGGCGCGTGGGCGCTGCCGGACGCCAGCTGTTGATTTCCGCGGCGGCGCAAACATGGAAAGTTCCCGAGGCCGAATGCTCCACCTCGGCAGGTCGAGTTCATCATGCGGGATCGAATCGCTCCGTGGGCTACGGCGAAATCGCGAGCAAAGCCGCTGCCATGCCGGCGCCCGATCTGCAAAAGGTGAAGCTCAAGGACCCGAAAGATTACAAGATCATCGGAAAAAGCCAGCGCGGCTACGACGTTCCCAAGATCGTCACCGGCCAGCCGGTCTTCGCCATCGACTTCACGCTGCCGAACATGCTGTTTGCGGTGTACCAGAAGTGCCCGGTTTTCGGCGGCAAAGTGGTGAGCGCGAATCTGGACGAGATCAAAAGCATGCCTGGGATCCGCGACGCGTTTGTCGTGGAAGGCAAGATGAAGGACGGCACCGTTGCCGAGAACGACCCCGGTCTGGAACCGGGCATCGCAATCGTCGCCGATAGCTGGTGGCAAGCTCAAACGGCGCGCAAGAAGCTGCAAGTGAAATGGGACGAAGGGCACGGCGCATCGCAATCGAGCGTCGGATTCGCACAGAAAGCCCTGGAGATTTCCAAGCAGCCGCCCGCCAAGACGCTTCGCAAGGATGGCGATCCGGACGGCGCGCTCGCAAGTGCGGCGAAGGTTGTGGAAGGAGCTTACGCGTATCCTTTCATCTCGCACGCTCCGCTCGAGCCGCAGAATTGCACCGCGCATTGGCAAGGCGACAAGATCGAAATCTGGTCCAACAGCCAGATACCGGGCGGCGGCCGGACGCTGGTGGCGAAGACGCTGGGCATCCCCGAGAAGAGCGTGACGGTCCACATGCAGCGCGGCGGCGGCGGCTTTGGACGCCGGCTGACGAACGACTATATGGTGGAGTCTGCCTGGATTTCCAAGACTATGAATGCGCCGGTAAAGCTTCTCTGGTCGCGTGAGGACGACTTCGCGCACGACTATTATCGTCCCGGCGGCTTCCAGTTTCTGAAGGCTGGCGTAGACGGCTCCGGCAAGATTGTCGCGTGGCAGAATCACTTCGTGAGCTGGGGCGATGGCGATAAACCCGCGCCTTCATCAACCATGGGCGCCACCGAATTTCCGGCGCGCTACATTCCCAATTATGCGCTGCACAACACCAATCAACCTCTGTGGTTGAAGACCGGCGCACTGCGCGCCCCCGGGAGCAATGTCTACGCTTTCGTGATTCAGTCGTTCATCGATGAACTGGCGCATGCCGCGGGCAAGGATCCCGTGCAATTCCGCCTTGATTTGCTCTCGAATACACCGCTGCCCGCGCCTGCTCCACCCCCGGGTGGCGGCGGGTTCGGTGGTCCTGCATTTAGCGCCGAACGTACGCGGGGAGTTGTGCAACTCGTCGCCGAAAAATCGGGCTGGGGCAAACGATCGCTCGCTTCTGGTCGATCGCTGGGTGTCGCGTTCCACTTCAGCCATATGGGCTACTTCGCCGAGGTTGCCGAAGTCAGCGTGAATGCCGAGAAAAAGGTCAAGGTTCACAAGGTCTGGGTGGCGGCCGACATCGGAAGCCAGATTATCAATCCGGGTTTTGCCGAAAACCTGTGCCACGGCGCGGTGATCGATGGCCTGAGCGAAATGATGGGGCAGGAAATCACCCTCGAAGGCGGGGCGGTGATGCAGCACAACTTCGACAAGCATCCGATGGTTCGGATCGCGCAAGCTCCCGAGGTGGAAGTGCATTGGCTTAAGACCGACAATCCGCCGACCGGATTAGGCGAGCCCGCTCTGCCGCCGATCATCCCCGCCGTTTGCAATGCGATCTTCACGGCCACTGGCCAGCGAATCCGCGAGATTCCGTTGTCCAAGAGCGGTTATGGCTGGGCATAGCGCGAATTACCCAGTCCAATATTGGCAATTGAAGGTGAAAAGTACTAAGTCTGTGGATTAAATTCAGCCGCAGGTTGCCTTATTTGGCTGCGGCTTTTCCGGTTTCCACCAGGCTCTTCAGCCGGGTGAATTGCTCCGTCAGCACCGAATCCACGGGGGCGGCCCAAGTGTTCATGCCCGCGGGCAAATAGCCGGCCACCGTGTACACCACCCCTAACTTAGTACCGCCGCCAGCCGCGGCAAGTTGAATCGTCAAGCTGCCCCCGGCCGCGATGGATTGCAGGGGTCCCAGTGCACCGCTCAACACCAACCGTTTGCCCGGGTCGGCATTCACCACTTCCAGGTGCTTGACACTGCCACCATCCGCGAGTTTCTCGCAGAAGCATCCCATGGCTTTGTCCTCAATGCTCAAGTTATGCGAATCACCAGAGAAGGTGTGCATGGGATTCCACCAGTCGCCGACGTTGTGCACCAGGCGGCCATAAACCTCTTGCGGCGGCGCTTGAATACTGAGTTCGAGTTTGACAGTGAATCCGTTGGCGCCCGAATCGGCAACCGCGGCGCGCCCGGGAGCAGCCGATAGCAGCATAGTGCCGGCGATAATCAGCCAATCGTTACGTCTCAAGTTGGGCATCCGCCCATAATAACGTGAACGTTCGGGTCGTCAAGCAACTCTGCGGCCGCGTAACAAATGCAGGATCAAAGAGACCGCAGCGATGACGAGCAGAAGATGGATCAATCCACCTGCGATGTGAAACATCGCCCAAAGCAGCAGCCAGGCGCCCAGCAGAAGGAAAAAGAGAATCAAGAACAGGAAGTCAGTAATGACGCGCATGAAGCTCCCCTAGACCGCCTTGCATTCCGCATGACCGCAACTACAGACGATGTCCGGAGTGTGAGCTTCCCCTTCGCACCACGTGCTGCAGTACTCACTGTCCTTCTTCGCTTGGCAGCGACAGCTGGGATGTGCGCATTTCTTGCCTTGTTCCATGGAGCCTCCTGGCAGTTGGACCGCAAGCCGCCCAATTAGTTTCACTGTTGTTCCGTACGCGCCCCAAATGTCACACTGAAGTGTGATTCCAGCTGTACTGTCGGTGCGCGAATTGCGCAAACGCTATCGCGATACCGTCGCCGTGGACGGCGTTTCGTTTGAAGTGAACCGCAACGAAATCGTCGGATTGCTGGGCCCCAACGGCGCGGGGAAAACCACCACCATCAATATGATCCTCGGGGTTCTCGAACCCACGTCGGGCGCCATTGTTGTGGATGGTCTCGATCTCGCCAAGAAGCGGTCCCAAGTGCTGGCGCGCACCAATTTCGCGGCGGTCTATGCGCCGCTCCCGGGTAATCTCACTGTACTGCAGAATCTACGGTTCTTCGGATTGATCTACGGCGTAAAGAACCTGCCGGCGCGCATTGAAGTTCTGCTCGAACAGTTCGATTTACTGTCGTTCCGGGATACCAAATGCGGCGTGCTGTCCTCCGGCGAACAAACGCGCGTATCGCTCGCCAAGGCGCTGCTCAACAATCCCCGCCTGCTGTTGCTCGACGAACCAACCGCGTCGCTCGATCCGTCCGTTGCGCGGGAAATCCGCGTCAAAATCCGCGATTTTGCGGCACAGGGCGAAGGCGGCGTCCTGTGGACTTCGCACAACATGTATGAGGTCGCCGACGTTTGCCACCGCGTGCTGTTCCTCTCGAAAGGTAAGATTCTCCTCGAGGGCGATCCGCGAACCTTGCCGGCGGAACATGGCAAAGAGACGCTTGAGGATTTATTCGTCGCGCTGGCTCGTGAACCGCTCGCTCTGGAGCGGGTGTGATGGTGTCGTTCCGGCGCACCCTGGCGATTCCTCTTCGTCAGTTTTACCTGATGCAGGGAAGCCCGGCGCGCGTGTTGCCGATGTTTGCCTGGGTGGCGATCGACATGATCACCTGGGGTTTCATCACCAAGTACCTGAACGCGGTCAGCGGATCGGGCTTCAACTTCGTGCCGTCGCTGCTAGGCGCCGTGTTGCTGTGGGATTTCTTCGTGCGTGTGATGCAGGGCGTTACCACGGCGTTCTTTGAAGACGTTTGGTCGCGCAATTTCCTGAACATTTTCGCCACTCCGCTTTCGATCCCCGAATATGTCGGTGGTTTGATGCTCTCCAGCATCGCCAGCGGCGTCATCGGCCTCAGCGTCATGCTGGTTCTCGCCACAGCCGTGTTTGGGCTGTCCTTCTTTGTTTACGGAATCCTGCTGATTCCGTATCTTCTGGTGTTGTTTGTATTCGGCATCGCGCTCGGCGTGATCGGCTGCGGCATCGTGTTGCGGCTTGGCCCCGCATCGGAATGGCTCATTTGGCCGATTCCCGCGCTGATCTCGCCGCTCGCCGGCGTCTTCTATCCGCTTTCCACCTTGCCTGCCTGGATGCGCGGTTTGGCACGCCTGCTACCGCCGTCGTATGTTTTCGAAAGCATGCGCGGCATTGTACTGAAGCGGGCCGGCTCGCCTGTGTCGCTGCTGTGGGCCGCCGCGCTCGACATAGCATTCCTGCTGCTCGCGAGCTGGTTCTTCAGCTACATCTACCATCACGCCGTCCGCACCGGTTTGATCGCGCGTTATAGCGCGGAGAGCTTGAGCTAGGCCTTGAACTCACCTTTTTTTGCGCTCTGAATCGCATAATCGGCAGCACGATAAGCCAAGGCCTGGATAGTAGCGGTCGGCTGCTGCCGCGCCGCTGTAACCAAACTGCTGCCATCGGCGATCACCAGATTCGGAACATCGTGCGCGCGATTATAGCGGTCAACTACGGACAGCTTCGGATCGTTTCCCATGCGGCAGGTGCCCATCAAATGCGTCGACGGCATGTTGTCTTCAACCGACATACCTGCCGCCCAGCTTTTCTGCGCGCCCGCAGCTTCCAGAATTTCGATCTGCTTGGTAAGCGCCCACTTCATGGTTGCGACGTCGTCCGGATGGAAGTCGAACGTGACCCGCATCGCAGGCAAACCCCAAGCGTCCTTCAAATCCGGGTCGAGCGAAATACTGTTTCCTGGTTGGGGCAGGGAACTGGTATGCGCCAACAGCGTCATGGTGTGCGTGAAATACGTGCCCAGCATCTTCTTATATTCGGCGCCCCACTTCGGTGCATCCGGCGGCATGCCCGTAAGGGCGAAATTGGCCGGGTAATAATTGAAACGCGCATCGATGCCGGCTCCGCCGTAGAACCCGCGCTTCGGATCCGCGCGATAGTAATCGTGGATGACGCGCGTCACTTGAATGCTTTTGTATTCATTCAAGGGATGTTCGAACAATCCCATCGCGAGGGTGCCGGTGTCCCACATCAAGTGTTTCCCAACCAGTCCACTCGAATTGGCAAGGCCCTCCGGAGAGCGCTTCGATTTTGACATGAGCAGCAACCGCGCGGTCTCAGCGCCATTCGCGCAAATCACCACGGCCTTCGCGCGCTGGAAGATCTCGCGCTTGTTTGCATCGAAGTAGATCGCTCCCGTCGCGCGGCCGCGGGCATCGGTTTCAATCTTGCGCACATAGGAATTCGCACGGATTTCGCATCGCCCGGTCTTCTCGGCTATCGGAATTACCGACACTAGCGTGCTCGATTTCGCGCGCACTTCACATCCAAAATATTCGCAGAAGCCGCAATGGACACAGCCCGCGCGGCCTTGATACGGTTGCGAGAGAATCGCCATCGGCGCCGGATATGGATGCAGCCCGAGCTTCTTCGTGGCGCGCTCAAACAGCACGCCCGACGACTTTACCGGCATCGGCGGCAACGGATATGGCTTCGATCGCGGTCCTTCGAACGGATTCGCCCCGCCCAACCCGGAAATGCCCAGATCGTATTCGGCTTTCGTGTAGTACGGCTCAAGATCCGAGTACTTGATCGGCCAATCGGCCAGTGCGGCACCCGCCACATCGCCGAACTGACTGCGCTCCTCGAAGTCACTCTCGTGAAAACGCCAGTAGTTGGCGGTGAAGTGGACGCTGCCGCCGCCCACTTGCCGCCCGTACATGATCGCCTTGATCGGCTTGGCCACCTCGGATTCGTTCTTGCGATACGTAATCGGCTGAAGTTTTGTATCGTTCGTGAGTCCGGCCTGGTAGGTGTACCGGACCTCATCGTGCCGGTAGTCCTTCTCGGTCAAGTACGGACCCTGTTCCAGCACGACCACGCGGAAACCCGCCGTGGACAGTTCCTTCGCCATGACGCCGCCCGCTGCGCCCGCGCCGATTACGAGAAAATCCACTTCATCGGACGGCCGGAACTTCGCGCTCACTGGTCACCGCCGGGACCGTCGTAATATCCGAATGGCGGCTGGAAGGCCATACGGTCGTCAAAGCCGATCAGCTTCCATCCAATGTGATTGCGATTGCCGCCATAGCTCGGGTTGCCGAGAAAGCCGTACATGGTATGGGTGCGGAGCAATTCGAAGAACTCCGTATGCTCGATCGCGTGGATCAACTGAATTTGTTGTTCGCTTGAGAGCGCCGCAACGCTGGCCGACGCCGGAAACATTTCTTTGCGCTTTTGTTGAACGCGGCCCATGCCCGCGTGGTACGCCTCGCGCAAGGACGCATCGAAGGTCGCGAGCGCGCGATCGATGAAATAGATGACGCCCGCCTCATGCGCGCCCGGACCATCCGTGGAAGGAACGATCTGCGACACGATCGCGTCGATCTCTAAAGCCGTTGCCGGATCGAGCGTCTGAAACGTCGGAGGAGTTGCCGATTGCACCGCTTCATGCGCGTGCTGCTGCGCCGCGGCGACTTCGGCCAACGCCGCGATTCCTACACATTGCGACAGCCATCGCCGCCGGGTGGATTCCATGATCCATCTTACGCCGTTGACTATTTCTTCGGCGTCAGCTTCACCAATCCGCCCCCGCCTGTGAGCAAATACACCGCGCCATCCGGACCTTGCCGCACGTCTCGAATGCGCTGGTGGTGATCGGTCAGCAGGCTTTCTTCCGCCACCACGCGTTCGCCGTTCAGCACCAGCCGGACCAGATGCTGTCCCGCCAACGCGCCGACGAATAGGTTGCCTTTCCATTCCGGAAACAGGTCGCCCGTGTAGAACATCATGCCCGACGGCGCGATGGATGGCACCCAGAAATAAATCGGTTCATCCACGCCCTTCATGCTGTGCATGCCGTTTCCAACAGGCACGTTCTTGCGGCCGTCAGCGCGCCGCGCGTCGTACTGCGTACCGTAGGAAACATCCGGCCAGCCGTAATCATGGCCAGATCGAATAATGTCGATCTCGTCGCCGCCCTGCGGTCCGTGATCGGTGGACCACAACTCGCCGGTCGCGGGATTGAGCGCAGCGCCTTCCGGATCGCGCAACCCGTGCGCGAACGTCTCCGGCAGTACCGTCGCCCGACTGAGCCAGGGATTATCCTTCGGAATGGACCCGTCGCGGTTAATTCGGATCACGCGCCCCGAGAAATTGCGTCGAATATCGGGATTATCCGTGAAATCATGCTCCACTCCGTCCAAATCCGAGTCATAAAACCGAAAACGGTCGGCTCCCGTCACCAGCAGCGTGCCATCTCTCGCGAGGACGATCCTGCGTTCGCCACCGCCGTCGATCAAAATCCGAAAATCTTCCAGCCGCTTGTTGTCGTCGCTCAATCGCGCCCGCGCCACGCGTTCCATGCCAAGATTCATGGTTCGCCGCTCGGCAAACGGTTTGGTCCACACCTGCTCATAGAAAAACTCGGTAGGCCAGAGTGCCGGATCTTCGCCGCGCGGCGGCGCGAAATAGGTGAAGTACAGCAGCCGGTTCTTCGCGAAATCGGGGTCGAGCAGCACGTCGTGCAGGCCTTGGGCGGCGATCACCTTTACCCCCGGCACTCCTGCAATTGGCGCCGACACTACGCCATTCGGCCGTACGATCCGCATCGTTCCAATGCCCTCCGTGACCAGGAAATTCCCATCCGGCAGGAACGCCACGGACCACGGGCCGCTGAGGCGGTTGGTGATGGTTTCGATCGTGAATGGTCCCGACAATTTCGCCGGAGCTGGCGCTTCGGTCTGTCCAGGAAACGCCGGCTTTGGCTTGTACGGAACAGCCGTCCCCGTCTGCCCCTGGGCAGACGACCATGCGAACACTGCGACTGCAAACACCAACTGTTTCATAGAGGTTGTGTGCATGTTATCAGATCGCTGTTCGGACTTTTTGACCCTTTCCGCCGTCTTACTATAGAAGTCAATGACATCCGAAATCCCCGCGCAGAATCACTCGGGAAGCAAGACAGCCGAAAGCCGCGCTGCGAAAGCGGTTCGTGAGATTTTCGAATCCGGCCGCCCGATTACCTACATCCGGTCTGCCGAAGAGCAACGCGTGGTTCGGATTTTGGCCGAAGTCGCGAGCGGCCCGCTGGGAACCACACCGCTGCCGGTCTGGACCTGGAGCCTGACCGAGGGCATGCACTGCGAGGGTGAAACGGCCTCCGCTACCGAATCGCCGCGAGCTGCGCTCGATTTCATCCTGGCGCACCAGGGCGCGGCCATCTTCCATCTGAAGGATTTTCACGAGCCGCTACGCGAATCGTCCGAAATCCGCCGCCGCTTGCGCGATGTCAATGAAGGCGGTCTCGATCAGCGAAAATTCGTCGTCATCAGCGCCGCGGTTCAATACATTCCAGAAGAACTGCAACGCAGCATCATCTTCCTGGAACTCCGTCCGCCCGACTTAGTCGAGCTGGTTGATTTTATTCGCGACGAAACCTCCGAGATGAACGAGGAAACGCTGTACCCGGTGGCGCGTGCTCTCCAAGGCCTCACGCTCGATGAGGCACGTTACGCGTTGCGGCGCGCTTACGCCTCTGGCCACGGCTTAGGTCCGGAAGCTCTGCCCGTCCTGCTCGAAGAAAAACGGCTGCTCGTGAACCGCAGCGGCGTGGTGGAGTACATCGCCGATGGCACCCATCTCGGCGACGTGGGAGGCCTGGAAGGCCTGAAGACCTGGCTGCTCGAGCGCAGTAAGCTGTTCGAAATGCGCGATTCGCTGGACGCCGAAATCGTCCCCAAAGGCCTGCTCCTGATGGGCATTCCGGGATGCGGCAAGAGCCTTTCGGTGAAAGCCATCGCCCATCAGTTCAAACTGCCTCTCTATCGCGTCGACATGATCGAAATCTTTTCCGGACGCCACGGCAAACCAGAAGGCGCGTTCGTGGCAGCGTGCAAGATGATGGAAGACATGTCCCCGGCCGTGCTCTGGTTCGACGAAATCGAGATGGGTATCACGTCGAATGAAACCGGCGGCGAGGCGGGACGCATCTTCGGATTTTTTCTCACCTGGATGCAGGAGAAGACGCGCGGCCTGTTCGTCGCGGCCACTTCCAATCGCATCGATCGTTTGCCCGCGGAAATGATCCGCAAAGGCCGTTTCGACGAAGTGTTCTTCGTCGACCTGCCGACTGCCGAAGAGCAGGCTTCAATTTTCAAAATCCATTTGAAACGGCGCGGCATCGACATCAGCGGCTTCAACATCGAGCAATTGCCCGAGTTCACTGTCGGATGGACAGGCGCCGAAATCGAACAATGCGTTGTTTCGGCCATCACCAAGGCGCGCCTGGCCGATCGCGAACTCACCGAGCAGGATCTCATCCTTACGGCAGTGCGCATCGTTCCGCTGTCACGCACGATGAAGGAACAGATCAATCACATTCGAGGCTGGGCGTTTGAGCGCGCCGTCCGCGCCTCAATTGCGGTTCGTAAGTAAAGACCCGCGAGCGGCGGGAAATCAACACCAACGTCAAAACGCCCGCGCCGAGCAACGGCAGCGCCGACAGTTCTGGTGTCGCCACGGCGCCTACTGGAGCTACGGTCACCACATTCGAATATGTACCATCGTCCCGCCATCCGATAGATTGCCCCGAAAAGCACGGCCATGGCCGCGATGTTCACCAGAGAAAGCCGAGCACGCCGTGCTGCGTCAGCGCATCTTAGACACGAAGGCTGTTAGCGAGATACCAAGCGTCGTCCCAGTTGGGCGGAGCGCGATCGAGCGTGACCCATCGGAGGGCGGACGCTGCGAAGATCGCGAACAAAGCGATCGAGACAATCTGAGGGCGGCGAGGGGAGGGCAACTTCTGTAAGACATCCAACGCTTCTCGTGCTTGACACTCGTCCTTCACATGAATTATCCTTAGCCTTCGCCCTGA
>DATHMO010000166.1:0-47714 GCA_035486995.1 Bryobacteraceae bacterium
ATTTTGGTTCAAGCGAACCAAGCCGACAGAAAGTTGATAACGGGGGTCTTGAAGCGGCAGATCAATCAAGGGCCGAAGGATGAGTCCATTCTCCTGAATCGGCGAGCCGTGTAATTGCTTTGCTTGCGCCTCACTTAGTTCGGAGAGGGTACGCGTAGCCTGACCGACAACCACCGGAATCTGCGCCGAGGCATCCAACAGCGCGTCGCGCAAGTTAGCCGTCGCCGACTTATTTTCTGATTCCGGGCAAATCGTACTTGTGAATGCAAAATCGAGGACAATTTCACCGGCATGAGCTTGCACCAGCAATGGGATGAGCTGTGTCACGGTCTCGCGTTGCTTGCAGGCTTCGTTTAGGACGCCGGGAAAATCGTTGTCGTTCAAGGTCACAACCGCGGTGTACCGCGCCTCGTTACTGCGCGGCCCATTCGTCCACCGTTGAAATGTGGACCCTACGGCTTCCAATTTTCCTTTTACGGTATCCGGCAGGTATTCACTAAGTTCTCCTGCATTCTCCAGCAAAAAAGGGACAAGGAGGGCCAGGATTATTCCAAAACTGAAGAATATCCGCCGCATCATTTTCACTCGAGCACTCAGGGTACGTAGGATTATGACAGAAGGCCCGAATTATGTCCAGCTGAGAGTGGTGTCTTGTTCGATCGATGACAGATCGCCCGCTGCCGGCCTACTTCCGCTCTCCGTCAATCTGAACGAGCTCGCCGTCGTTTGCATTTTGGACGGCGTTCTTGCGCGGCGGCGTCAGCAACGATCGCGGCAGTTTCGAAAAATACACCAGGCGCTCCACCCACGGCAGCAGCTTCCGCACCGTCCGCCCGTGCAGCAGCAGACTGCCCGCCACCAACATGCCGCTCGGAATCGTCGCACAGCAGCGTGCACACACATCGATTTCGCCGGCGCGCCCGCTGACGTGCAACTCTCGCATACGCTGCATGGCATCTGAATTCCAAATATCGGCGAGACTCTCGGTCCCGATGTTACCCACCGGCCCGCCGTCCAACGTATAGCTCTGGCAGCACGGATAAACATCGCCATTCTGCTTGACGTACATCGGACCGCGCCACAAATAATGGCAGGGATGCTTCCAATCCTGGGCCGCATGCCGCGCTTCCGGCTGCAGCACATTCGTTTCGTCTTCCTTGATGCGGACCTGATCCACGCCAGGCACAGCGCTCCAGAAGCGCACGAAATCGTCCACCTCGCCGGCGTTGCGCTCCATCCGCACCATCTGGACCACCACCTGCACCTTGGCTCCACGTTCGTGCTTCATGCGCGCGAACCGCAGGAAATTATCGCGGACCTTCTCGAAATTAGCGCCCTTGCGATAGTATTCGAACGACTCTTTAGTCGCCCCGTCGAAACTCAGCGTGATGTGTTCGAGCGGTGTGTCGAGCAACCGCGCGCATGTCTTCTCATCGAAAAATGTGCCATTGGTTGAGAGCAGCGTTGAAATATTGTGGCGCTCGCAATATTCGATCCGGTCGAAAATCTTGCGATCCATGAACGGTTCGCCTAGCCCGATCAGCATCATGTGCTCGGCGCTCTCACCCGACTCGCGCACCAGCCGCTCGAAAATCTCCTCGGCCATGTCTTCTTTAGGCTGCTTGTGGGTCTCGCGCGGGCACATCGGGCAATAGAGGTTACACTTCGCGGTGGTTTCGACGATGTACTCCACCGGCAAAGCGTTCAGCTTCGATTTGCGCCGCAGGTAGCCCCACAGCAATTTGGCGCGATTCACCGCCCGCATGGCAACCTCCATTGTAGCTGTGAGCATAGAATGGCTTTATCGAGGTCCCTAAGCAAAATGACGGTAGCGATCACAGGCGCTAGCGGGATGATCGGCAAACGCTTGCAGCAAAGGCTCGCCGCAGCGGGTCACACGGCGCTCACGATCCCGCGAGGCGCTAACCCTCCGGAGTGCGATGCGCTCGTCAACCTGGCCGGCGAACCGATCGCCCAGCGCTGGACCGCGGCGGCCAAGATTCGCATTCGCGAGAGCCGCGTGGAAGGCACACGGCGCCTGGTCAACTCCGTCGCCGCCGAATCGCGTCGCCCGCGTGTTCTCGTATGCGCCTCCGCGGTCGGAATTTACGGATCGCGCGGGGACGAGATCCTGACCGAAAAATCATCCGCCGGCAGCGGATTTCTCCCGAACGTGGTCAAGGAGTGGGAAGAAGCGGCGAGGCTGGCCGAGCCATTGGGCATGCGTGTCGCCAGCCTGCGATTCGGCGTAGTGCTTGGACACGGCGGAGCCCTCGGGCAATTGTTGCTTCCGTTCCGGCTCGGGGCCGGCGGACGATTGAGCTCTGGCCGCCAATGGATGTCCTGGATCCATGTTGACGACGCCGTCAGCCTGATCCTGTTCGCGCTGGACAACTCCGAGCTTCGCGGCGCCGTGAATGCCACTGCTCCAGATCCAGTCACGAATGACGAATTTACCCGCCGGCTCGCCCGCGCCGTCCATCGCCCGGCCATTTTTCCCGTCCCGGCTTTTGCGTTAAAACTCGTTTTCGGCGAAATGTCCGAAGTTTTGCTGGATAGCCAGCGTGTGCTGCCCGCCGCCGCACAGGCCGCTGGCTTTACATTCCTTTACCCGGAACTTTCGGCAGCATTAACCCATATCCTTGCTGCCTGAACCTGAGCGACAATAGAAATAGTATGCGTTGTTTGCTCATTGTCCTGACCGCCACGCTGCTTACCGCCGCCGGTGAGATGAATCTGACCGTTGCGCAACTGGAAATGTTCATTCGCTCCGCCGTGGAGCTCAAACAACCCGACCGCCAGGTGGCCGAGTATCTGCGCCATGTGAAAATGCGCGAGAAACTGGACGACCGGACGATTGAGGATTTGCAGAGCCTCGGCGCGGGTCCGAAGACGGTCGCGATTCTGCGCGAGCTTGGTGATGCCTCGACGAGTCTTCCCACTGCCACGCCGCCGCCGCCCAAGCCTGTGTATATTCCTCCGCCGCCGCCCAGCTCCATCGAACAGGAGAAAATCATCGATGAAGCGCGGGACTATGCTCTCAACTACACCAAACAATTGCCGAACTTCATTTGCGTTCAAGTGACGCGCCGGGATAACGATCCCAGCGGCACCGGCAACAATTGGTATCACGGCGACACCATCACAGCTCGCCTAAGTTACAACGGTTTCGAAAATTACGAAGTGATTCTCCACAACAACCAGCCGGTGACCGATGGCAAGAACATGCGCCAATTCGGAGGCATGTCGTCGCAAGGCGAATTCGGCAGCATGATGAAGGAGATCTTCGAACCCGACACGCACACCGAATTCTCGTGGGACCACTGGGGCAAGCTGCGCGGCCGGAAAACTTATGTGTTCGCCTATGACGTGCAGCAGGAATATTCAAAATATCGCGTCGAGGCCGATGACGCGGAAGCCATCGTGCCGGCGTACCGCGGTTTGGTTTATATCGATGAAGACACCAAGATGGTGGAGAAGATCGTCATGACGCCGCATGATATGCCGGCCACGTTTCCGATCCACGACATCACCTCATCGCTCGACTACGATTTGGAAACCATCGGCGACCAGCAATTTATGCTGCCGCTGAAATCGGTCCTTACATCCAAACGCGGTCGTATAATGAGCAAGAACGACATCGAATTCCGGCTCTATCGCAAGTTCGGCACCGAGAGCACCATCAAGTTCGAGACGCCCGACGCGCTTCCCGAAGACCAGACAAAAGAGACTCAAAAGTAGCCAGCAGTTCAGCGACGGGCATGTTTTCGGGACGGATGATTTCGATTCTGCCCGGCCCAGTTGGACGCCAGCGCTGGAACATGCGCTCGCATACGGCGCCGGCGAATATGCTGATCATCGGAACGCCGCATGCCGCGGCAACGTGCCCGCCGGCCGAATCGTAGCCCACGTACAAACGGCTGCGTTCAATGTGCGACGCGAAACCGGCGAATGAGCCGTCCCACATCACGATCCCCTCGCCGCCAGCTTGTTCGACGGCGCTTTCCACTCGCTCGGCTTCTTCCCCGCCCGCGCCTTTGTCGATCAGGATCGGCCGCGGCAATCGGCGCAGCACTTCGGCTTCGAACGGATCGCGCACGCGCTTGGAGGGATTTTCGCCGACGCCGAAACTGACGGTGGTGGCGAACTCAGCGGCGTCGAGGCCCGTTGCCATGTAAGGCTTCCCAACTACCCCAAACGTCTCCTCGACCCAGCGTTTTGTCAGCGTGGAAAGCGACTCGCTGCCATCGGCTCCGTAAGAGCGGCTTTCGAAAAAGTAATGATCCTCTTCGGGACAAATCGGGAGCAAGCCAAGCTGCGTGAGACGCGAATCAGGATCAATGACGAGACTATTTGGTAGCGAGACTCCGCTGCGCAGCGGTTGCCACACCGACAGGCGGTCCTCAATCGTTCCGCTACGCCCATACGCGATCGGAGAATGCCGCAGTCGTGGATCTGCGGCGAAGAGCTCCCAGCTTTTCTTGGGACCAACGAACCAGATGGCCGCATTGGGGAACTTCCGTTTCGCCGCATCTAGCACAACGCTGGTAACGGCAATGTCGGCGCCAAGCGTCACGCGCGAAAGCACGAAAATGTTTTGGATGGCAGCGGGATCGCGGTCCAGGACCCGCATCAGTCGGACACGCTCATATCGGGCCAGCAGGTGCGTCGCATGGAGGCCGGTGCGGCGTGCGATGACGTCGCAGAACAGTTCGGCATACACGCGGCAGAGGCTGGGTTCGAACAAGTCCGCCAGCGGCTCCACGACGATTCGGAACAATTCGCGATCGCCGCCCTGCGCGATCAAATCATCGAGCAAATGTCCCGGCCACGGGCGCGAGGCCAGGCAATGCTGCAACAGATCCTGTGCGATCCGCTCAGCCGAGATATTTTCCAACCAGGAGCTCCAGCTTCTTGCGTGTCGCCGCGGGCACGGCTTTGGGATCGGTAATCAATGCATGCGCCAGCGCCGATCCGCACTTGCATTCGCGAGTTTCCGGCATGCTCGCAACGGTGGCCGACACGACGCTACAAGCATTGTCGGCATTCTGCTTGAGGTTTGCCAAAATGTCGGTCACTGTAACGGCATCGTGTTCCTCGTGCCAGCAATCGTAATCGGTCACCATGGCGATGGTCACATAACAAAGCTCGGCCTCGCGCGCGAGCTTGGCCTCTTGCAGATTGGTCATGCCGATGACGTCCATCCCCCAACTGCGATAGACGTTCGATTCGGCTTTCGTCGAAAACGCCGGGCCTTCCATGCACAGATACGTTCCGCCCCGCGAGACACTGACGCCGGTTTGAACACAAGCTTGATGCACCACTTCGGAAAGGTGTGGGCACACCGGGTCGGCGAAGCTGATGTGCGCCACCAGACCCTCGCCGAAAAAGGTGGAAACACGGCCGCGCGTGCGATCGAAAAATTGATCGGGGATCACGAACTTGAGCGGCGGATGCTCTTCCTTCAGCGATCCGACGGCGCTCAATGAAACGATGCGATCGACGCCCAGCAGTTTAAATCCGTAGATGTTCGCGCGAAAATTCAGCTCCGATGGCGAATGCCGATGGCCGCGACCGTGCCTCGATAAGAACGCGACCTCTTTGCCCGCGAGTTGGCCGACGACATAAGGATCCGACGGCGCGCCCCACGGCGTGTCAAGAGTCACTTCTTCATGCGCGGTGAAGCCTGGCATTGTATATAAGCCGCTCCCGCCGATGATTCCGATAGTTGGTTTCTTCATTCTTGAATTAGTTCCAGTAAGACGCCGCCGGTGGACGAAGGATGAACGAACACGTAAAGATGTCCACCCGCTCCGGTGCGCGGCTCGTTGAGCAATCGAGCGCCATGGCTCTTGAGACGCTCCACGGTGGCCGCAAGATCCGGCACCTTGAGTGCGACGTGATGCAGCCCTTCGCCGCGCTTCTCGATGAATTTCGCGATCACCGAATCCGGCCCGGTGGCTTCGAGCAATTCAATGCGCGGACCGCCGGCGGGCAGCATGATGACGTTGACCTTTTCCTGTGCAACGGTTTCGCGTGGCGTGGCCGCAAGCCCGAGCTGCTCCTGATAAAAGATGAGCGCGGCGTCGAGGGACCGGACGGCGATGCCCAGGTGGTCAATTTCGAAATTGTTTGGTCCAGCCATCGACGATTGTGTAAGGATCGCAGCGGCGAGCAGCTACTTCCCCCGCCGCAGCCTGAAAATCAATATTCGCAAATTGTTCGAGCAGCCGTTCGCGCAGCATCTCACGGAGGCGCTGGCTCCAGTTGGCGACCGCACGGTCTTTTGCGCCTGCGCTGCCAAGAAACGATCGTATCGCGGCTAGGGTCTCCGCGATTCCCTGGCCTTCGGTTGCCACCGTGCGAACGATCGGAGTCCACTTCTCTGGCCGTGTTGACAAGCTTTGCAGAGCCAGGATCTCGCGCTCCAGTCGATCTGCGCCCGCCTGATCGGATTTGTTGATGACGAAAACGTCGGCGATCTCCATGATGCCGGCCTTGATGGCTTGCACATCGTCGCCCATCCCAGGCACCAGCACCACCACGGTCACATCGGCCAGCTTCGCAATCTCCACCTCATCCTGCCCTACGCCGACGGTTTCGATGATGACGAACTGCTTGCCGGCCGCGTCGAGCAGCAGCGCCATGTCGGTGGTGGCGGCGGCGAGTCCACCGAGATGCCCGCGAGTGGCCATGGATCGGATGAAAACATGCGGGTCGGCGTGATGGCTCAACATGCGAATGCGGTCGCCCAAAATCGCGCCGCCGGAATAAGGACTGGTCGGATCGACGGCGAGCACTCCGACAGCTTTCTCTTCGCGCCGAAGTTCGTGCACCAGGCAGTTGGTGAGCGTGCTCTTGCCTGCGCCGGGCGATCCCGTGATGCCGATGACGCTCGCACGGCCTGTATGTGGGAACAATTCCTTCAATAATGATTCGACGGCAGGGGACCGGTTTTCGATCGCGGTAGCAGCGCGGGCGAGCGCGCGCGAATCGCCGGCCAGGATCTTTTCGGCGGAAAGAATCATTCGCTCTTGAGAAGCTGGCGCGCGATCACCAGGCGCTGTATCTCGCTGGTGCCTTCGCCGATAGTGCACAGCTTGACGTCGCGATAAAACTTTTCGACGGGATAGTCCTTAATGAAACCGTTGCCGCCGTGGATCTGCACAGCTTCATTGGTGGCGCGGACCGCAACCTCGGAGGCGAACAGTTTGGCCATGGACGATTCCAGGGTGACGCGCTTGCCTTGGTCCTTCATCCATCCCGCTCGATAGGTGAGCAGACGCGCGGCGTCGATCTCAGTGGCCATGTCGGCAAGCTTGTTCTGGATGGACTGAAATTCCGAAATAGGCCGGCCGAATTGTTTGCGCTGCTTGGAATACTTGAGCGCCGCTTCGTAAGCGCCCTGCGCGGTGCCCACCGAGAGCGCCGCGATGGAGATGCGGCCGCCATCCAGAATCCGGAGGCTGTCGACGAATCCCTCGCCGGACTTGCCTAGCAGTTGCGATTCGGGCACTCTGCAATCGGTGAACACCACTTCACCGGTGGCGCTGGCGCGCATGCCGAGCTTGTTTTCCTTCTTGCCGTAGTGAAAGCCGGGCACGCCATTTTCGAGAATGAAGGCCGAGACGCCGTGATGCGATGCAGCGCGATCAGTAACCGCCATGGCGACGCACACGTCCGCGTAGCCGGCATTCGTCGTGAAAACTTTGCTGCCGTTGATCACCCAGCACGAGCCCTCTTTCACGGCTTTGGTGCGCATTCCCGCGGCGTCGGAGCCCGATTCCGATTCGGTGAGCGACCACGATCCGATCCATTCGCCAGTGGCAAGTTTGGGAATGTACTTGCGGCGCTGCTCGTCGCTCCCGGCGATGAAGATGTGATTCGTGCACAGCGAATTGTGCGCTGCCACAATCAAGCCCACAGAAGGATCGATGCGCGCGAGCTCTTCGATGATGATGGAGTACTCGATGTAGCCGAGCCCAGCGCCGCCGAGATCTTCCGGGAATATAGCCCCAAGAAAACCGAGCTGCCCGGCGTGTTTGATGGCCTCGAGCGGGAAGAGGGAATTCTCGTCCCAGTGCAAAACGTTGGGGCGGATTTCCTGCTCGGCAAATTCGCGGACGCTTTTGCGAAGCTGAATCTGCTCCGGCGTGAAATCAAATTCCATGGGGGTGGGAGAGTGGGTCCCTGATTCAATGTTAGCAAGGCCGCCGGTTGTTGGTTGCCGGTTGTTGGCTCTTGGTTTAAGCTCCTCCACACTTCGCGACCAGTAACGTAATGTCGTCGTGCCGCTCGCGGGAGCTGAATCTGTTCACGTCGTCGAGGATGGAGCCGAGCAGCGCTTGCGCCTTTTGTTCGCGATGCCGCCGCAAGCTGTCGATCAACCTGGGCTCTCCAAATTCTTCCCCTTGGTCGTCGAATGCTTCGGTTACGCCGTCGGTGTACAGCACCAGCGTATCGCCCGGCAAGAGCTGGCTTTCTCCAATCGAGCAATCCCACTCCTTGAAAAGTCCCAAAACGGTGGCGGTGGAAGTGAGCTTGTCCACCGTGCTGTCGCCGCGTAACACCAGGCCCGGCAGGTGGCCGCAATTGGCATAGCGGAGGCGCCGCGTGCCGCTGTCATACTCGGCGAAGAAGAGCGTGGCGTAGGCGCTCTCGATGGTGTTCTCGAAAAATAGCTGGTTCACCGATTCCAGGAATCGTTGCGGATGTTCCAGCGCGATGGCGCATTGGCTGCGCAGGTTGGCCTGGAGATTGGCCATCAAGAGAGCAGCGGCGATTCCTTTGCCCGCGATGTCGCCCACCACCAGCCCGAGTCGATCCTGGCCGAGGTTAAGAAAATCGTAGTAATCTCCGCCCACCTGCCGAGCCTGAACGCACACGCCCGCGTACTCGAGCGTGCCGAAGGGCGCCAGCGTTTGCGGGAAAAGCCGGGCCTGCACCATTCGCGCGATCTCGAGTTCCTGGGCTGCGCGGCGTTCCGATTCCAGTTTCTCGGCGATGGCTGCGCGTTGCGCTTCCAGTGCGCGGCTCACCTCGTCGAATCCAACCAGCGAAAACAAATTCCCGTCGATATCCAGGAATCGCGTGAACACGCCGCCCCACACAGGATCGTCCGAGGCTGGCGTTCGCGGATCGTGTTTCACCCGCCTCAGACGCGGTGTATATCGAAAACGCACTCCGCGTTTGCTCCATTCGCCGAATTTCGCGATGACGTCCTCGGTAAGAAAAACGATGGGCGTGGGTTGGCCGATCAGCTTGTATTGCTCCGAGTCTGGATCGGGCGCGATCAGCCGGAGCACCGTGGTGCCGTCCGGAGGAGCAACTGCCACCAGGCGCTGGCCAGATTGCAGGCGCGTGTCGAGAGCTAAATTGAATCCGAGTTTGGTCAGGTAGAAGTCCAGGCTGCGATCCAGATCGCGGACATAGACATTGACGGCATCGACGCGCAGGTACGGATTCTGGCGGTCGAGGCGAACGTTCATGCCAGTGGGTTGCGACATTTCAGACCTGGAAAGCGCAGAAAATCGTGGTCGGAGGAGCAGAGCTCAGCTCGATGCTCCAACGCCAACGCAGCCAGGTGCGCGTCGGACGTGAGGTTTCCGCCTGTGCCAGTGTTGGATAGAAGTCCGCGCAAGATGATCCGGTGACGAGGGCCGGGATCCACGATGGTTACCAATGGCTGTTCCAGCCAGGAGTCAATGAGATCGAATGCATTATCGATTGGCATTGGATTGCTGAACAGACCGGGCCGCGTAGTTAGACGAAGGAAGGCGAGGAGAACAGTCCAGGGAAGACCTATCGTCTCTGTTCCCGCCATCGTCGTTTCCAGCCAAGACTTGGCACGCGAGTGTAGAGGTGCGTGCCGATTCACGGCGTAGATCAAAATATTGACGTCGAGAATGATCACTTGCGGAGGGAGAGCTTGCGGCTGAGTTCTTCGTCTTCGATCGATGCCGCGACCGCGTGCGCTTTGTCCCAGCGGAAATTCTGTTCAGCGCCGAGCGGGAAGGTCTTTTGCGTAAACCGGTGAGCGCCGGACGGCTTGGCGGGCGACAATGCCGCACGGATAGCGTCGTTTAGAGCATGCTTGAACGAGACGCCACGCTCACGCATCAAAGTTCGGACCATTCGCTCAGTGTCGGGATCAAGAGTGACCGTAGTCCTCATAAAGGCATCATAGCATCATTCTATGGTGCATCATGATGCGCGGATTCCGAGTGGATCCATTACACACTCTGGACAAGTCTAGCCCGGGTAGAGTAGCCTAGGCAAAGAAAAGGCGAATTATTATGAATTTGACTCTCGGACTTACGGAATCATCCGACCCGTTTGGTGTGGCGCGGCGTAGCGGCGGGATCGAGAGTTCAGTCGCGAGATTTCAGCAGTGGATGGCCGATCCGGATTCGCCGATTCGGGCCATCCGGCATCAAGCGGCGCGTGAGGGCGAATACGCCGCGATTCCAGTCAGCGTGGCTCCCGCGTTGCGCGATGCGCTGATCGCGCGGGGCATTCCGCAGCTTTATGTGCATCAAGCGGAGGCGTTCGAACATTGCGCGGCAGGCAAGAACGTCGTTGCAGTGACACCGACCGCGAGCGGCAAGACGCTGTGCTACAACCTGCCGGTGCTGCAGCGGCTGATGGACGATCCGTCCGCGCGGGCCATGTATCTGTTTCCCACCAAGGCGCTGGCTGAGGATCAGCTGCACGAGTTCCAAGCGGCGGTGGATGCGATGGGATCCAATATTCGCGCGTTCACCTACGACGGCGATACTCCGCAAGATGCCCGGCGTGCGATTCGCGAGCGAGCCAACGTGGTGCTGACGAATCCCGACATGCTGCATAGCGGCATTCTGCCGCATCACACCAAATGGGCGAAATGTTTCGAGAACCTGCGCTACGTGGTGATCGATGAGCTGCACTACTATCGCGGCGTGTACGGCAGCCATCTGGCGAATCTGCTGCGGAGGCTGCGGCGCATCTGCGAGTTTTATGGCTCGCAGCCGCAATTTATCTGTTGCTCGGCGACTATCGCGAATCCGAAGGAGCTGGCCGAGGCATTGACCGAATGCCCCTTTGAACTCGTCGATCGCAACGGCGCGCCGAGCGGCGAAAAATACTTCGTGTTCTACAATCCGCCGGTAGTAAACAAGGCGCTGGGCATCCGGCGCGGCTATTTGCAAGAGACGCGGCGCATCGCGATCGAGTTTATCGAGCGGCATCAGCAAACGCTTGTGTTCGCCAACAGCCGGCTGGCGACGGAAATCCTGGTGAAGTATCTGCGCGATGCGATCGAGCGTGGGCCGCTGCCTGGCGATGCGGTGCGTGGGTATCGCGGCGGCTACTTACCGCGCGAGCGCCGCGAAATCGAACGCAAGTTGCGCGATGGCGAGATACGGGCCGTGGTGGCGACCAATGCGCTGGAGCTCGGCGTCGACATCGGATCGCTGGATGCAGTGGTGATGGCAGGCTATCCGGGATCGATTGCGTCGGTGTGGCAACGTGCCGGCCGTGCGGGGCGCAGGCAGAGCTCGTCGCTCGCTGTAATGGTGGCATCCAGTGCGCCGCTGGATCAATACGTGGTGGAGCATCCCGAGTATTTTTTCGAAGGCTCACCCGAGCACGCGCACATCAACGCCGACAATATCGAGATCCTGCTCAATCATCTCAAGTGCGCCGCCTTCGAGCTGCCCATTCGCGATGGCGAAAAGTTCGGCCCGCACGATCCGGCGGAGCTGTGTCGCTTTCTGGCGGATGATGCCAAGCTGTTGAATCACTCCGCCGGCTGCTGGCATTGGACTTCGGACACCTATCCCGCCGACGCCGTGAGTTTGCGCGCCGTATCGAGCGACAACTTCATCGTGGTGGACATCACGGGAAATCATCAGGTGATCGCGGAAGTTTCTTTCACGGCCGCGCTGACGACGTTGCATGAGAAGGCGATCTATATGCACGAAGCGCGCCAGTTTCAGGTCGAGAAACTGGATTACGACGGGCGTAAGGCGTACGTCCGGCGCGTGGACAGCGATTATTTCACCGACGCGATCGATTATACGCAGGTCAAGGAACTGGAGGAGTTCGAGTCGGCCGAAGTGAAGGGCGCGCGGGCGGTGCATGGCGACGTGCGGGTGAACACGCAAGTGGTGGGGTTCAAGAAGCTGCGGTTCTACACCATGGAAAACATCGGCGCGGGCAATTTGTCGATGCCGGAGCAGGAGTTGCACACGACCGCATTTTGGCTGCATTTTCCAGAGAGCTTCCTGGCACGGCTTCCGGACCTGACACCGGCGGAAAAGCAGAGCGGGCTCACGGGCCTGGCCCACGTGCTGCGAACCGTGGCGGCGTTGTTGCTAATGTGCGACCCACGCGATCTGGGAATCGCAATTACCGAGCATGTTTCGCGCACCGCGACGAGTTTCGAGCCCGACGTTTTTCTTTACGACAACTATCCTGGCGGCATCGGACAGAGCCAGCCGTTGTACCAGTTGCGAAGCAAGCTGCTCGAGGGCGCGCTAGGCGTAATGGAACGATGCAGTTGCGAGGCCGGGTGTCCGGCGTGTGTGGGCCCGCTCGGGGAAGTTGGAGAAACCGGCAAGCACGCTACGTTGCGGCTGCTACGCGAATTGCTAAAAAGCTAACGAAACCCAACGCGCACAACGCAGCGGGCCCCGAGAATCTCTTCACTTTGCGAGCGTGTCCCGCGCTGTGCGCTTCAACGAACGAATTCGTAACGTTCGAGAGTGGCGGCCACGCCGGTCTGCTGAGCAAAGCGGACCACTTTTCCGAGACAGTGCAGGCGCACTTTATCCCCATTTTCGGGCGTACCGGGAAGCGTAATCATATACTCCACTGGCTCGCCGATTCTGAGAGTAGCGCCGGCTTCGAACAGGACGCCGACGGAGCTGAGATTACGGGTTTCACCGTATTCAGAGAGTGGCTGAGAACCCTTGCGGATGAGCTCCAGCGGCAATTTCAATTCGAATCTTTGTGCCTTGCGCTGTTCCATGTGTTCACTGTCTATAAAACTCTAATCCCATAGCAGGTGTGCGGTCAATAGCCGCGGGCCTGTTTTCAGGCATTTCAGTAACGTTTAAGAGCGGTTCTGGCCCAGTACCTTTTCGATCGAAGGACCAGTCGAGGCGTCGGTCTGAAAGGGTTATGGGAGAATGAGATAGATTTGCCGAGCATGAAGGACATCAGCCCCGAAGAACAACTCCAAAAGATGCGGGACGATTGGGATCAGCGCGCCCGCGAGAATGCCCGCTATTACGTCGCCACGGGAACAAAGGAATGGACCGACGAGCAATTTTTCAAGTCGGGCGAGATGAACGTGGCCGAGCAGATTCTGAACGACATGGAGAACATCTGCCAGGGAAAGCCGCCCGCCGCGATGCGTGTATTGGAGATCGGTTGCGGGGCGGGACGCGTGACCCGGGCGCTAGCCAAAGTGTTCGGCGAGGTTCACGCGGTGGATGTCAGCGGTGAGATGGTGCGCCAGGCGGCGTTGGCGTTGCACGACCGGCCGAATGCGTTCGTCTACCAGAACAATGGCAAGGATCTGACGGTGCTGCCGGCTTTGGAATTCGACTTCGCGTTTTCTTCCATCGTCTTCCAGCACATCCCGAGCCGGGAAGTGATCGAGAATTATGTACGGGAAGTACATCGCCTGCTGCGGCCGGGTGCCCTATTTAAGTTCCAGGTGCAAGGCGATTCTACTTTAGAAACGCAGCCCGATGACACATGGCTGGGAGTTTCATTTTCGGAGCGCCAGGCGGCTGCTATGGCCTACCGCTGCGGGTTTGATCCGCGTTACCGGCATGGAGCCGGCGATCAATACTTCTGGTTGTGGTTCTTCAAGCCGTAAAACCAGCACCCGCCGGGCGCCGTGGTGCTTCGCTCACGAAGCGGCCGTGGAAGTGGATTGCTGCACCTGGTTGTCGACGTCGCGACTCTGAGCGCGGCGCGCTTCCCAGTACAATGTCATGCGTTTGGAAACCGCCTGACGCTCCGCTGCGCTCATGCTTTTTCTGCCGCGGCGGCCAGGCGCAGCTTTCGGGCGTCCGCCTTTCTTACGCGCGACCAATTGCGCTTCCAAGGAAGCGATGATTGCGTTCAGACGTTTTCGTTCCGCATGTAGCTCACGCAGCGCTTTTAAGATGTCCATCGCAAATTGAGTTCGAGGTTCTTTCATCGTAGACGACTCTGGGGGGAAAATCCAGAGTTTTCGACGATTTCAACAAAAACATTCACGCGCCTGTTATCCAACTAGTACTAATCCCTGCCGTAACTTACCGGGTCAGGTAAGGCCACTTCGGAATTAAATGCAAGTGGTAGTGCGTGATTACAAATGCGATTGCCATTCCAGTTAGTAAGAGCACGAAGGCCATCAGCAACATCTTGCGCCATGGCAGGCTGCGGCCTTCACGACGCATCACCAGGGCCAAGCCGGCGAACACGCCAACGAAGTACAGCAGGCACATTGGAACGGCAAACAACATCAGATTGAAGACGTCGGGCGTGGGCGTAATGATTGCAGCGACGATAACGATGATAAGAATCGCATAACGGGAGTGGCGCAGAAGAAACCGCGGACTGAGCAGCCGCAGCAGCGTTAACAGGAATATCACTACCGGCAATTCGAACACCAGAGCGACGCCCAGCGTAACGTTGACAAACAGATCGAAATACTCGGTGATAGAAACCACCGGGTGAACATTGTTGCTCATGCCAATGCCAAGCAGAAACTCCAGACCATAGCGGAAGGCCAGAAAATAGGCAAAGCATCCGCCGGAGATAAAGAGACCGGCCGTCATCAGCACGAATGGCAGAGCCAAACGCTTTTCTTTTTTATAAAGACCCGGTGAGATGAAAGCCCAAACCTGATAGACGATCCAGGGCGAGGCGATGAAGATGGAGCAGAGCAGAGGAAGCTCCATCCAGATGATGGAGAAGGCTTCCATGGGCGAAAGCTGTGCCAGCTGCGGAGGGTCGACGTGCAGGTGCTTCAGGGCGTCGACAGCCGGATCGCTGACGATGTCCCAGAGCTTGTTGGCAAATGCAAGACACAAAATGAAGGAGATCCCCAAACCATAGAGCGCCCGGATAATACGGGTGCGGAGCTCCTCCAGATGCTCCATAAACGACATCCGGAGCATCCCATCCTCTTCTTCGTCTTCCGGGTCCACGGGCGGCGCGGGGGGAGGCGGAGGGGGCGGCGGGCGCCGGATGAGACTCGATTCCGCCACCACTTCCACGTGAGGTGTAGGGACAACTTCGGCGTTAGAGACCGGCGGTTGTCCGGCCTCGGGCGATCCTTCCCCTTCGGGAGGAGGAACTCCCTGCTTGTCGTCTTCCATGCTTCTTTAACGTTTCTTTTACGTGTCGTCTTTAGGTGTTTATGGACTCCGGCGCGGCTGTCTCATGCTCGGCAGGATGCTCCGGGCTATGAATTGTCCGCGCTACGGTTCCACTCACTGGCGCCTCGGTCGGAGACACGCTGGATTCGGCGCCCTGAGGTGCGGGTACGCTTACGGTGGATGGACCTGCTTCGATGGCTTGCGGTTCGGCGCCTGGATAGCTGATCGAATCGCTAAAGGAAGGTGAGTCGTACGCGTTGTAGTGGTTGTAAATTTCGTTGGTATAGCTGCGAGTCACCTGTTTGATGGAATCGCCTTCCTTCTCCAACTCTCGCATGTGGCTTTCAAACGTGGCTTTGAGTTCGCTTTGTGCGCGGCGGAACTCCGTGATGGCTTTTCCGATCGTCCTGCCGAGTTCGGGTAGTTTCTTTGGACCGAACAAGACAAGGGCGACCAAAAAGATCACCATCATCTCCGGAACACCCACGGGACCCATGCTGCAACCTCCGCTTTCATAATAGCAGGGGATTGCTGCAACTCAACCGCCCCTGGTATACCGGCGACATGCAAATCAACGAGGGTTACGTAACGCTCGAAGACGGAGTTCGTTTGTACTTTCAGAAGGTGGGGACTGGTCCCAAGCCGGTGCTCATCCCTAATGGATTTTACTTTCTACGCGATTTCCAGCCTCTCGCAGACGGACGTACCTTGATCTTCTACGACGTGCGCAATCGCGGGCGTTCGGATGAAGTGTGCGACCCGGCGAAGCTGGCGCGAGGCATCGAGCAGGATGTGGACGATCTCGATGCGGTGCGGCGGCATTTCCGAATCGATCAGACCGATATCATCGGCCATTCCTACATTGGACTGATGGTGGCGCTCTATGCGATGAGGTACACGGCGCATGTGGGGCGCGTGGTGCTGCTGGGGCCAATGCAGCCCGATGCCAGAACCGATTATCCCGAGAACCTGACTTATGTCGACGCGGTGTTTTCCGACGTGATGGCGAAGATCGGTCGGATGATGCAGGAGCCGCGGTCGGGCGATCCAGTGGAGGCCTGCAAGAAATTCTGGTCGGTGTTGCGAGTGATGTACGTCGTCAACCCGGCCGACGCCGAGCGAATCGATTGGGGACGCTGCGATCTTCCCAACGAGCGGAACTTCAGACGGTATTGGATCGGGCAAATCTGGCCGTCCATTCAAAGCCTCAAGCTGACGGCGGACGACTTCGCAAAGGCCAAGGCGCCAGTGTTAGTCGTGCACGGAACCAAAGACCGCAGCTCGCCTTATGGCGGAGGCCGGGATTGGGCGATGCAGTTGCCGAACGCGCGTCTGGTGACGGTGGAAAACGCCGCTCACGCTCCCTGGATCGAAGCTCCGGAGTTGGTTTTCGGCTCGATCAAAATATTTCTAGATGGGGCGTGGCCGGAGGCGGCGAAGAAGGTGACGTCGCTGGAACATTAACCCAGCAACCGGATGGCTGGATGCCGGCCAGTGCCGCTCCTAAAGAGCCGCCGATCCGCAGTGACCAAAGAACAATCATGCTCGGCAGGCAGCGCGAGGTAGACGCAATCCCAGATTTCGCCGCCATTAGAGCACCCAGCGCATGCGAGCTAAGTTCAGCGCCGGTCCCTCTCTTCGCGAATGAGCGGTGTACTATCGTCCATCGGAGGAAGGGCCTTGCGAAACCGCTCCAACTCTGCCCTCCATTGGCGGCTCTTTCCCCGCCGCTCCAATTCCGCAGCCTCAGCCTCAAGCGCGTGGATGATTTTTGGGCGTTCAGCGTCCAGCCCTGTTCTTTGGCGGCACGCTTCAGCGCCCGGTAGACTTTGTCGGGCACGTTCTTGAGCGTGACGTCCATGGAACCATTTTGGATTATGATTGGTGCTGATCTAAATTTTTATGTTCAGAAAAATCGCCCTCGCTCTCGCCACTCTCATCGTCCCGCTCGCCGCGCATGCCCAGCACAAGGCCCCGCCGGCTCCGAAATCGCTCCGGCTGTACGTATTCAACTGCGGCAGTCTGGACATTTCCGATCCCGAGCGCTTCCGCTTCACTAAGGCCGAGCTGGCGACGACGAATCTGTCGGTCGGCTGCTACCTGATCGTGCATCCGAAAGGCACGCTGATGTGGGACGTGGGCGCAGTGCCAGACAGCGCGCTGAAACCGGGCCAGGCGTCCGCGCTCGAAGGATACGCGACGATCACCGAGACGCTGAAGTCGCAACTAGAGAAGACCGGCTACGAACCGTCGGATATCGAGTACGTAGCCTTCTCGCACTATCACTACGATCACGTGGCCAACGCCAATCAATTCGCGAGCGCGACCTGGCTAGTGCGACAAGTGGAGCGTGACGCGATGTTCGCGCCCGTGCTGCCGAACAAGCAGATGAACCCGGCCAATTACTCGGCGCTTAAGAACAGCAAGACAGTCATCATTCCAACTGACGATTACGACGTGTTCGGCGACGGAACGGTGGTGATGAAATTCGCTCCGGGACATACGCCGGGCCATCAGGTCTTGTTCCTAAAACTCAAGAAGACCGGGCCCATCGTGTTGAGCGGCGATCTGTATCATTATCCAGAAGAGCGCAAGCTCGGCCGCGTACCGACGTTTGAAACCGATCAGCAGCAGACGGTGGCGACTCGCGCGAAGATCGAGGCGTTCTTGAAAGAGAGCGGCGCTCAGCTTTGGATCCAGCACGACTACGCCGCCTTCGCCAAACTAAAGAAAGCGCCGCAATATTACGAATAGGGATCATGAAACCCATCGCGGTCGTCTTGTTTTCCGTGGCCGCGTTCGCCCAAACGCATAAGCCGTTTCAAGCGCAGTCGCCCGCGAGCGTCACGTATGGCGTCAATAAAGACGGCCAGCAGACGGTCGAAATCACGAACGTTGCCTATGAAGTGACCAGCACGGCGGTGCCGGGCCGCCCGCCGGACGAGCGTTTGCTGCTTAGAACCACAACGCGCACCAAGCAGGTCATCGACGAAATCGGAACCGATGCTTCGACCACGGTAGAGGCGTGGCCGCTCGGAGTCGACCCGAAACAAAAGTCACTGTACACGTTCAAGGCCGAGGGCGTCGATGCGAAGACCGTGGACGGCGCGCTGATCGTGATCTTGCGCGGCCTCGAAGATACGGAGTGGTGGTCGGTTTATAAGCTCGGAACGGGCGAGCGGTTGTTCGACACCTACACGCCGCTGCTCGGTTTCTCCATCCGGCGCGACATACAGACCATGCGCTATGCGGGCTTGGAAGTTCCGGAAGATAACGCCGCAGACGCGCGTTTACGGGACCCGCGCATCGTGGCGGTACTGACCTATGCGTCGGCCGAGCGCGTAATGCGAGAAGCGCTGATCACGAGCGACGATCCCAAACAAGCCGTGTCGCTACGCTCGTTCGCCGACGCGACCCGAACGCTTACGCTAGTGGAATCGCCGGCTCGCACGCTCAAGATCGCGATCAGCCAGAACTATCCATCCGCGCCCGCGACGGTAACGCTGACGATTCCGATCGTGCACGATGATTTGGATCTGGCGCACGCGCAGATGCCCGCGCACCTGCACATCGCCGCCTTCAAACGCTAGGGCTGCCGGCGCTGGCTGGACGGCGGCACCAAACCCTTGATCCGCAGGTACACCACCATCTGTCCGTACATCTCGTTGTCGTGCGCGATGTTGAAGTTGAGCACCGCAAGCTTGGTAGCTTTATTGGGGCCGAACATGGTCACCTTGGTCGCGGCATCGGCGTCGGTCAGCGAGTTGTAGACGCCATCGCAATAATCGAATGAAGCTTTCAGCGCAGCCACCAGATCCGCCTTGGTCGTCTTGGTCCCGGCGTCGCCCTTCTTCTGCTCGCCATTGGCGTTGCCGCACAAGGCCAATTGAACGTCGGCGATGTGTCCCACGATTTCGCCGTAGGTCCGTTCCATCGGGCTGGCTTTGAACGAATAGTCTGCGTCGGCCATCTCGTCGGCGGCTTTGGTCAGGGTGCCTTTGATGCCGTTATAAAAGTTCTTGGTATCGGTCGCGAGCGGATTCTGAGCGTTGAGGGCTGCGGCGCCCAGCAAAGCGCCCATCAGGGTCAGGGTCGAGATGCGGTTCACTTGAGTCTCCTTGGACAATTGAATTTCAAGCAGAAGTATACAACAGGAGACGCCGCACCTGGTTTGTATGGCTTTACTTTTTGGCGGGTGTCGGAGGCAACATCACGGCGGAGGGCCGTTCGGGCTTGGCTGGCGCCGCGGCGGCTGCGGCGGGTTGCGGCAGACCGGCCGGATCATCCATGCCTTGGTTCCGCACAATGATCGAAATGCGGCGGTTGGAGGGATTGGTAGGGTCGTTTTTCAGTAGCAGGCGTTGATCGGCGAATCCGCGCACTTGGCTGATGCGGGCCGGATCTAGTCCAGAGTCGGTCAGAATGCGCCGGGCCGCATTGGCGCGATCCGCCGATAGTTCCCAATTGGAATAATCGGCGCGGCCGTACGGAGTGGAATCGGTGTGCCCTTCGATCACGATCTTGTTCGGAAGTTTCGCCAGTTCGCTGGCCAGCACCTTGAGCAGGTCGCCTCCAGCTCCCGTAGGCCTGGGATCGCCGTTTGCAAAGAACAGGCCACCCTTGGTTTCCAGCAGATCGATGCGCAGCCCTTCGGCCGTAATCGTCATCTTGATCTGATTCTGCATGTTCTTCAGCTCAGGGATCTTCTGCATGGCCTGCTGAACTTTGTCTTTGATTTCGTTCAGCTGCTTTTCGGTCAGCGAGAGCGTTTCGGCAACGCCGGCTGTTGTTGTGCCGGTCTGCTTGCCTTGCCCCGTCGGATCCTGAAAATATCCGCCGACGGCCTTCTGCACTTTTTCGCTCGCGCTCAGCAGCCACAGCACGATGAACAGCGCCATCATGGCCGTGACGAAATCGGCATAGGCCACCTTCCAAGCCCCGCCATGCTCGTCGTCATGGTGAGCGGCCTTCTTGTGGACGATGATGATCGGATGAACGTTTTTCTTCGCGCTCAAGCCGCCGCCTCGGACGCGGGTGCGCCGGCGGTTTTCCGGCACGCCTTATCCATTTCCTGGAATGACGGTCTGACGTGATGCGGGATGGCGCGGCGCGCCGCTTCCAGAGCCAGAATGGGAGGAACGCCTTTCATGAAGGCCAGCAGACCCATCCGCAGCGCCAGAAAGTACTCGCTCTCGGCGTTCGTAATTTTCTTGATATTGGCCGCAATCGGCCCGAGAAAGCCATAGCACAGCAAAATACCCAAGAACGTTCCCACCAGCGCCGACGCCACTTTGTGCCCGATCTCTTCCGGTGGCCCGCCCAGCGCGCTCATGGTGATCACCACGCCTAAAACCGCGGCGACAATGCCGAGGCCGGGCAGGCTATCGGCCATGGTGGAAATAGCCGCCGCCGGAAGCAGCGCCTGCTTGTGCAGCACTTCCAGATCGGTCTCCATGATCTGGTCCAGGTCATGCACTTCCACGCCGCCCGCCAGCAGCGTTCGCATGGTGTCGCAGAAGAAGTGCAGCGCTTCCTTGTCAGAGGCGAAGTTCGGATGCCGTTTGAAGAGCGCGCTTTTCTCCGGCTCGTCCAGATCCTGCTCGAGGGCCGTGATACCGTTTTTGCGCGACGTGCTGAAAAAGTCGTTCAAGAACTTCAGCGTGTCCAGGTAGATGCCGGAAGTGTACCGGCTACCCTTGAGCACCTGAATCATGCTCGTTACGATCGACTTCAGGATATAGGCCGGGTTGCCGATCAGTACCGTTCCCAGTGCCGCGCCGAGAATAATGATAAGTTCGGCCGGCTGCATGAGAACCATGAAGTTCCCTTTTTCCATGAAATAGCCACCGGCGATGCAGCCGAGGACGACGAGAATGCCGATGATGGGAAACACGTATCGAGTCTCCTGAACGTTCTACTAAGGTTTTGCTTACTCCCCAGTGATCGGCAGACCTTGTGGAGTACTGTAGGTGCTGTATGCAAAAGTGCCGGGTGGTAGACTGCTGCCGTGGACCAAAATCAGCAAAACCCTTCTGCGAAGGAAGGAGTTACGACCCAACCGGCGGTGGATGACACCGATGCCCGCTTGGCCGCGCGCCTAACGCAACTCCTGCATACCCCAGGCATTAGCGACAAAGATCGCAAACTGGTGGAACGGAACCTGCAGAGGCTTCGAGCCGTCATGAAGCCCTGATCTACGCCGCTGGAAATGAGATTCGAGCCTGCAATCCTCCCAGCGGTGAATCGTCCAGAGCAACCGATCCGCCGTACACCTCCGCCAAATCGCGGACAATCGCCAAGCCCAGTCCGGACCCGGGAGAGCGTTCGTCGGCGCGCACGCCCCGCTCCAAAACGCGCGACCGGAGATCGCCAGCCAGCCCGGGGCCATCGTCATCCAGCCGGACTACCAGCATGCCGTCCACTCGCGCTGCTTCCAGCATGATTCTGGATTTTCCCCATTTAAATGCGTTATCCAACAAATTGCCGAGCATTTCGTCCAAATCCTCCCGCTGCACTCGCGCGTGAAGGTCCGCCGCAATGTTCGATGAGATCTGGAGCGCACGTCCGGCGTAGAGTTTCAAGAGCGTGCGTACCAGCGCATCCACGCAAGGCGCCACAGCGCAGCGTGAACCACTGGCGACTCCTGAGGCCGCGCGAGCCCGCGCCAAATGATATGTCACCTGGCGGGACATACGATCCACCTGATGTGCGATGTTCTCCGCCAGTTCACCGTTGCCCGCCGCACCAGCGCGATCGGCCTCCTGCGCGAGCAACGCCAGAGGAGTCTTCAGGCCATGCGCCAGGTCGCCCGCCGTTGCCAGCGCGCGTTTCACGGCCTTTTCGCGATCTTCAAGCAGAGCATTCAGGTCGTCGACGAGCGGCTGAACTTCGCTCGGATAGGCGCCTTCCACCCGACGATCGTCGCCGGCCCGCACGGCCAGCAGTCGTTCCCGCAAACGCTGGAAGGGCGTCAGGCCTTGGCGAAATCCAAGCAGCACTCCGGACGCCATAAGAGCGATCCCCATCACGATGGGAAAAACGTAGTTATTCACTGTGCGAATGCCCGGAAGTGCGTGCATCAGCATCAGCGAAAGCATGTGCATCACGGCGAGCAGCCCCGCGGTCCACAGCAGCGAGGCGAGAATCAATCGGGCTCGGAGCGATCGCAGCATCTTTATTCCTCCGCCGCAGGTTCCCGCATGCGGTAGCCCAGCCCGCGCACGGTCTCGATGAACGACGCACCGAGCTTACGCCGCAGACGGGCGACGAAAACCTCAACGGTGTTTGAATCCCGGTCCAGATCCTGCGCGTAAATGTGCTCGGTGAGTTCGCTTCGCGATACCACGTGATCGCCGTGGTGCATCAGATAGGAGAGCACGCGGTATTCGTGGCTGGTTAACTTCACCGGTGCGCCGTCTAGCGAGACACGGGCCGTGCGCGGATCAAGCGCCAGCGGGCCGCACCGGAGTTCGGGCTTCGCAAGCCCACTCGCGCGGCGGATCAGTGCTCGAACGCGTGCCAGAACCTCTTCCATCCGAAAAGGCTTTGCGACATAGTCGTCCGCTCCACCGTCGATCCCCTGCACCTTTTCGTGCCAACTTCCGCGCGCCGTCAAAATCAGCACTGGCGCAAAGATGCCTGCTTGCCGCCAGCCGCGCAATAGCGTCAATCCGTCGATTTTCGGGAGTCCCAGATCGAGAATTACCGCGTCGTATCGCTCGGTACTCGCGAGGAAATCGGCCCGTTCGCCATCGGAGGCGCAGTCGACCGCGTACCCGGCTTCAGCAAGCGCCTTCGCCAACTGACGGGACAGGCGTACTTCGTCCTCGACTACCAGAACCCGCAATTCCACATTTATATCGCAATCGCGATGAACCGGGGGTGAACAACGCGTTCAGAATGGGTTCAGCGGCGATGGCCGAGAATGGTTACATGCCGGCTTCCACAACCGCCCTTGCCTTTGGCTATCCTTGGTGGCTCAGCTACGGGCACCTTCCCATCGTCGCGTGCGCTCTCCTGCTGCTGCTCGTCGGGTATTGGCGCAAATGGTCCCGATGGCCGATGCTCATCGTGGGCGCCGTCGCGCTTTGGTCCAGCGCCGCATTCGTCGTCGTGCGCTTCGGCCTCGACATCAACGGCCGAGCTTCGTTGCCGACCCAAAGCTTCCTCGCTTCCGGCGCAGGCCGCGTGCTCGATATCGGAGCGGGCACCGGCCGATCGTCCATCATGGTCCTCGAAGCTCGCCCGCGCACGACGCTCGTGGCGCTCGATCTATTCGGCCAGTCCTTCGATCAACATTTCGGACCGGGCCAGAGTCCACAACAGAGGCTGCTCGCGAACTTCCAGACGGCTGGCGTCGAGCAGCGCGCCACGATCGTCACCGCCGACATGCGCAAGCTTCCGTTCGACGCCGGTGCCTTCGATGCCATCGTCAGCGCCTACGCGATGGACCATCTCGGCCCAAAAGGGTCCGTCCAGGCGCTCGCCGAAGCGGCCCGCGTGATCAAACCCGGCGGCGATTTTCTGCTCATCTTAGTAGACGACGACCCGTGGGCGAAATTTGCCTTCGGTCCGCTGTTCATGCACATGGGGACCCGCGGCGCCGCCTGGTGGACCGCCCGCGTCAAAGAAGCCGGCTTTCAAATCTGCGAAGAAGGAACGCGCCCGGTGACTCTCTACCTTCTCGCACGCCGTTTGTAGGCTTTGCCGCCCTTCAACCGCATTCCAGCGAAAACCGGACGGCTGCGCAGACCTCTTGCATCCGTTGACGACTCAAGCCGCCGACCCGCTTCCCCAAACGCGCTTGGGAGATCGTCACGGCGTTGTGCAGATGAACCACGCAGCGGCCCTTCATCCCGTCTTCCACATCCAAGATCACCTCTGATGGCACGTCTCGAATTGTTGAAGTAATGGGGGCCACGGTCACCGTCGAGAGATGGCTAATAGCGCTCTGGCGCGTCAGTATCAGGACCGGCCGCTGCTCGTCAGGCGGCGCAAATCGGCACAGGTGAACATCGCCGCGGTTCAATCCTCCGGCCAAGCCGCAGCCTCTTCCCACGGACGGTATTCTTCAACGCGCTGGGGCCGCGCTTGATCTTAGCCGCGCTATCGGCGGCCTTCAGAAGCCTTGCGTCGAGAACAACTTGTATCCACAGTATGGCCAACAGTCAGATTATGGCCGCTGAATCAACTCTATGCGGTTACCAACCGGATCGATCGCAAAGCCCAGAACGATGCCCGTTTTTCCGAACGGTCGCGGATCGCCCGTGATCGTTCCACCGGCGGCCTTGAGTGCCGCGACGGCCGATGCCATGTCCTTCACCGCGAAAATCACGTGCGTCGTCGGGTCCTTCACATCGTCGGAATCGCGATGAAAAAGTATCATCTGCGGACTCTTGTTGGCCTTGGCAGCTTCCACCGTGGCGCCGAAGTTCACGAAAACTTCCGTGCCCCCCGGATTTTGGATCCGATTTACCTCCTGCATGCCGAACGCGTCCCGGTAAAACTTCGCGAGAGCGACGGTGTCTTTCGCCTCTATGCGCACCGAGTCGAGCGACACCTGCGCGTGCGCGCCTCCAGCCAGCAGCAGCCCGGCGAATATCGCCATCACAGTTTCTTTCAGTCTGGTCATCATCTCATCCATAATAGACCCGCGCCTGCGGGGCCGCGGGCATCAAAACCTCAGGCGGGAGCAACAACCTCGTATGGCCGCATCATTTCATTGTCCTCGTGCTCCAGGATGTGGCAGTGCCAGACGTAGCGGCCGCTGTAGCCTTCGAACTTCACGATGATCCTGGTGCTGGCCCCGGGCGTCGCCCTCACCGTATCTTTCCAGCCTGCTTCATTTGGGTCGGGCCCCACGGCATCCCCGATATAAATAAGTTTCTTGTCGTAAATGCGGGCGTCGACGTTGATCGGGCGGCGGTCGAGAATCTGGAACCGAACCAGGTGCAGGTGAATGGGATGCGCGTCATCAGTCAGGTTCAGCAGCTCCCAGATCTCGGTGGTGCCCAGCACCGGCTTCTCCGAAACAGGGTCGTGCCAGTGTTTCCCGTCCAGCAGGTGAACCAGGGGATCGCCCAGAACATTGTCCACTTCTTCGAGCGTGAGCTGGCGGGTCCGGATCGCGTCGGTCGCGTCAATCCGGGGAACCGGGCGAAGAGCTGAAGGCAGCGCGCTCGGGTCCGCCACGCTCTCGGGTGCCACGCGGAACTGCATGAGCGGGACGGAGAGACTGTTCAACAAAATGCGCTCGCCGCGATGTTCAGCGAAATCCACCACCACGTCGGCTCGCTCGCCCGGCGCGATTGTAAGGCGAGGCACGGCTACCGGCGCGGGCAGCAATCCCTGGTCGGTTCCGATCTGCTGAAACGTCCGGCTATTGCTGAGCGACAGGAAATAGAACCGCGAATTGGAGCCATTCAGTATGCGGAAACGATATTTTCGCGGCTGCACATCCAGATAAGGCAGGAGCTTTCCGTTGATCAGCGTAGCGTTTCCGCTGTACTCCGGTATCCACGGGGCATCCGGGAACTGGCTGACCGGATAGTAGATCTGCCCGTCGGTCCCGATCATGCGGTCCATCAGCACCAGCGGAATTTCGTACTCGCCGCCAGGAAGATGCAGCGCGTCTTCAAAGGAATCGCGGATCACGTAGAGCCCCGCCATGCCGGCGCAAATGTTTAGCCGGTTGATTCCCATCGCGTGGTCGTGATACCACAGCAGCGCAGCGTCCTGCTGGTTCGGATAATGATACGTGGCCGACTTGCCCGGCGCATACCAGGCCTCGGGCCAGCCGTCGCTCTCCGGCGGGACTCTCCCACCGTGAACATGCACCACCGTGCGCGATTCCGGAACGCCTTTCTCGGCGCCCATAATCGTGTGATCGATGGGGAGAAAATGCTTCGCGGGCAGCTGGTTCGGCCAATCGACTAGAATTTCCTCGCCGCTGCGAGCTTCGATGGTGGGTCCGGGCATGCTGTTTCCATACCCCCAGAAACGGGTGGGCGGAATGTCCCGGTGAATCTTCGACAAGAACTCCTGGATGGGAATCCGATAAAACGGAACCTGTGCCTTCCGCGAAGGATTGAGGCGCTTGCCGAGCGGCCGCGCGACTTCCGGGAGCGGTAGGGGATCGACGAACGGCGTCAGGCGTTGGGGGTCGATCAGGGGCGGCGCGGGCTTCATCGGCGGCAGATGCACCATCTGCGCCGTCCCAAAACGAGCACCGACAGTCACGAGGCTGCCTCCAGCCACGAATTTACGCCGAGTAATGTGAGACGCCCGGTTCAGCGGAATTATCAGGGAAGTTCACAAGCCACTACGCTTTCTTGCGCATCCGGGCAGTACCGATGATCGCCAAGCCACTGCCAATTAGAAACAGAAAGGTGGAAGGCTCGGGTGTATAAACCACCTCGGCGAGCGCGAGGCCGGACCCGAAGGTCTGCGTAGTTTGGCTAATCTCAAGACCATAAATTCCGGGGGCAGTGTCTTCCGCGACAAAATAGGTTTGGCCCGTACCCAGCGTGGCAGCCTCGACGGCTGAGGACACGTCCAGTGTATCCAGAACGGTGCCGCCCAAACCGAGCGCGGTTATTGTGAGATCCACTGGATCGTCGAAGTCCGACAGGCCTACGGCAAGGTCCTCTACTCCATAGGCGAGATTTATGGTTATGTCTGCGGTGCCATCGCAGGTGCTAGTCGAAACACAGGTGGAAGGATCCGTCGCACCTGGATCGAATAGCTCGATTCCACCGGCGGTTTGGTCACTGAACGGATAGATGAGGAGACCGTCCGGGCTGGAGATATTAGTAACTCCACCTGAAGCATATTGTGCGGAATTGAACGCCGGGCAGTTGGTTCCGGCGTTTGAGCAATTGGGATTCGTGATTTGGCTTCCGAGGTTGGCGAAGTTAATCACGTTCTGAAAACTTGGTGACGGGCCAGTCACCGGCAAAGAGCTATTGGTGCCCGGCGTGCCTTGGACGATCTGCACGGTGTCAGCGCCCGCGAGCAGGGGCATCATCAGCATCAGGGAAGTATAAAGAAGCGGCTTGAGATCCAATTGGTTATTCTCCTCTGTAAACTTCTGGAGGTTACCAGTTGCATATTTCAATAGCGTGACCGTCCGATGTCAGGTTGGGAACTCCCGGCAAAACAGGTTCTGTATTCTCCGCGCGGGGCTGGCCGGACTTACGCGAACCTTCCCAACGTTGTCCATGAGCCCACTAACGACACCTGTAGCGTATTCGTCATCGGATGCTAACGGAGAAGTCAGACTTAAGGTTTAAGGTAGTCTTTGCTCACTTGCACCGAAGAACAAGAAGAGGAGACATGCGTAAACTACTTTCCATCCCGGTCAGTATATTTCTGGTCCTGAATCCCGCTTGGCTCAGCGCGGCGGAAGTCCAGAGCCAAACGCCTACGACGCCCATCCAGCATGTGGTCGTCATTTTCGATGAGAACAACTCTTTCGATCATTATTTCGGAATCTATCCCAAGGCAACTAATCCCCCCGGACAGCCCCGCTTCGTGGCGCTTCCAAACACGCCCAGCGTCAATGGCTTCAGCCCGGGACTGCAGACGAGTAATCCGAACCTGAATCCGGCCAATGGCGCCGGTGCCGCGAACCCGTTCCGGCTGAACCGGTCCCAGGCTCTCACCGCGGATCAAAATCACAGCTACGGACCGGAAGAGGCGTCTTTCGACCATGGTCTGATGGATCTGTTCCCGAAGAATACAGGAACAGCCGGCTCTTCGAGCAGTATGTCGGTGCTGGTCCCCGCGGTCGTCACCACCAAAGGCCTGGTGATGGGCTATTACGACGGCAACACCGTTACGGCGTTGTGGGAGTATGCGCAGAACTTTGCGTTGAACGACAATTCTTATGACACCCAGTTCGGGCCTTCATCGCCAGGCGCTGTCAATCTGATCTCGGGTCAGACCAACGGCATCAATCAAAGCACCGTTGTGAACGCGAACAGCGGCGACGAGATCGCGGATGGACAAGGCGGATTCACACTGAATGGCGACTCCGATCCTCTGAATGACGTTTGCGCGGGATCCACTAAGATGCAGATGAACTTCACGACAGCGAACACCAACATTGGCAATCTGCTCACCAACGCCGGACTCTCCTGGGGTTGGTTCCAGGGCGGCTTCGATCTCACGATCACAAATCCCAACGGCAGTATGGGCTGCAACCGGAGCACGGTGTCGCCGATCACCGGACTGACGGAAGCGGATTACGTACCGCACCATGAGCCGTTTCAGTTCTACCCCAGCACGGCCAACCCCACCCATGCGCGCCCCGCGACGAGTACCTCGGCGAGCATCGGATATCCCGATGCGAATGCAAACCATCAATACGATATTCACGACTTTTTCGATGCGCTGAGCGCGGGAAACCTGGCGAACGTCAGTTACCTCAAGCCGGCGTCCTACCAGAACGCCCATCCCGGCAATTCGACTCCGCTGGACGAACAGGCGTTTATCGTGAAGGTAGTCAACGCGGTGATGCAGTCGAGTTTTTGGAGCACGACGGCGATCATCATCGCCTATGACGATTCCGACGGCTGGTATGACCATCAGATGGGGCCGATCGTGAACGCCTCATTCTCAACCGAGGATTCTCTTACCGGCACCAACGCCTGTGGTACTTCCGGGACCACGCCACAGCTTCCTGGACCGAATTCCGGCAGCGCACCCGTGAACGGCCGCTGCGGCTACGGAGTACGGCTGCCGCTGTTGGTGATCTCTCCCTGGGCGAAAGCCAACTACGTCGACAGCACGTTAACTGATCAGACTTCCGTGCTTCGCTTCATCGAAGATAACTGGAACCTGGGAAGAATCGGCGGCGGCTCGTTCGATGCGCTTGCAAATCCAATTACGAATATGTTCAACTTCTCAAACCCAAGCGGCCCCGTTCCCAACACGAACACGCCTATTTTGTCCCCCACCACCGGATTGCCATAACAGTTAACCAAAAGTCCGCGGTAACCTCGAAGCGAGAGAAGCATGGCCTGCTCTCTCGCTTTCATTTTTGTGAGAGAACGGAGCCACTTATAAATCGACGCGGGTTTCTGGTATACGGCGGATTGTTTTCCGCGCTTGCGGTGAAGGGTAAATCACAGATGCGGCATCGTGCGCCGGATCTGTCGGGACTGTCGCTGAGTGCGGGCGCGCTCACAAAATACGTAGACGCGCTGCCTGTTCCAGAAAAAGCGCGGCCCCTGCGCAAACGGCATTACCGCGTAACGATGCGTGAGTTTCAGGCGAAAGTTCATCGCGATTTGGCGCCCACAACGTTTTGGGGCTACGACGGCATGTCGCCCGGCCCAACATTTGAGGCCCGCTCCGGCGAGGCTATCACGGTGGAATGGGTCAACAACCTGCCCACGAAACATCTGCTGCCGGTTGACCATGCGCTGCACGGCGCCGGAAGCGACGTTCCCGAAGTGCGCACGGTGGTGCATCTGCATGGTGGCAGAGTGCCGCCCGAAAGCGACGGCAATCCGGAGAAATGGATTGTGCCGGGGCAATCGAAAATTTGTTTCTACCCGAATCGCCAGGATGCCGCCGGGCTTTTTTATCACGACCATGCCATGGGAATCACGCGGCTGAACGCGGTGGCCGGGCTATTCGGGCATTTCCTGATTCGCGACGCGTTCGAAGACTCGCTGGGTTTGCCCAGCGGTCCTTATGAGATCCCACTCTGTATTTATGACCGGCTGTTTCAGGTGAACGGGCAGCTGCAATATCCCAAGCAATGGGCCGATGACTACGAGGGCAACGCCCTGTTACTGAACGGAAAGCTCTTTCCATTCTTCGAGGCGGAGCCGCGGCCCTACCGCTTTCGCATACTGAATTGCTCGAACGGAAGCTTCTTTTCGTTGTCCTTTGCAAAGGATAGTTTCAGCCTTGTGCCGGGCAGCGAGCCTTTCCGGATGATCGGGTCTGATCAGGGCCTGTTGGCTGCGCCGCTGGAAATGAAGGGCCTGGTCCTGACGCCGGGAGAGCGCGCCGATATTGTGATGGACTTCAGCCCTTTTGCGGGCAAAACCATATATGTGAAAAGCTCCAGCTTCCCGATCATGCAGATCCGGGTGTCGCCGACCGGCGGCAATACCGCCGAAAGCAGTAAAGCGCTGTCGTTTCCCCCTCTGCCGGCCAAACTGCGGAGTATCGAGCGTACACCGGAAAGCGCTGCCCGAAAAACGCGGGAACTTACGCTGATGGATTACAAAGATGTGAAGGGCATGATCACACACATGCTGTTGAACGGCGCCCATTACGACATGCCGGTGACCGAAAATCCCGTGCTCCATTCAACCGAGATCTGGACACTCATCAACCAGACAGAAGAGGCGCATCCCATTCATCTGCATTTGGTGCGTTTCCAGATACTGGACCGGCGGCCGTTCAATCCGGAGGCTTATATGCAGACCGGCAAGCTGGTTTACACCGGACCGGCGATTCCGCCCGAAGCGCATGAAGCCGGCTGGAAAGACACGGTGCGCGCGGACGCGCTGCACGCCACGCGGATCATCGTCAAATTCGAAGGATATAAGGGCCGCTATGTCTGGCATTGCCACGTGCTGGAGCACGAAGACAACGAGATGATGCGGCCCTACGAGGTGGTATAGCGCGCGGATCGTTACTGTGCCGTTACGACTGTGCCGGCATTGGGATCCAGAATCAACTCGCGGCCGGGGCGCGGCTTGTCGGTAAAGTCGAAGAGGCCATTAAGCGTACCCGCGAGCGCGTCAAACGATTGATTGCCGAGCCGGCCCAAGTTCCAGTTGTCTTCAATGAAACGAAGGACTGAGGTGGTGTCGGTTAGAGCGTGATCGACATAATTCTGTTTGGCGTACGGGCTGATCGCCAATAGCGGAAGGCGCGTCCCATAACCACACCGATCCAGATAAGCGCCCGCCTGCGGCGTCCCGCAGAGGAGGGTTGAACCAGCAACTACGTCGTTGGCGGCGTCAGTCGATTGATTGACGATGGGCGGCATCACATGGTCGTACCAGCCGTCAGAATCGTCGTAAGTGATGAAGATAGCCATTTGCGGCCAGAAAGGCGTGCCCTGAAGCATGTTGATGGCGTCTACGAGAAACGTCTGTTCCTCCAGCGGGGTGGATTTGCCCGGATGCCCGGTCTCCGGCGTAGGAGCCTTCAGAAATGTTACGGAAGGCAGGTTGCCAGCGCTCAGGGCGCTCATGAGATCGACTAGCGAGTAGGTGTGATTGGCCGGATCGGCGGAAGTGCCGATGGCAGCAGGCGAGCTGGGAGAAAAATGATGCTGATTGGAGGTCGTCTCGTAATACATGAAGGGCGCGTAGTGACTGTTATACGAGCTACCGCTCGGAGTGGTGCCGCATTGGGTGCTGGTAATAGCCGTAGTGGAGCTGCCGGATTCCGGAAAATCGCCGTAGAACCAACCCCAGGAGATTCCGGCGCTGTTGAGAAGATCGCCGATATTCGTGCCCGTCATGATCACAGGGATGGTGCTGGTGCCGGAAGCTACGATGCAATCGTCAACGCCCGCTTCAACGTTCATGATCATGGTTCCATTCACGACTGAGCCGGTAGTGATGGCGGCGGAAGGGACGGTGCTGTTGGTATGCGTCTGCCCGGAGATTAAGTTCTGGTGGCCCTCTTCGGTGACGCCGAACTCAGTATCGAAGTAGTTGTCGCTCATGGCGAAATACTGCGCGTAGTTCCAAAGGGCCGTGACTGTATTGCCGTCGTAATAACCCATGCTTAGATCCAACGTGCAAGGCGTACCCTTGGTGACTTCCGAGGTCCCGCTGGTGGACGGGAATTGATTCACCTGGCCAGAGTTATAGGCTACCTGCTCCGCGTTGTATCCGTTGTTGTTGTCACAGGTAAGCGCCTGTGAGCGATCCAGACGGAAAGGCGCAACGGCGTTGAGATTGCTAACGGCTGGAGTGATGCCGTTAACGGAAGGCGTGTTCTGCAGCGCAACAAAGGGCGATTCACCGGATGCCGGGAACTCCGAGCAGATCGCCGGAGTGCTGGCTGTACCGGCTGGGCATAGGGCACTGGGATAGGTCCCGAAATAATGATCGAACGAGTTGTTTTCCTGGAAGATCACCACAACATACTTGATGGGGGTTGTTGTCGGGGGATCTTGTGCCCAAAGGGTGGAGAGAACGGATGCTGTGACCAGCAAACCAGCAGTTCTCAAAAACTGTTTAAGCATTGTTGGCGCTCCTGATAAACATGTCGATGGCAAGTAGACCACCGAAGGAACAGCATACCTACGCGCGGTTACAGAGGAATGAATAACGAGAACCGGACATCGGGCGAGCCCAGTCACGTCCGAATCCATTTCGATTCTCCCCGCACTCAATCACTTGGCCGCTTGCCATCCTCCAGTCGGGCTCCCTCTGTATTACGCTCAAACCGAATGCCTGAACACGCTATCCGACGCGTCTGGTGGCTTCGTTTTTCAAATTCGCGAAAAAACCACCGCCGCATACACACAACACCCCCTCATGCGCCACCAAATGGTCGATCCCGGCCGGGAAACCGCTGATATAATGGTCGGTCGCGTCCCGGACCCCTGTTCCCAAAACATCCGTTGACGCCATGTCGCTGGAGGCAAAATGAAAAAGTTGTACTGGATGGTGCCCGCCGCGCTCCTCGTCGCCGGCGCTGGTTGGCTGCTCGAAGCCGCCGGAGGCAAGATCGATCCCAAGGACCTGGTCACCGGCCAGCAGGCCTTCTCCGATTATCAAAAGGAAAAGCCCGGCCTCTTCCACAAAATCACCGCGGCCGATCTCCCCAAGCCCTACGACACCAAGTCGAGCGCGAATTTCCCCAAGGTCGTCCCCAAGCCCGACAACATGTGGCCGCTGGCGCCCTCCGGTTTCAAAGTGGAACTCTACACGCACGAAGGCATCACCGAACCGCGCCAGATTCGTATGGCCCCTAATGGCGACTTCTTCGTCGCCGACAGCATGCCCGGCGAGATCAAGGTTTTCCGCGGACGCAGCGCCGATGGCAAGCCTGAACAGGTTTCCACATTCACTACCGGATTGAAGCAGCCGTTTGGAATCGCATTCTATCCGCTCGGCGCGAATCCTGAATGGGTCTACATTGGCAACACCAATTCGGTGGTGCGATTCCCGTATCATAACGGCGATCTGAAAGCGACCGGACCGGCGCAAACCATAATTCCCGACGTTCCGGCTTTCTCCGGTTTCCATTGGACTCGCGACGTCGTGTTCTCCAAAGACGGCAAGCGCATGTTTGTCGCCGTGGGATCCGGCTCGAACGTCGACGACCCCGACACGCATCCCAAGGAATTCCATCGCGCCGACATTCTCGAATACACGCCCGAAGGGAAATTCGTGCAGATCTACGGTGCGGGTATCCGCAATCCGGTGGGACTGGCCATCAATCCCGAAACCGGCGAGCTCTGGTGCTCTGTAAACGAGCGCGACGAACTGGGCGACAACTTGGTGCCCGACTACATCACGCACGTCAAAGAAGGGGGATTCTACGGCTGGCCCTGGTATTACATGGGTGCCAATCAAGACCCGCGCCTCGCAGGCAAGCATCCCGAACTCAAGGACAAAGTGATCGTGCCGGACGTGCTGATGCAACCACACAATGCTTCGCTCGGCCTCACGTTCTACGAAGGCACGCAGTTTCCCAAGGAATATCGGGGCGATCTGTTCGGCGCCGAGCACGGTTCATGGAATCGATCCACGCGCGCCGGCTACGAAATCGTGCGCGTTCCTTTGGAAGACGGCCATGCCAGCGGCGTATACGAGGATTTCATCACCGGCTTCGTCACGCCGGACGGTAATGCGTGGGGCCGGCCCGTGGCGGTCGTCGTGGCCAAGGATGGTTCGCTGTACTTCACGGACGACGCCTATAAAGCGATCTGGCGCGTGAGCTATACCGGTAAATAGGAGAAATAGACATGAAATCTTTCACCATTTTCGCGGCTTCCTTCGCGCTCGCCGCCGTTGCCGCTTACGGACAGATTCCTCCGCCGTTGAAAATTACGGTCTCCGGCTACAGTGACGGCGGCGACATCCCAGCCAAGTTCACCTGTGCCGTCAAGCCGCCCGGAGGTTCCCCACAGATCGATTGGAGCGGAGCGCCCGCGGGGACCATGTCTTACGCCGTGATCTTTCACGATGGCGACGTGCATCCCGGCAAGACTTTCGATGACGTGACGCACTGGATCGCCTGGAACATTCCGGTCACCGCGACCGGCTTGTCGGCCAACGTGCCCGCCAAAGCGGATCTGCCGGATGGCACGCATCAAGGCAAGAATATCGCGCAGCAGTTGGGCTACCTGGGCCCTTGCCCGCCGCCCGGTCTGCCACATCACTACACGCTCGAAGTGTACGCCGTGGATTCGAAGCTTGATTTGCCGGCCACTGCCGGTCGCGACGATTTGCAAAAGGCGCTCAGCGGGCATATTCTCGCGAGCGGCGTTTACAACGGCCTCTTCCATCAATAATGCCCGACGATATTTCCCGGCGCGCAGTAATTGTCAGCGCGGCTCTGGTTCCGGTGGCTGCGCTGGCGCAACAGCCGACTCCAGCATCGACACCTTCCGCGCTTTCCGACCCCCAGCTTCGCCTCCTGGCCGCAATCGTCGATCGCATCATTCCGAAAGATGACCTCGGCCCCAGCGCTTCGGAGTGCGACGTGCCGGTTTACATCAATCGCGCGCTCGCCGATTATCTGGCCGGCGAAAAACCCGCCTTCATCGAAGGCCTGGAAGCGACCGACGCGTTGGCCCACCGCACTCACAACGTCGCGTTCATCGATCTCTCGCCGGAGCAGCGGGATGCTGTGCTCACATCGATGGACAACGGCACGGCCGACGGATTTCCGAATGCCCGCGGGTTCTTCAATCGCGCACGCCGTCTCGCGATGGAAGGCATGTTCGGCGATCCCTACTACGGCGGTAACAAGAATTTCGCGGGCTGGGATTTGATCAAGTATCCCGGGCCCCGCATGGCGACCACGGCGGCCGATCAGCGGATGGGCGTGGACATTTCGCCGTATCATCATTCCGCATACGGGTCTTCTGGGAATGGAGCCCCGGGAGGCGAACATGGCCATTAATCTCAAGCCGGTCGATGTCGCGGTTGTCGGATTAGGCGCGGCCGGTGGCGTCGCGGTGTTGCCGCTCGCTCGCGCCGGATTGAAGGTCGCCGGCATCGAAGCCGGAACGTGGATGGACCCGTCCAAAGATTTCAAGCCCGACGAAATTCACAACAACGTCCGCTCGCTCGTAACCACCGTCCCCAAGGCGAAAAACGAAATCCCCACGTTTCGAACGAGCCCGGACGCCAAGGCGCGCCAGGCGGCGGCACATCCGATGATGAACGCCGTTGGCGGCACGTCCATCCACTATCACGCGCAAAGCTGGCGGCTGAAGCCGTGGGATTTTAAGACGCGTTCGGAAACCATCAAACGTTACGGCGTCAATTTGTTGCCGAAAGGCTCCACGCTTGAAGATTGGCCCGTCAGCTACGACGAGCTGGAACAGTATTACGACATCGTTGAGCACGAAGTCGGCGTGTCGGGCAAAGCAGGTAACATCCAGGGCAAGATCGATCCCGCGGGCAACGTTTATGAAGGTCCGCGCAGCCGCGAGTATCCGATGCCGCCGCTACGCACCTGCGATTTTCTGGACCACATGCACAAGGCCGCGCAGTCGCTCGGCTGGAAACCGTTTCACGCACCATCGGCCATCAACTCGCAGCCCTATCACGGACGGCCGGCGTGCGCCTATCACGGTTATTGCGATCGCGGCGGCTGCCAGGTGCGTGCGAAGAATTCGACCTGCTTCACCACCATTCCCGAAGCGCAGAAAACGAAAAACCTCACGGTGTTCGATGGCGCGCAAGTAACGCGCATCGTCGCGGACAACAACGGCAAGGTCACCGGCGTCAGTTATATTCGCGACGGCAAGGAATATTTTCAGCCGGCGAAAGTGGTGCTGGTTTCTTCCTACACGTACGAAAACACGCGTCTGCTGCTGCTCTCGAAATCGAAAGCCTACCCGAACGGTCTCTCGAACAATCATGGGCAGGTGGGCAAGCATTACTTCGGTCATTGGGACGCACAGGCCGGCGTCGGCGTCACCGCATTGTTCCCGTTCGACGTTAATACCTGGTATGGAGCGATGCTCTCGCAAGGCGTCGTCGTGGACGAATGGGCCGATGACACGTTCGATCACTCCGGCCTCGGATTTATCGGCGGCGCGAGTATGTCCACGTACATGGAGAAGCATCCCATCGCGGCCGCCAGCATGGCTACCTTCGGGCGCGCGCCCGCGTGGGGTTCCGCCTGGAAGAAGTTCGTGCACGAAAACGCCGGCCGCTTTACCGGCGCTTATCTGCAAACCAATAGCTTTCCGTACGAGAACACGTATCTCGATCTCGATCCAGAGGTGAAGGATCCGCTCGGCGATCCGGTGTGCCGCGTTACCAGCGGCCCCAAGGAAAACGAAACCCGCGCCGCGACTTACGCGCAGAACAAAATGGAAGAATGGTTTCGCGCCGCTGGCGCTATCGAAGTGATCAAGGGCCAGCCGTTCGGCCCCGCGCTATCCACGCACACTTATGGCGGAACGCGCATGGGCGATAATCCCGAAACCAATGTCGTCGACCGCTGGGGATTTTCGCATGAAGCGCCCAACCTTGGAATGCTGGGTGGCTCGGTGTTCGGGACCAGCGGCGCGCGCAATCCCACGCTGACGATGCAGGCGCTGGCGTGGCGTACGGCCGATCATCTGGCCAAGAATTGGAAAACTATCGCCTGAAGCCCAGCTTCGCCGGGCGCTGGAGCGTAACTCTCGCTTTAGTAAGTCAAGTTAGTCCAGTTACTCCGACTTACCGCCCGTCGATTTCCGATACGCGGCCCAACGCTTCTTCTGAGCCGCCGCAATTCGCTTCCGCGCCGAGGTGCTGAGCCGTCCAGCGGCGCGCTTGACTCCCGAACCTGCCGGCCGTCCGCGGCGAGCCGGGGCTTTACCTAACAATGCACGCACTTCCCGGATCTGCTCGTCAATCCGCAGCTTCTGCAGCTCGAGACCCTCCAGAGCCGCCGTCAACAAGGAAAGATTTCGAATTTTGTTTCCTGAGCGAGGCATTTGTGCTCCTTTTTGAAATCATACCCGACCGGCACTAAGTCCGTATATGTTAGTTTGAGTTACTCGGATTCCGGCTTGGAGTCGAGAACGAAGGTTACAGGGCCATCATTCACCAGCGCCACTTTCATCTCGGCCTGAAAGACTCCGGTTTCCACTTTGACGCTACTAGCCTTGAGCTGTTGCACAAAATATTCGTACAAAGCGCGAGCCTGCCCTGGGGGAGCAGCGCGGTCAAACCCGGGCCGCCGTCCCTTCCTGCAGTCACCATACAAAGTAAATTGCGAAATAACTAACAATGCGCCGCCGGCATCAATGAGACTGCGGTTCATCTTGCCCTCATCATCCGCGAAAATGCGAAGATGGATCACTTTCGATGCCAGATAGTCGGCGTCCTCTTGAGTATCAAGATGCGTAACGCCGAGCAGGATCACTAACCCGTCCGCGATCGAACCCACCGTGTCCCCGCCAACCTCAACATGCGCGCGAGTCACGCGCTGCAGAACGATTCTCATACTTGTATTAAACGACCAGTATTGCATTCACCGGCCGCAACCTAGGGTCCAGGCTGGACCCACGCTAAGGCGATTACCCAATCTACTTCTGGAACGAAGGTCCTGATAATAAAGTTAATGATCACCCGCGGCATCTTCAAGCGTAAACGGGTCCACAGCAAGATCCCGGGTGGCTTCTTCAACTTTGAAGAAGAAGGCACCAACACGCGCCTCTACGGCTTCGGCCACGGCGATCATCTTCGATTGCGCGATGAGTTTGGCAACATCTGGCGCGGCACCGCCGAAAAGGTGAGCGAGGAATCGGTGCGTTATACGTTTCGTGACGCCAACGGCCGCACCATCACCGGCGTTTCCGACAGCTTCGGCGTTGTCCTGCGCGATGGCCGCGGCAAAACCTGGCGCGGATTCATCGACTAATTTCCTTACAACTCGGGCTTCAGTCATTCAATCGCGTATCATGGTGATTCGCGGCAATGGCTCTTCAAAAACCGGTCACTTACCAAGATGCGGGCGTCAGCATTGATGAAGCCGACCGTGCGGTATCGCTGATTCGTAAACACGCGCGAACCACATTCACGCGCGGCGTCCTCACGGACATCGGCAGCTTCGGCGGTGGTTACTTATTGTCTGGCTGGAAGAATCCTGTCCTGGTGAGCTCGGCCGACGGCGTTGGAACCAAGTTGAAGATCGCGTTTCTCACCGGGCGCCACAATACCATCGGTGAGGACTTAGTCAATCATTGCGTCAACGACATCGCGGTGCAGGGCGCCGTGCCGTTGTTTTTCCTCGACTATTTCGGCGTGGGTAAGTTGGACGCCAAGGTCGCCGGCCAAGTGGTAGAAGGAGTAGCGCGAGGCTGCCGCAACAATGGCTGCGCGCTCATCGGCGGCGAGACGGCCGAGATGCCCGGGCTATATCAGGACGGCGAATACGACCTTGCAGGATTTATCGTCGGCGGCGTGGAACGCAAGCGAATGCTCACTGGCGCCGGCATCAAGCCGGGCGATGTGCTCTTAGGACTGCCATCGAACGGCCTGCATACCAATGGCTACTCGCTGGCACGCAAGCTGTTGTTTGAGATAGCGCGGCGTCCACTCACGCCGGAGCTGGCGGACGAACTGCTCAAGGTTCATCGCAGTTATCTGAAGCCGATCCGCGCCTTAATGGACCAGCGCATGCTGAAGGGCGCCGCGCACATCACCGGCGGCGGCATTACCGACAATACGCCGCGCATTCTGCCGGCGGGTTTGGCCGCGCGTGTGGATGTTTCCAGTTGGACCGTTCCTCCGTTCTTCGAGGAGTTGCGGGCAATCGGCAAACTCGACTTGGCCGATTACCGCCGCACCTTCAACCTCGGCGTCGGCATGATTCTGGTGCTGGCCAAGCGGAATCTCGGCAAAGCGCGGGCGATCTTGAGCAGCATGGGCGAAGCATGCTTCCACATGGGCGACGTCGTGGAGTCGCGCGGACCGCGTGTGGTCTACGTCGGCGGTGACCATGAGGTTGCTCATTAAGTGACGCGGTTAGGCATCCTACTTTCCGGTCGCGGTTCAAATTTTGAAGCGATTGCTGCCAGCATCCAGCGCGGGACTCTCAACGCCGAAATCTCGATCGTGATTTCGAATCGCCCCGAAGCCCGCGGAATCGAAATCGCGCGCGAAGGCGGTCTGTCCACGGCGGTGCTGCCTTCTAAAGGCTGGCCGCGCGAAGAATATGACCGCTCCATCGTTGCCGAACTTGAAAAGCAGCGGGTGGATTTGGTCTGCCTGGCGGGCTTCATGCGGCTCCTGACCGCCGAGTTCTGCCGGGCATTTCCCTTGCGAGCGCTGAATATCCATCCATCGCTACTACCGGCTTTTCCAGGCCTCGACGCACAAAAGCAGGCACTCGAACACGGCGCGAAGATCAGCGGGTGTACGGTCCATTTCGTGGACCAGGCATTAGACGCCGGCCCCATCATCATGCAGGCGGCCGTGCCGGTGTTGGATCGCGACACCGAAGAAACGCTGGCCGCACGCATTCTCGTTGAGGAGCACCGCATTTACAGCCAGGCCATTGCGCTCATCATATCGGGACGCTGGCACATCGACGGCCGGCGCGTGATCGCGGAGTAAACGGAATTGCGAAAAATCGGTCGCGCGCTTTATCCCACTTTCCATTACTTGATGCAGACCGAGGTGCATGTCTACGCCTTCTCCGTCTCGGCGGGTTTGCTGCTCTCGTTCTTTCCGTTTCTCACCGTCATGCTTTCCATTTGCAAGCACGTCCTGCATTGGCGCGCGGGCGTGGACGCCGTGTACTTCGCGCTAAACGACTATTTCCCCGATACCTTCGGCCAATTCATCCGCCGTAATTTCGAGGTGACGGTGGCTTCGCGCGGGCCCGTGCAGGTTGTCTCCCTAATCCTGCTGTTCTTCACCGCGAGCGGTATCTTCGAGCCCCTGGAAGTGGCCTTGAACCGCATCTGGCATTGTTCCAAGAACCGCAATTACTTCTTGAACCAGCTCGTGAGCCTGGGCTTGATCTTTGCCTGCGGCGCGCTGATGCTGGTCTCAACCACCCTGACCGCATTAAACACCGAGTTTCTCGCCGGAGTTTCCATCCACCAGACAGCGCCCGTGGCGAATTTAATCGGCCTGGTGCTGTTCAAAGCCGCCGCGATTCCGATGTCGATGCTGGTTCTGTTCCTCATTTACTGGCTGCTACCCAACTGCAAAATCAAGCCCGCGCGCATTATCCCGACTGCGATTTCGGTAGGTTTGCTCCTCGAGCTGTTGAAATATGTGAACCTGTGGACCTGGCCGTATCTGAGGGCAAAGTTACAATCCGAGTACGGCCCCTTTTATTACACCGTCACGATCATTCTCTGGGGCTTCCTCGCCGCGCTCATCATGCTCGCAGGGGCCGAATGGACCGCGCGACGATCGCAAAATTCGTCAGAAGTCTGTCAACCTGGGGAATTGACTTAAGCGAAAGGGGACCAAGTTCCTATTGCGGCGTCCACGTCGAAGCTGCACACTGGACTTTCATCCTCATGCCCCCCGCATCCGTCATATCCCCATCTATCTCCTCAGGGTCACCAGGGGAATCGATCCAGAGCCTCGCGTCCCGTTTGGGATCGCTTTCCCGATCGCTGAGCAGTCCGCCGCAGGAACAAGCCGAGATCAAAGAACCAGAGATCGAGGCCGGGGGTGTCATTCCTCCGGTTCCCGAAACGCTGGAAGACACTGGCCTGGCGGCATCCGTCGTCCATCAGCTCATCTTGAAGATGCTTTACTCCCAAGGCGAGCTGCTCGGCGGGGATTTAGCGGAAAAGCTGGGGCTCAAATTCAGTTTAATCGAAAAAATTATCGACTTTCTTAAGCACCAGCGCTTGATTGAAGCCAAAAGATCGCTCGGTATGGGCAACAGCACGGTGCTCTTCGCGCTGACGGAAACCGGCCGCAACAGCACGCGCGAATGTTTGGAAAGCAACCAATATACCGGCCCGGCGCCCGTTCCGCTGCATCAATACACGCAGATCATCCGCAGGCAGCGCCGCGCCGATGGCTGGCTCACGCCCGAGGCTTTGCAGCATGCCTACCGCCGGATGGTGATGACGCCTCGCATCCTGGCGCAGATTGGTCCCGCGGTGAGCTCGGGAAATTCGTTCCTGATTTATGGCCAGCCGGGAAATGGCAAAACATTCCTGGCCGAAGCGCTGATGAACGTGGACGATACTTGCGTCTACATTCCGTATGCGCTGGATTGCCAGGGCACCATCGTTCAAGTTTACGACCCGCTCTATCATCAGCCGGTCCAGGACACCGAAGAGCAATCGGTCTTTTCATCCGGGCCGCAGCATGACCGCCGATGGATCAAGTGCCGCCGCCCATTCATCGTTACCGGCGGCGAGCTGACTCTCGGCATGCTGGATCTCAACTACAACGCCACGTCGAAAGTTTACGACGCGCCTTATCAATTGAAGGCCAACAATGGGATCTACCTCATCGACGATTTTGGCCGCCAGCAATGTACGCCCGCCGAAATCCTGAACCGCTGGATTGTTCCCATGGAGCGGCGTGTGGATTATCTCAAGTTCCACAGTGGCGGCAAGATTACGGTTCCGTTCGAAGCGTTCTTGATCTTCTCCACCAACCAGAATCCCGAACAATTGGGCGACGAAGCGTTCCTGCGCCGGATTCAATACAAGATGCTGCTGCGCAGTCCGGACGAGCACGAGTTTCAGACCATCTTTCAGAAATTCTGCGAATCGCGCAGTCTTCCACATCAAGACGGCCTGATCGCGCATTTCATCGAGAAGCACTACCGCAAAACGAAGCGAGCGTTCCGGCGCTGCCATCCGCGCGACGTGATATCGCATGCCATCGATCTGATCCACTTCGAGAAGCTGCCGTTCGAGCTGACCGGCGATCTGCTGGACCGGGCCTTCGAGAGCTGTTTCCTCGAAGAAACCGGCGACTAGACGCAATCGAGATCGACGTTTCCGCCCGAAAGAATTACGCCGATGTTCGGATTCCCCGACGGCAGTTTTCCATGCATCACCGCGGCGGCCGACGCCGCACCGCTCGGCTCAACCAAAATCTTCATGCGCGTGAGCAGGAACTTCATAGCGTTGCGGATTTCCTCATCGGTCACTAAAAAGATGTCTTCCACGTGTTGTCGAACGATGGGAAAAGTGAATGCCCCGGGTTTCGTTGCGCGCAGGCCGTCGGCAATGGTTTCAGGCAATGGAATTCCCATGCGCTCGCCCGCGCGGAACGATAGCAGCGTATCGTTGCCCTGCTCCGGTTCCACGCCGAACACGCGAATGCCGGGGTGAATCGCATGCGCGGCGATGGAGCTGCCCGAGATCAGCCCGCCGCCACCGACCGGGACCACGAGCGCGTCGAGATCGGGTACTTCAGCCAGCAGCTCCAGGGCAGCCGTGCCTTGTCCCGCGATGGTCCAAGGATGATCGTAGGGCGGAACAACCGTAGCGCCGGTTTCGCCGGCGATGCGCTGGCCAATGGCTTCGCGATCCTCTTTGGCACGGTCGTACGTGACGATGCGCGCGCCATGTGCCCGAGTGGCTTCCAGCTTCAGCGCTGGCGCGTCGGCGGGCATGACGATGGTGGCGGGGATCCCGACGGATTCGGCCACGATAGCAACCGCTTGCCCGTGATTGCCCGAGGAAAATGTCACAACGCCGCGAGGTAGCTGATCTTTCGGAATGGACAAGATAAAGTTCGACGCACCGCGAATTTTGAATGCGCCACCGCGTTGGAAGTTCTCGCATTTGAAAAACACTCGGGCGCCGGCCAGTGCATCGAAAGTACGCGAAGTGAAGACCGGCGTGCGCCGCACGATGCCGCGTGTGCGCTCGGCTGCCGCTTGAATGTCAGAGAGCTGAATGCCGGGCATTCAGTAGCCAGCGCTCTTGTCGACAATGTAATCGAGCGGCTGGCCGCTGCGGAAGCGCTCGAAATTCTCCATGAACTGATTCACCGCCAGCTCCATCCAGCCCGTGGTGTGGTCGGCGCAATGCGGCGAGAGCAGCACGTTCTCCATGCGATAAAACGGATGATCGGTGGGGAGCGGCTCGGTCTCGAAAACATCCAGAGCGGCGCCGCGAATCACCGCCTGATTGAGCGCGTTGATAAGCGCGGACTCCACCGCCACCGCGCCGCGGCCCACGTTGATAAAGACCGCGGATCGTTTCATGGCCTGGAACTCGGCCTCGCCGAGCATGCCCTCTGTCTCAGGCGTGTGAGGAGTAGCGGCCAGAACGTAGTCGCACAAGCCGAGCATTTCATGCAACTCCTCGCGCGTGAATGAGCGCTCGAGTACCGGATCGTTTTCGGGCGATGGAGTGCGCCGGCGAAGAGCCACAACCTGCATTCCGAGCGCGTGGGCCAGACGTGCCGCTTCCCGTCCGATGCCGCCGTACCCGATCACGCCCAGCTTTTGATCGCGCAGGAACGCGACGTCGAATTGCTGCCAGCGAGCCGCATCCTGCTGGCGAATCAGCCGCCGAAGATCTTTCGCAAAAAAGAGCATCGCAGCCACGGCGAATTCGGCGAGCGCGGGACCAAAAACACCGCGTCCGTTGGTCAGCGGCGCAGGGCTTTCTATCAGCTCGGGCGAGAGGACTTTTTCGACGCCCGCCGATAGCGCGTGGACCCAACGTAAGCGCGGGGCCAGCGGCAAAATCGCCCGCAGCGTGGCGCCATCGTGAAACCCATTCAAAATGACGTCAGCTTCAGCGGCGTGCTGCTTGAGCAGCTCCACGTCGTCGCTGGTGATGACTTTCACCGGCTGCGGGAGATCGTCCAGGAAGCGGAGAAACGGGTACTTGGGGCTCGAAATGACAAGAAGCGTGATGGGGTCCATGAAACCAGGAAGATAACATAAGGCTGCTAAGATCGTGGCAGTGGCCACTCAAGAGGACCTGCGTCAACTACCGGCAGTGGACCAAGTGCTGGCCGCGCTGGATCACTTGCAAGGGCGATTTCCTCGGGCGCTTATCGTCGACGAAGTGCGTCGGGTACTCGAGAAAACGCGCGACGAAATTCGTGCCGGGCGTCATGCCAACTCGACGCCGATTGCCCAGCGCGTGGAGCGCAATCTCGCTCAATTGGAAGAGCCTTCGCTGCGCCGCGTGATCAATGCGACCGGCGTCGTCTTGCACACGAACCTTGGCCGTGCGCCTCTCAGTCCCTTTGATCCATTGTTTGGTTACTCGAATCTCGAATATGACCTGGCCGCCGGGCGGCGCGGTAAACGCGATGTGCATGTGGCCGGATTAATTGAGCGGCTCACCGGCGCGCCGGGAATCGTGGTGAATAACAATGCCGCTGCGATCTTTCTGGCGTTGAACGAACTGGCGGCTGGATTCGAAGTGATCGTATCGCGCGGTGAGCTGATCGAAATCGGCGACGGCTTCCGCATTCCCGAAATCATGCAGCGCTCGGGAGCCGTGCTGCGCGAAGTGGGGACGACGAACCGGACGCACATCGACGATTATCGCGAAGCGATCAACGAAAGAACACGACTGCTTCTGCGCGTCCATCCGAGCAACTTTCGCATTGAAGGTTTTACGGCGAGGCCCGAACTGCGGGATCTCACAGCCCTCGCCAAGGAGCGCGGCATTCCACTGTACGAAGACCTGGGCAGCGGATGCGTCACCGATCTGCGCGCGTTTGGCGTGGAAGAACCACTGGTGGCCGACAGCCTTCGCGCGGGCGCCAATTTGGTGTCGTTCAGCGGCGACAAGCTGCTGGGAGGTCCACAGGCGGGGATTCTGGCCGGCGATGCGGCACTGGTCACGCGGCTACGCCGCAATCCGATGTTTCGCGCGTTGCGCGTCGACAAGATGATTTACCAGGCGCTCGAAACCACACTGCGGCTTTTGGTGCTGGAGCGCTGGGATCAAATTCCCGCACTGCGCATGATCTCGCAATCGAGTGAGGCATTGCGCGGGCGATCGGAAGGCCTGCTGTCACGTTTGCAGGGCGTGCGAGCCGAAGTGATCGAAGGCAGCTCCATGATCGGCGGCGGATCCACGCCCGGGCAGCCGCTCCAAAGCTGGCTGATCGCGATCGATTGCTCTGACGTTGTCGAAGCCGAACGCCGTTGCCGCCTGAGCGATCCGCCGGTAGTGGCGCGCATTGAAGATGGCCGTCTGCTAATCGATCTCCGCACTGTCTTCGAGAACGAGCAAGACGATCTGGCGCGCGCGATCCGCTCGGCATGCGGGTAGTCGACTAAAGCTGCGACAACAACATCGCAAGCAGCGCCGTCCGATCCGCGATCCGGTCCAGCAAAATGCTCTCGTTCGCGGCGTGCGCGCCTTCGCCAACACCACCGAGTCCGTCGAGCGTGGGAATGCCTAACGCCGCGGTAAAATTGCCGTCCGAGCCGCCGCCCGTGGCCGATTCCTGCAGCGTCACACCCAATTCCTTCGCGTACGCGCGTGCCGTTTGGAAAAGCTCGCGAATCGCCGGCGTTCGCTCCATCGGCGGGCGATTGAGGCCGCCCTCCACCTGAATGGAGCACCGTTTGTCGAATGGGCGCAGGGCTTTGAATTTCTGATCCAGCGCCGCTGCGTCCTTCGCGTGAGCGACACGAATGTCCACTTCCACGCGAGCCTCGGCCGCAACCACATTAGTTCGAGTGCCGCCCGCAATCACGCCAGGATTCACGGTGACGCCCTTCTTCAGGTCCGTGAACGCGGCGATCTTCGGGATCTGCCGCGCCAACTCGACCACCGCGCTGGCGCCAGCTTCGTAATCGACACCCGCGTGCGAAGCTTTTCCCTTTACCGTGACCGCATAGTCGCCGACGCCTTTGCGCGCAGTCTTGAGTTTGCCCGTGAGGCCGGTGCCCGGCTCCAACAAGAGCACAACGGCGCTCTGCCGCGCGGCCTCCTCCGTAAAATATCGCGAAGTCTCGCTGCCAACTTCTTCATCCGAATTCACCTGGAACACGATATTGCGCCGCACCGGGATTTCGAGCATGCGGAGCGTGTGGATGGCGTAAATGAAGAATGCAATGCCGGACTTCATATCCAGCACGCCCGGTCCCCACAAGCGGCCCTCCTCCTCGCGAATCGGCATATGAGCCAGAGTGCCTAGCGGCCAGACGGTGTCGGAGTGGGCCAGCACCAGGATCTTTCCACCGGACTTCGCGCCGGGCAGCTTGAACTCACAACGCAGATGATTTCCAAAGCGGCCGCCTGACAGCGTCTTGACACTGCTGGCTCCATCCAGGCGGTCGGCAAGAAGGTTGACGAAGCGGTTCACGGCCTGCGGCTGATCGCTCGGCGACTCGCATCTGGCCAACTCACTGATGAACGCGACGATGGCCGGCTGCTTCGCTTCCGCAAAAGCAAGAAACGGATGCACTGCCTGTTATAATAGCCACTTCGCATGCCCCTCCTCGATATCCAGGAAATTCGCGACATTCTGCCGCACCGCTATCCGATGCTTTTGGTGGACTCTATTTTGGAACTGGAGGAGGAGCGCATCGTTGGCATCAAGAACGTCACGGTGAACGAACCCTACTTTGTGGGCCATTTTCCGGAGTATCCGGTGATGCCGGGCGTGTTGGTGGTGGAGGCGATGGCGCAGGTGGCTGGCGTGCTGGTGTTGAAATCGCTGCCGGATCGCAAGAACAAGCTGGTGCTGTTGGCAACCATCGAAGAAGCGAAGTTCCGTGGTAAGGTGCGGCCCGGCGATCAACTTCGAATTGAGATGAAGGTGACCAAGCGCAAGAGCGCCATTGCGAAGATGCACGGGCAGGCCACGGTGGATGGGGTGGTCGTTGCCGAAGCCATCCTCATGTGCGTGCTGCAAGATCGCGAGCCGCGCGTGGGAGAGCCGGTGCAAGAGCCGGTGCCGGTGGCCTAAGCGGCACATGGCGATCCACCCGGCAGCCATCGTTGACCCATTAGCTATCATCTCCGCAAGCGCTGAAATCGGACCGCATTGCATGATCGGGGCCGATGTTGAGATTGGCGCGCGGACACGCCTGATGGCGCACGTGTACGTAGAAGGCGTTACGCACATCGGTGAAGACAATATATTCTTCCCCTATTCGACGGTGGGCGTGGCGTCGCAGGATTTGAAGTACAAAGGCGAGCGCGCCGAGACGAGGATCGGGAGCCGGAACAAAATCCGCGAATTTGTGACGATCCACCGGGGCACG
>DATHMO010000167.1:0-6499 GCA_035486995.1 Bryobacteraceae bacterium
TGATCGTGGTCGGGTCTCTGATGATCGCGCATGCGGCCGAGATTCCGTGGGCCGATCCAGTGATCGCAATCCCTGCGTTCCTCACCATCGTGACCATCCCGCTCACGTTCAGCATCGCCAACGGTTTGGCGTTCGGATTCACCGCTTACACGCTATTGAAGATTGCGCGCGGCGAGTTCCGCAGTGTGAGCTGGGTGGTTTACGCGCTGACAATTCTGTTCATCGCGCGCTTCGTTTATCTGAGCGTTTAGCCCAAAAGTCCGCGGAACTTCGGGCTTTCGTAGCCGGGAAAAACCGATCGCACGTTGGAATTCCCCAAGTGCCTGGCGACCAGTTCGCCTAGAACATCGCGGAAGTCGGTGGTGAGCGCGAGATCGCGGGCTTCGTAGAGTTGCTCGTCTTGAAGACCCGGCCAATCGCCGTAAATCTTGCCGCCGCGCACATCGCCGCCCAGGACAAACATCACATTCGCGTGGCCGTGATCGGTTCCGCGATCGCCGTTCTCTTTCACTGTGCGGCCGAACTCGGACATGGTCACCAGCGTGACGTCTTCCATGCGATCGCCCAGGTCTTTGTAGAAAGCCGCGAGCGCTTGGCCGAATTGCGCGAGATTGTTGGCAAGTTGGCCGTTGGTAGGCTGTCCGCCAGTTTCGTTCACATGCGTGTCCCAGCCGCCGATGTCGGCAAACGCAACTTCAACTCCAACGTTCGCCTTGATCAATTGCGCGATCTGTTGCAAGCTTTTTCCGAAGCCACCATTGGGATAAGCAGCGCCATTCGCCGGCACGTAAACCTGCTTCTGAACCGACTGCATCATCTTCACTGCGCTGAAAGCCTCCTTCGCAGTGCCGTGCAGCACGGTGTCGAGCGAGTTCGCGTACATGCTTTCGAACGTGGCTGCTCCGCTCGGATCGTGCACTTGGAAATCGTTCAGGCTGCGCACCGCGACCGCGTCATTGTGGCCCCGCAACGTGCGCGCGAGACTATCGCCGAGGCTGATCGCCCGTAGCGGCGACGCTGGACCGGACTCCTGAGGCAGCGCCCTATTCAACCAACCATCGGTAGCGCCGTGGAAGCCGGGCGTGCCAGACTCCATGTAATCCTGCGCGTCGAAGTGCGATCGCGTGGGATCGGGCGAGCCGACTGCGTCGACAATCGCCAGATGCTGCGCGTCGAACATCGGTTTCAACGGCGCGAGGGCGGGGTGCAGTCCGAAGAATCCATCGAGATCGACGGCGGAGTTTGGCGTGCCATCCGGCTTGGGGATCGCGATCGAAGGGCGCAGATCGTAATAGCGCTGCTCTCCAAACGGAACCACCATATTCAAGCCATCCACCGCGCCGCGTTGGAAAATGGCCACCAGGATCTTCTTGCGAGGCCCGGCGGAATCGGCCGCGTAGAGCGATCGCGAGAGCCAGGCCGGCATGGAACCAACGCCGAACATCGCGAGCGCGGAGCCTTTCAGGAATACGCGTCTGGATGGCATTTTGCTTTTACCTCGTCACCTTGATTCACCGCTTCTGAAAATCCGGCGACCCAATGACCAACGCGGCCACCATCGCGGGATTCTTCTGCTTGCTGTCTTCCAAAGCTTTGTCAATGGCGGCGCGCGTTTGCTGCGACATCGCGCGGAACATCAGTCGCTTCGCCACTTCATTGGGATCGTCGCCAAAACGCGACGCATCCACTTTCACGCTCTCCACATGGTTTTGCGCCAGCTGCAGGGCGAAGTTCATGCGTCCAAGCAGCCCGGCGGAGTTGACCCACTCCGAGCCGAGGTTGGAATAGCCGGTAGGCTCGAGCTTGCGGTACAGCGGCTCGCCCAGCGTGCCCACCTGGTTCGCGAGCGCCCAGCCGTCAATCACGTTCGCATCCAAAGCTCGGGCCGAACTCACAACCATTTCGAAGGGCGATTTCACCTTGGCTCGATAGGCGCCTTCGGACCAGAATTCCTTAGAATCGAGCATGGTTCTCATGACTTCGCGAATGCTGCCGTTGGTCGCGAGGAACGTTTGGGCCATGCGGTTCACGAGCGATTCGGGAGGATTGTCGGCGACGAAGCGCTGGGCGAGTTCCTTGGAAATAAAGTGCGCCGTGGAAGGATGCCGCGCCAGGATATCGAGCACCTGTTCGCCGTCGTCGATGCCGCCTCCAGCCTTGATCACGTGTCCGAGGACGATCTTCTCGCCCTTGTCGTGCAGCTTGTCGTTATAGAAGAAGCCGCCGCCTTTGCGCGGTTCCTGGATGCCCCAGCCCGTGAAGCAGCGCGCGACTTCGGTGACATCCTTCTGCGTATAGCCGCCATTCACGCCGAGCGTGTGCAGCTCCATTAATTCGCGGCCGTAGTTTTCGTTCAGACCACGCTTCACTTTCCGCTTGGTGTCGTTGGCGTCGAGGTCGGGCCGGACCGACTCGAAATTGTCCAGAAAGAAAAGCATGGCCGGGCTCTTGGCGGTGGCTTCCAGCAGATCGCGAAACTGGCCGAGCACATGCGGACGGATGGCCAGGCGTTCGTACTCGGGGATGAGGAAGCGGTCGGCGCCCTTTTCGTAGAAAACGTTGAAGTGGTTGAACCAGAAATCGTCGAGCTCTTCGGCAAGCTGCCGCGTACTCTCGATGGCGCGTAGCATTTTGGCATCCAGAAGATCGTAGGCCACCACTTGCTGCGGGCCGTTCAGCAGGAAAATCTCGCGGCGGATGGCGCTGGGCGCGGGACCGAAGAGCCGCAAACGCTCGCCCGGCTTCATGGCGATCAGCATGTCCTCCACGCGCTCGGGCGGCATGGAGATCAGCAACTGGCGCTTCTCTTCCTGATTATTGTTGGCGCGAACGATGGCGAGTTCAGTGGGCGAAAGCACTTCTTCGAGCGTGCGCATCGGCTCGAGGTCGGTATTCGCGTCTTTGGGAGGCGCTGGTAGTCCCGCGGCCTCGGCCTGCCTGATCTTGTACCGCGTCATGAACCGCTCGATGCTCGCGCGCAGCAGTAGATCCTCAGGCATGGGCTGTTTGCCGTTCGCGATGGCCCGAATCATTTGCGGCGCCGGATAATGCTGTAGCGTTTCGAGCGGCGTCATCCGTAGCGACTCCAGCGCCTGGAGCCGCGCTTCGAGAACCGGGTTCTCGGACATGCGATCGGGATGAAGCTGCTCGAAAATCCACTTCTTCAGACCGATTTTCTTTACGCGCGCCACATCGCCGGGCCGGGGGCCGAAGGTCAGGCGATCCAGGGCGTGCAGGGTCTGGTCGTCTTTCGAAAGCTTCTTTTGGAACAGTTTACTGTCGGGATCTGGCTTCGTTTTTTTGGGTTTCGCGGCGGCGGGGAAAACGAGAATGATGGCGCAGAGAGCTGGGGCCAGGAAAGTACTGCTGGTTTTCATGAGCCTATAACCATTAAACGTCATTCCGGCTCAGAAGTTTACGACGATCTTCACTTACCTATTGACAATGTATTATAAGACTAGTACACTAAGTCTTGGCAGCGACGCTCAAAATCGATCAGCGCAGTGGCGTTCCGGTGTACCGCCAGATTATCGATCAGGTGCTGGGAGGGATTGCGGCGGGGAAACTACGGGCAGGCGATCAACTGCCCACGGTGCGGCAGCTGGCGGTGGATCTGGCGATCAACCCGAACACGGTGGTTCGGGCGTATCGGGAGCTGGAAATTCGCGAAATACTCTCGACGCAGCAAGGCACGGGCACGTTCCTGACGGACAAGAAACCGGCGGTGGACGATGTCGAACGCCAGCGCCGCATCGGGCAGCTTTGTGGCGAACTTTTGTCCAGAGCCGGAGCTGAGGGAATCTCGTTGCCGGAGATTATCGGTTATCTAAACGAAGTAAGTGGTGAATCTGAGAGGAGAACCTGACCATGTTGCCGTTGTCGTTCGCTCGCTCATCGAAGTCGTCCACCAGAAGAGTACAGATCAGCGGTATTGGCAGGGCGCTGTTCTTGATCTGTTTTGTCCTGGGTCTGGCGCCCACCATTCGCTACAACAATCCTCTGCCGGTGGTGGCCGGCGCCGTGATCGGCGTCTATTTTCTATTCGCCATTCGCGTGGCGGAGCAATGGGAGAAGGCTGCGGTGCTTCGGCTGGGCCGCTACATCGGCCTGCGTGGCCCTGGGATTTTCATGATCGTACCGGTGATCGATGAGATCAGCCTGTATGTGGACCAGCGCGTGCGGGTTGTGGAAGTAAGCGCCGAATCGGCGTTGACGCGCGATACGGTGCCGGTGAACGTGGACGCCATCGTGTTCTGGCTGGTGTGGAACGCGGAGAAATCGATCCTGGAAGTGGTGAATTTCAGCGAAGCGATTATGATGAGCGCGCAGACGGCGCTACGCGAATCCATTGGCAGGCACGATTTGGCACAGATGATCACCGAGCGGGAGACGCTGGGGCGCGAGTTGCAGCGCATTTTGGACGAGAAGACGAATCCGTGGGGGATTACGGTGCAATCGGTGGAGATTCGCGATGTGCACATTCCACAGGCGCTCGAAGACGCGATGTCGCGGCAAGCGCAGGCCGAGAGGGAACGGCAGGCTCGCATCATTCTGGGCACTGCTGAGACGGATATCGCCGCGAAGTTTGCCGAAGCATCGACGGTCTACATCAATAATCCGGTGGCGCTGCATTTGCGCGCGATGAACATGCTGTACGAGGCGATTAAGGAAAAGGGGTCGATGGTGATTGTGCCGTCGAGCGCGGTGGAGACGATGGGACTGGGCGGGCTGCTCGGCACGGCGTCGCTCGGCGGGTCCAAACCGCAATAGCGCGCGGGGGCCTTAGCACTTTTATAATGAAGCATGTCGTCTAGCGCGACGGTGGTCGCTACACCGGAAGAGATCGGGAAGTACGAGCCTGTGATTGGGCTGGAGGTACACGTCCAGCTCAATACGCGGACCAAGATTTTCTGCGGTTGCCCGACGGGGTTCGGTGCCCCTCCGAATTCGAACGTGTGTCCGGTGTGTCTGGGGCTGCCGGGAGCGCTGCCGGTGCTGAATCGACGCGTGGTGGAGATGGCGATCCAAGCGGCGCTCGCGACGCATTGCCAGGTCAACGCGTTTTCGCGATTCGCGCGCAAGAATTACTTTTATCCGGACCTGCCCAAGGGCTATCAGATCTCGCAATATGATCAGCCGCTGGCGGAGCACGGATGGGTTGATGCGGCGGTGGAAGGCGACAAGAAGCGCATCGGCCTGACGCGCATTCATCTGGAAGACGACGCGGGCAAGAGCATCCATGATGGGTTCAAGGATTCCGACCGGTACACTTATGTGGATTTGAATCGCAGCGGGACGCCGCTGATCGAGATCGTGACCGAGCCGGATATTCGATCGTCCGATGAGGCTTATGCGTTTCTGACAGAGCTGAAGCAGATACTGCAGTATGTGGCGGTGTCGGAGTGCGATATGGAGAAGGGCCAACTGCGCTGCGATGCCAATGTCTCGGTGCGGTTGAAGGGCGCGGAGAAGTTTGGGACTAAAGTTGAGGTGAAGAACCTCAATTCGTTCCGGTTCGCGAAGATGGCGATGGACTATGAGATCGCGCGGCAAGTGGCGGTGGTGGAAAGCGGCGGGCGCATCGAGCAAGAGTCGCGGTTGTATAACGTAGCGACTGGTGAAACCGTGGGGATGCGCAGCAAGGAGCACGCGCACGATTATCGATATTTTCCCGAGCCGGATCTGGTTCCGTTGCGTGTGAGCGCGGCGTGGCTGGAGGAGATTCGTGCGACGGTGCCGGAGTTACCGGCTGACAAGCGGTCGCGTTTCATCGAGAGCTACGGATTGCGCGAGTACGATGCGCATGTGCTGACGGCGACGCGCGAGATCAGCGACTATTTCGAGAAAGCGGCGAAGGCCGCGGGCGATCCGCGCATGGCGGCCAATTGGGTGACGGGCGATTTGCTGGGCGCGTTGAAGGGCGGTGAGATCACGGAATCACCAGTGTCGCCCGAACAGCTCGGCGAACTGGTGGCGTTCATCGCGAAAGGCGAAATCAGCGGGAAAATGGCCAAGGACATTTTCGCCAAGATGTTCGAGACGGGCGAATCGGCGGCGGCGATCATCGATCGCGAGGGGCTGCGGCAGATCAGCGATACGGGTGCGCTGGAGAAGATCGTGGATGAAGTAATTGCCGCGAGCCCGAAGCAGGTGGAGCAGTACAAGTCGGGGAAGACGGGAGTGATCGGCTACCTCGTCGGGCAGGTGATGAAGGCGAGCAAGGGGCAAGCGAATCCAGCGGCGGTGAATGAGTTGCTGAAGGCGAAGCTGGGATAAAGTGAAGGCGATAATTTCGCTATTTGCAGTCTCGCTCTTCATTACCGGATTCCGGTCGAAAACAGGGGATATTTGTCGATCAACAGTAGCGCAGTCGGCTACGTCTATAGCGCCGCACCTTTGTCCCCTCGGGTCAGCAATATCTGGCAGGACTTCGAAGACAGGAGCGCTTACAAAAGCATCTCTGGAGACTGGTACCTTTTCGTCCTTAATTAACGCCGAA
>DATHMO010000168.1:0-42769 GCA_035486995.1 Bryobacteraceae bacterium
AGGATTACGATCCTCTCTACGGTTCCACCACCGGCTTCTGGACCACCGACAAGTTCGTCGAAGCCGTTTACAAAAGCCTCAAAGGTGAGAAATGAAAATCCAAGTTTTAGCTATCCTGGCCGTTGCACCCGCTCTCCTCGCTCAATTTCCTGGAGGACCGCCTCCCGGACCGCCCAAGCCGGCCAAGGCCATTGCTCCCATCGAGCTGACGGGCTACTGGGTTTCCATCGTCAGCGAAGATTGGCGCTTCCGCATGATCGCGGCTCCCAAGGGCGATTTCGCCGGAGTGCCGTTGAATCCAGCAGGCATCAAGGTCACGAAAGAATGGGATCCGGCCAAGGACGAAGCCGCCGGCAATCAGTGCAAGGCTTACGGCGCCGCGGGGCTGATGCGCATTCCAACGCGCCTGCACATCACCTGGCAAGACGACAACACGCTCAAGATCGAGACCGACGCCGGTACGCAAACACGTCTCCTGCATTTCGGCCCTCCGCAACCACCGAGCGGTCCGCCGACCCTGCAAGGTTATTCGGCGGCTGAATGGCACGGATCGTTTGGTGGTGTGGGTTATTTCGGAACGGCTTTCGATCCCAGCAAGGGCGGCTCGCTCGAAGTGAACACCAGTCATCTAGCTCCCGGCTATCTTCGCCGCAACGGAGTTCCTTACAGCGACAAGACCACGGTTCAAGAATTCTACGACGTGATTAAGGAACCCGAAGCCGATTGGATCGTAGTGAAGACCATCGTGTCTGATCCGACATACCTGTTCCGCACCATGATTACGAGCACGCATTTCCGCAAGCAGCCGGATGCCACGGGTTGGGCGCCGTCGGCGTGCTACGACCGCTAATTATCTGATCGCTGCTGCCCTCTGCAAGCGATCGCGGATCGCAGCCCATTCTTCAGTTTTGGGTGGCTGCTCGATGGCGATCCAGTCGAAACCTTGGGCGTCGGCTTCGTGCAATTTCTGATACAACACCGCGGCGTATTCGCGCGGATCGGCGGGCATCTGGAGGCAGATTCCGCGGCCGCTGGCTGGGAGCTTTCCCGCTTCGATCAAGATCAGCGGAGTCTTGGGACTGTAGTGCCGGCGATGCAGGCCAGGCGACGAATGCGAGCCCTCCGGCCGTTCGCCTAGCGCCCTTACCGGACCAATGAGAGCTTCGATTTGCTGCTGCGTTACCATGCCCGGCCGCAACAATATTGCATCCGGACCAGCGAGTGAAAGAACGGTGGACTCGATTCCCACCGTTGTCCGGCCGCCGTCCAGAATCATTGCCACGCGATCGCCCAACCCATCTCGCACGTGTTGCGCGGTGGTCGGCGAAAGTTCTGTAAATCGATTAGCGCTCGGTGCAGCAATGGGGACTCTGGATTCGCGAATTAGATCCAACGCGAGAGGATGCGCGGGCATTCGAACGCCAACCGTGTCCAATCCGGCGGTCAACCGATCCGGCACGTGCGGCTGTTTCGGCAACACCAGCGTCAACGGCCCCGGCCAAAATTCGCGAGCCAGTTTTTCGGCTCGCTCCGGCCATTCGCGCACCAACTCGCGCGCCATTTCGATGGAACTCACGTGAACGATCAGCGGGCTCTCGGGCGGGCGGCCTTTTGCAGCGTAGATTTTTTCGATCGCCAGGTGATCGAGTGCGTTGGCCCCGAGCCCATACACAGTTTCGGTGGGAAATGCGACCAGTTCGCCGGCGCGGATCAGTTCGGCCGCGCGTCCAATTTCACTAGTCGGGCAAGTCTTCTTTTCCATCGCCCGAGACTTTGCCCGTGTGTTTGTAGACCAGGAAGGCGTGCATCAATCGATCCAGATCGCCGTCCAAAACGCGATCCACGTCGCCGATGGAAAGCTTGGTGCGATGATCTTTCACCATACGATACGGCGCCAGCACGTAGCTGCGGATCTGGCTGCCGAAATTGATCTCGAGTTTCGAGTCTTCCACCTTCTTGTTCGCAGCCTGCTTTTTCTCGAGCTCGTATTCGTACAGACGCGCGCGCATTTGCTTCATCGCGCTGGCGCGGTTCTTGTGCTGTGAGCGCTCGTTCTGGCACTGCACCACAATCCCGGTTGGGATGTGCGTCATGCGCACGGCCGATTCAGTCCGGTTCACGTGCTGGCCGCCGGCGCCTGAAGCGCGGAACACATCGACGCGCAGATCTTCCGGTTTGATGTCGATGTTGATTTCGTCATCGATCAAAGGATAGACGAACACCGAAGCGAACGAAGTGTGCCGGCGCGCGTTCGCGTCGAACGGAGAAATCCGCACCAGGCGATGCACGCCGATTTCCGACTGCAACAGCCCATAGGCATTCTCGCCGTTCATTTCGAGCGTGGCTGATTTGATGCCCGCGCCTTCGCCCTCCAGACGATCGGTAACCACGGCCTGCATGTTGTGGCGCTCAGCCCAGCGCAGATACATACGCAGCAGCATCTCGGCCCAGTCCTGGCTCTCGGTTCCGCCGGCGCCCGGATGAATGGCCATGATGGCGCTTTTGGAATCGTTGGGTCCGGAAAGCAGCATGCCGGTTTCGAGCACTTCCAAACGCGCGGAAAAAGCTTGGATATCGCGATCCAGATCGGCGGCGACGTTCTCGCCCTCGCGTCCCAATTCGAACAACGTATCCAGATCGGACGTCAGGCGCGCGACCTCGGCCTCATCCGCGATGGCCTGTTCCAGGCGCTTGCGCTCCTGCATAGTCTTCTGGCTTTTTTCGGGCGACTGATTCCAGAAATCGGAATCGGAGATCTGCTGTTCGATTTTGGCTAGCTGCAGTTTCTTGTTAGACGAGTCAAAGATAGCTCCGCACAGCGTCTGCCTGCTGGCGGAGCGAAGCGTACTCTCTCTCGTGTTCTTCGAAGGTCATGGAAGTTCTATTTTACCAGGGGCGGCAACTCGAGCAACTGGCCGCGCTTTCCGACGTTCCAGCCTTCGGTTCGCCCGAGCAATGCATGTTGCCCGGCGGCTTCGTGAATGTGGCCGCAAAAGAAATACCGGGGCTGTTCGCGCTCGATGAATTGGCCGATCGCGACGCTCCCGAAATGCTTGCCTTCGCCCGCGCGATCGAGTGCCGTGCCCTTGGGAGGCGTGTGGCAAATGAGCACCAACGGATGCAGCCCAGAGAATCTGTTCAGGCGCTCGGTCAGTTCTGCTTCGCTATATTCTCCGGGCGTGTCAAAGGGCGTCGGGTTCGAATAACCGAGTCCAGCGACGTGGTAGCCCGCGATCTCCATCGTCCGCCCATGAAAATCGTGAAAACCGAAGTCGCGGCAGAGGCCGGCAATGTCGGCTTCCGATTCGTGGTTGCCCGGAAGCACGTACATGCGTTCGGCGCGCTTCTTCAAGATGGGCGCCATCGCGTCCAAGCCCCGGCCGAAATTCGCAAGATCGCCGGCGGCGAAATAATAGTCCGCTTCGATGGCCATCAATTTCTCGAGCGCGGCCTTATCGCCGTGGATATCGGAAAAAATGAGCAGCTTCACTGCAACGAGATTAGCAGGCGATCCATTCCTCGCGCCCTTCCGGCCTGGCCGGGTTAGAACCGCAGATGCATCGAAAGCTGCAAGAAGCGCGAGCTTCCGATGGTGTGCTGAATGATCCCCAGGCTGCCTTCCGGAACGGCCAGGGGCGGCGGCGAATAGCCTGCGAAGAATGTGGCTTGGTTATTCGGCGCGTCAAAATCCGGATGGTTGAAGACATTGAACGCATCGAAGTTGAAGCGCAAGCGGAAACGCTCGCTCAAAGTGAATTCCTTGCCGAGGGACATGTCGAAGCGCACCCCAAACGGACCGCGAAACAGATTGCGCCCGTCATTTGAGAAGAGCGACTCATACGCATCGCAGTTGCCCGCTTGGCAAGGGGGGACGCCGTTCGTTCCCGGCATCACAAATTGCGGATAGAAGTCGTTCACGTTCAGCACCGGCCTGCCCGCGTTCACGCCCGTGGTGCCTTGCAATTCGGCCTGCTGCGCCGTGACGCCTGGTTTCAGGGGCACGATGGGGTTCGAGATTTCGATGTCGGTTCCGAAATACAGGCTGCCCACCGAACCCGAATAGTCATAGACGCTGTAGGGTTCGCCGCTTTGAGCCACGGTCTGTCCGCTGATGATCCAGCCGTTGATTGCGGCGCCTAGGCCCTTGTTCGTCGTGAGGTTTGGAATTGTGTAGCTGTAGTTGATCAGAAATACATTGGGCCGGTCGAAGTCCGACGAGGCATAGCTGGACCTGGGAGTGTCCGGGTTGTTGCCCGTCAAGAAGAGTCCCAGACCGCTCTGCTCGTCGAGGGAGTGCGACCTGGTATAGGACGCGGTGAACTGCAATCCATTCGAATAGCGCTTGCGAACCTGGAGCTGAAGCGCATTGTAATTAGATACGCCTTCCGCCTCGTAGAGCACGGAATTCATGTCGTAGCCGATATAGGGGACTCGAATTGGCGCGTTGCCGGAGTATTCGCCGGTGGAGACCGATTCGAGAGGTTGGCTGGTGAGACTGGTCCCTCCGTAAGAATACATTTGTCCGTTGACCGGGTGACCGGGCGTAGCCAGCAACGGCTCATTAAACGGAATCGGCAAGATCTCGTGCTGGCCGTGATTGCCGACGTACCCGGCGCTGAACAACCAGCTACGCATCTGGTATTGCAAATCGAAAGTCCAGTTTTCGGTGTAGGGAAGCTTGTTGTTGATATCGTAGCCGCCGAACACAAATGGGCCGAACGCGTTGCCAGCGGGGTAGTGGCCGTTTTCAGTCTGGAGAATGTTCGGCAGCAATGCGGTGAATGCTGCGGCGCTTCCCGCGGGCGTGGGCGGAGGAGCGCTTCCAAACGGATTCGCCAAGGTGGCGCCGCTGGCCGCGAATTCGGGTGATACAAACGGCGGCGCTAGAGTGACGCCAAAAGGCCCATTGAACCCGGCTCCGGCGGGCGGCGACAGATAGCTGAAAAATTCTCCACGGTCGTAATAGATTCCGTATCCGGTGCGAACGGTCAGGTTCGGCGTAGCCGCCCAAGCGATGCCGATGCGCGGCGCGAGTCCCCACTGGCGCGCCTTCATGAGCGAGTCGCTGGCTCCGGGCGTGCCGAAGGTTGAGTTGTTACCAGCTATTTCAAGTCCCGAATTAACGATGGTGTCGGTGGCGGCGTTGTACGAATACAGACTCGGATTGAAGGCCGTCAGCCTCCCGTATTTTTCCGAGAGCGGACCGTCGAAATCCCAACGCAGGCCAAGCGTGACGGTGAGATTGCTGAGAATCTTGTAATTGTCGTTGACGAACGTACCTACCGTGTCGGACCGATAGTAGCGGTTGGCCGAGCCCGCGAAATCAGACGAGTAATTGCCGGGGCGGAGATCGCCTTCCGCAAAACTTTCGAAAGTCTTGAACTCGATGACGTCGGTGTTGACGTTGTTGTTGATGATATTAAGCTGCGTGTGATCCCAGGACACGCCAACACTCAGGGTATGCCGGCCTTTCACCCAGCTCAGCGAGCTTCCATATTCCCACTGGTTTTGAAACATGCCCGCATTGCCGAAGCTGGTGCTGGGTCCGAATTGGAGCTCGTTGAAGAGCGTCGGATCGGCTTGGCCGATTTCAATCTGCGGAAACGCATTGCTGCCCCCCGGGAGATTAATTCCAAACTGGCTCGGCGTGTACGCCTGGCTGGTGGTCGAGTAAGCTCGCATGCGCGTGAAGCCAGCGCGCTGCTGCCAGGTCAAGGAGGGAGCGAGAATCACGGTATTATTCAGCGAGATCACTTGACTGCCGGAGGAAAGCTGCTGCGGAAATCCGAGCAACACACCCGCCGCACCGAAAGGATTCGTGGTCGGATCGGTTTGCACGTAATACTTGATACCTAGCCGGTCCCGGTCGCTGATTTCGTAGTCGACATTGGCGATTCCCTGATCGACGTTCGATTTGGCATTGGCGCCTTGCACTACCGCGTCATAGCCCAGGTTGGTTGCGGTGGTCGGATTGGTGATTTGAGCGCTGGGAATCAAATACTGGCCGTTGGCGCCCTTGGCTTGCAATAATCCCAGCGCCTGCGCGCTGAGCGAGCTGGCAGGCAAAGTTTTTCCGTAGGCGCCCTGGATGGCGTTAATAATTCCCTGCGTGCTGCGGTCATTCGTGAGAGTTAGCGGAACCGTGACTTCCTTGGTGGAATCCGAAGAGTCCGCGATGCGGATTCCCTGATACGACAAAAAGTAGAACAGTTTGTTCTTCTTGATGGGGCCGCCAAGCGTAGCGCCGAATTGATTGCGGTTGAGAAAATTGGGCGCCAAGATCGGCGACGCATTATAGAAGAACGGCTCCGCATTCATGTAGCTGTTCTGGAACTTCTCATACACCTCGCCGTGCAGCTCGTTGGAGCCCGATTTGGTGAGCACGCTGATATGCGCTCCGCTATTGGCGCCTTGCGTGGCATCATACATAGCGGAGTTAACGGCGATCTCCTGAATGGCCTCGGGCGGAGGAGTCGGAAGAGCCTGTCCAATGGCCCCATACACCGAAGTACTGGTCTGGATCTGGCCGCCGGCGCCGAAGCTTTCACCGATGTTGTAGGAGAACCGGTCTTCGCCAACCTGGCTGGTGCTATTTCCATTGAACAAATTGTTGGTGCTGATGCCGTTGAGCGAAAAGCTGTTGCTGGTGTCGCGCTGGCCATTCGCGAAAATGGCTTGATTGCCCAGGCCGGAGTTGCTGCCGGCGCCCGCCAGGAAATCAGCGTGAACGCCCGGGCTCATGATGGCCAGCTGCGTGAAGCTGCCGGTGCCGAGAGGCGTGTTCTGGATGGTGGCGGTGTCGACCACGTAGCCTGTGGTGGCATCGGTTTGGTTCATCAGCGGCGTACCGATCACGTCGACCTTGGTGGCCACGGTGCCGACCTTCAGATCGCCATCCACCGTGGTGGTTCGATCGCCGTTGACCAGCACTTCGGTATGGCGCTCGGCGTCGAAACCCTCTTTGGTGAACGTGAGCTCGTAGGTGCCCGCCGGCAAGTTCGGAATCGTATACGATCCGGTGGACTGGGACTTCGCGGCAACCGTCAGGTTGGTCGCGGTATTGCGGGCCGAAACGTTGACATCCCCCACAGCGGAGCCGGAGGCGTCCCGCACGGTGCCCGTAATCGTACCTAAAATCTGCTGCGCGTTCGAGGGCACGTGGATGGCCAGGGTTAGCGCGAGAAGCGCGGCAAAAACGAATGCCGGCCGAAGTGAACGAAGGCTGCTTGTCATAAGAATCCTCCTCGTGAACTTATCCCACGCAAACGGCTGCGCGGCAATTTCAGTTATGGCAAACGAAAAGCTAACCGCCAGGGAGTCGTGTCCCCGAACATTCCAATTGTTGATACGCGGACGAGGCGCTACGCGAGACTTTCAGCATGATCGAGCGAACTTTCTTGATACCACTAAGGTATTGCAGACGAATGAACCCGATCGGTTTTAACAAGGATAGCTCATTTCTCAAGCGGAGGACAGTGCGGTACTGTAGGCAGGAGAAAGGGTGATAGCTATGCAACTAACGCTGCGTGGATTTTTCTGTGTTGTGATTTTGACGACCTTGGCGGCCATCGGCCAGGCACAATTCGGCCCCGAAGGACGCTACCGTCCGGAGAAAGTGTCGGCGCTCATTGGCCGCGTGCACGAGGATCTCGACCATGGGTACGCGGTTTGGCATTTACGCGGCGGCGACCGCGCTCGATTAACACACGCCGAACGCCAGCTTCGGGACTTCGCCGAGCATTGGCAGCGTGGCAAGTTCGATAAAGGCAACTTGGACCGCGCCATCGGGGACGTTCAAAAGGTGATCGACGATAATCATTTGTCGGGCCGCGAGCGCGACGCATTGTGGCGCGATGTCGAGGAGCTTCGGCACATGCGGGAAGCGTACGATCGCCACGAGATCGGATATAAGTAGGATCGAAGTCAGAGCGTGCCGGACGCGGACTGGTTCGGCTCCCACAAAACCTCGGCGACACCGAGCACGTGGTTCACCCAGCGGCTCCAAACAAAGAAAGCATCGCTCAGCCGGTTCAAATATTGAACGGCTTCCGGCGGGATCGGCTCTTCGCGCGCAAGCGTAACGGCCAGACGCTCCGCACGCCGGCAAATGGTGCGGCAGGCATGCAGTTCAGTGTTCAAGCGCGTGCCGCCAGGAAGGACAAACGAGCGGAGTGGCGCGAGAACGGCGTTCATCCGGTCGATCTCGATCTCAAGCTGGCGAACCTCGGCTTCAGTCACGCGAGCCTGGTTGGGATGCACGTCCTCGGGCCGGGTGGCGAGAATGGAACCCAAGTTAAAAAGCTCATGCTGGACCCTGCGCAGGATCGGTACTAAGGCCGGTACCGTTTCAGCGGCCGAAATGGCTGCCATTCCCGTGAATGCATTCAGTTCGTCCACGGTGCCGTAGCACTCGATGCGGGCGGAATCCTTCGACACTCGCTGGCCGCCGGCTAAGTGAGTTTGGCCCTGGTCGCCAGTTTTCGTGTAGATGCGATTCAGGGCGAGGCGGGGCGAGTCGAACTTGGCGTCGGGCATAAGGGCACTCAGGTATTATTGTCCCCGAAATTGGCTCAACTTTCCGCCGGGGGTCGCCGATAAGGAACATGACCCAATATGCTCGTGCAGACCATTGATAGCGAAGCCCGCCTGAATCGGTTCAACCGGCTGATGCAAGAGCTGATTCGCGGCACGATGAACCGTAACACGTTCCAGCCCTGGGAGATAGAGATCCTGCTCGATATCGAGGGCTGCCAGATCCGGGAGCCGGTGAAGCGCGAGACCCTGCGCCGCTACCAGAAGGCCGTGCAGCGTTCGATGGAAAAGGGCGCACAGATGCCTCTGCGTCTTTCCGAATATCTGAGCGGAAAAAAGGGCGCACTCGCGCACGCCGCCGAAGAACGCTCCGCGTAACCGTGACATTAGATCCGTAAAACCCCTGGTGTCGCCCCTCTGGTAAGCTGGAGTTTCAAGGAGGCGCTGGAATGGGTTGTGGAGCTGGCGGCTTGGGTGGTCCCAAGGTGGAAGAAGTCGGCAAGCGGACCGTGTTTTGCGTGAAGTTTCAGCGCGAAATGGCGGGCCTGGATGAACCGCCCTTCGATGGTCATCCCCTGGGCCAGCGCATCTACGAGAACGTTTCCAAGGAAGCTTGGAAGATGTGGCTGGAGCAGATGAAGATGATCATGAATGAGTACCGGCTGAACCTTGGCACTCAAGAGGCGCAAGAATTCCTGCTCAAGCAAATGGAAGATTATTTCTTTGGCGCCGGCGCAGCGCTGCCTCCCGGCTACGTGCCTCCGCAAGCCAAGAATTAAGATCTACACCACGGGCAGAGCTGCCGCGATTTCAAAATCCAGTCGCTGATGTGCGTTTCTTAGGGCGGCCTCCACGGCGTCGGGAGTCTCGCCGCGCGCGAAGATGAATCCCAAATAGCTGGCGCCCTCGGGAAGCGGAACCAGCTTTTGTCCCTGCTTGGCGGTGATGATGACGTCTTCGATGCCGGGCTGCGCGCGTGCTGCGTCCAGACCATCGGTGGTGACATAGATTCCTTCGCGCGGGATTGGGATCATCATCACTCCCGCGGCCGGAGCAGGCATCGCAAGATCGCCCGCGTCAACACCAGCGGCGTTGCGCAGGATCAGTTCTTCAAGCCCGGGCAGGACTTTCGCGCACAACCCGCCAATGGGCCGCGCCGCGACTTCCAGCATCCAGACACCGCTCGCATTCACTCGCATTTCAGCGTGGACTGGCCCATGGCTGAGGCCAAGCGCGCGAACGGCGGCTTCGGTGGTTTGGATGATCGCGCGAACTGTGAACGGATCCTCGCGCGAAGGCGTGACATAGATGGTCTCTTCGAAGAACGGGCCATTGAGCGGATCGGGTTTGTCGAAAATCGAGAGCACGCGCAGGCGGCCGTGCGTGAGCAGTCCTTCAAGCGCGAATTCGCGGCCTTCGATGAACGATTCCACTTGCAGGTATCGATCCTGATCTTCGTGGAGGCGCGCAATGTCGGGATCGGCCAATAGTTTTTCGATGCGCCGAAACGCCGTGACGAATTCAGCGGGATCGTTGGCGCGAATTACACCGCGGCTGGCCGAAAGCCCGAGAGGCTTCAATACGCAAGGATAGTGACTTTCGAGGGCCGCGCGCTCAGTCTCTTCGTTTAACGCCATGCGACGAAACTCCGGAACTAGTAGGCCTGCGTTGCGAAACCGCTCGCGCGCGAGAAATTTGTTGCGGCTGGCGGCTACCGATTCGGGCGAATTGTAGTTGAGGCCGAGGCGCTCGGCTGCGAGGGAGGCGATGTACGCTGGACGGTCGCCTACGGCGACGATGCCGTCGACGCGCGCTTGAGCTGCGATGGTTTCAGCCGCGCCGGCCGGATCTTCGAAACGCAGCGGGATGGCGCGATCGCCCCACGGATCATCCAGCACATGGCAGCGATCGGTGGCGAGAACCAATTCGTAACCCAGGCGCTCCGCTGCTTCGGCGAACACGCGGGTCTGATAACCGGTCGTAGCGCCGATCAGCAGGAGACGTTTAGGCATCTATTCAGTATTGTCGTCACCGACGGTCGGCCGTACGCAAATGCCCGCCCCGGCGAACGAAAAAGGTGAACCGATGCTCACAGTCAGATTGGATTGAACTGCGATGCCGGCAGTGATGACGGCCGTGGCGGAATTCACGCAAGGCTGCAAGAGCGGCGGAGGCGGCGGCACGATGAAGTTGATTTGATAGAGGCCCACATAGCCTTTAGTGGCGCCTGTGAACAACGGAGTAGCATTCCCCGAGTCGACCGTTCCTGGCTGCGTCGCCAGCGCATTGACGCGATAGTTATAGTCGATGGTGAATGTCGTAAGCGTGGGGCTGCTGGCGGCTGGAGGCTGGCCGGTGGTGAGCGCGGGATTCGTCTGGCCGAGTCCAGTAGCATAAGCCACCAGTTCCTCGCCGGCCGTCGCAGGAGCAATGGCGGACACCGTCGTTCCATTCGCGTGCGTGACGATGGCAGTGCAAGGCAGCCCGCCGTTCACTGGCGCTGGCGAGCTGGGGCCGGCCATGATGACGTCGCACGAAGTCAGAAAGTGCACCTGATCCTGAAACGCTTGTACCATAACATTCGTTGTGGCCACGCCGCTCACCGAGACCGCGATGCTCTCGGCGATTACAAAAGCCGTCGCGCAGAGCGGACAAAAGACTGGGATTCCGAAAGGAATTTGCACGGTGACGGCTAATACTTGGGGACACGGAGCCATCGAGGTCCCGTTGCAGCCGGTGCTTGCCTGGCCGACCTGGAGGACGGGCATAGTTTGATTTGTTCCCCCGGCGGTAAAAACCGCCGACACATCCGACGGCGTAACCGGGGCGAGTATTGTGCCCGTTTGCACGAATAAGGTGAGCACCTGGCCTGGCGCGACGGAAAGGGGAAATGGATTTACATTTCCCGCGCTTAGAAGCACGGGATTGCTGGATTGGGCGAGACAAGTGAGTCCGCTCAAGAGGAAAGAAAAGAAAAGCTGTCGCATCTGAGTAAACTCCCGAAAAATTTCAGACGCGGCAATTACATTTTAGCGCGGGTCGGAAGCGCACGCGGTAATTCTTACCCGCTACTGTTCCTTTCGTTCTTCCTTCGGCTTGGGTTGGGGACGAGCTTGGGGCGCGGGTCGCGGCGCTGCTGGTTTCGCTGCCGGACGAGCTTCTGGCCGGGCTTCCGGCGCTGGTTTTGGCGCGGGACGAGCCTCTGGCCGAGCTTCCGGCGCTGGTTTTGCCGCCGGACGGGCCTCTGGCCGAGCTTCCGGCGCTGGTTTCGCTGCCGGACGAGCTTGCGGTGTTGGCCTCTCTTCTGGACGCGCCTGGGGTGCGGGTCGCGCTTCTGGTCGCGCCTGCGCAGCTGGTGCTTCTGGACGCGGCGGCGCAGCTTGAGCCCTCGGCTCGGGGCGATTTTGTGGCTCAGGACGCGCGCTCACCGCCGCGGGTCGCTCCGGAGCAGCCGGGGGACGCGCCGCTGGTGCGTGGTAGGGAGTTTCGATCGGGCGCTCAGCCACCAGCGCCGCCGGATGCCCACCGCCTCCCTTGGGAGCAAATTGCGCCGGATTCGCAGACGCCTGATGCGCATGCTGGATCTGCGCCGCTACCGGAGGGGTGCGCCGGTCATGCACGACAGCCAATTCCTGCGGCGTAGGCCGCGCGTCGATTCCACCACGCCCACCGTTATAACTGGTGCGGCTGCCGTGATCGTTCGACACCGAATATTTGTAGACATTGTGAACGACCGTAGTGTTTACATTCGTGACCGAGGTGTTGTAGTAAACACTGTCGTGGTTCCAGTACGCGCCCTGATAGCCGCGACCCGTATATCCGAAGCCGTAGTTAATGCCGCCATAGTAGCCGATGTGCGGACCCCAATAGCCCGCGTGCCAATGGTAATCGCCATTATCGAAACCCCAATACGGAGGCGTCCACAGCGCGCCCACGTAAGGGGCCAGCACCCACGCACCAGGAACCCAGTAATAACCGGAACTTGCGTAGCTCCAGTAACCAGGCGTCCACATATAGTTGTCACCGGGAGCCGGAGGTTGGCTGTAATCGGGAAGAGGCGGCGGAGGGTCTGGCGCTTGTACCGCTTGATCGCCGGAGGAATCCTGATCGTAATCCGGCGCGGCGGCTGGCTGGTCGCTTGGAGCGGCGGACTGGTCGGCCGACGCAAGGTTGGCGTTGGCGGGATCGCCGGCAGGGGCGTCCGTCGCCGCTCCGGGAGCCTGATTTTGAGCCTGATCTTGCGTCTTATTGCAGGCGGCGAGGCCCGCGCACAGCAGCACGGTAACAAGCGAGAGGTGTCTCACGCCAGAAATCACGGGCACGTTGAGTGCCACCGGTTATTTAGAACGCGACTTAGAACGCAACCTTGGGGGCGTTGCGCGCGCCCGGATCGGTCTTGAAGTAAGCGTCGTTACGCTGGAAGCCGAACATAGATGCGGCGATGTTGTTGGGGAATAGCTCGATATCGGTGTTGTAACGCTGCACGGTCTCGTTGTACTTGCGGCGCTCGACGGCAATGCGGTTCTCGGTGCCGGCCAGTTCATCCTGCAAGCGCAGGAAATTTTCGTTGGACTTCAACTGCGGATAATTTTCCACCACCACCAGCAGGCGGCTGAGAGCGCCATCCAATTGCCCGTTGGCCTGGATCTTTTCCGCCGGCGTGCGGGCTCCACCCAAAGCTGCGCGGGCGTCGGTGACTTCCTTTATCACGGCCTGTTCCTGTTTCGCGAAACCTTTGACGGTCTCCACAAGATTCGGGATCAGATCGGCGCGGCGCTGCAGCGCGACGTCAACCTGCGCAAAAGCGGCGTTCACGGCTTCGCGCTCGGTGACCAACGTGTTCTTCGAGCCCATGGCCCAACCGAAGACTCCCAAGGCACCCAAAACCAGCACTCCGATGACAACCAACGCAATTTTCATACGTTCCTCATTTCTCGATCCGGGTCATTTCTCTATCTGATCTACGTGATGCACCAGCGCTTCGATCCCACGAAGATAAGCGGCGAAAAGAGCGTCGGGATCTACATCTTTGGCGAGCTTGCTTTGATCGCGCAAGTCGAGCAGCGTATCGAAGGGAGTTTCATCGACTCCGATGTCGGGCAGGTGGCGGGCGGTTTCGCGCTTGCGCCAGCCGCAGGTCATTCCTGAAACCAGCAGCGCATGCCGCGCGAGCACCAGGAAACTAGGCACCGAGTCGATCATTAGTCGCAGCAGGGCTGGCTTCTCTGGAAGTATTTCGGCGGCCTTTTGCCGTAGGCGCAGAAGCTTGGTTCGCAGCTCCATCTCCACTTGCGCGCGATAAAACGTCTTCTCGATCCGCAGATCCTGGATAACATCGGTGCCGAAGAGGACGCGACGCCGCTCCTGCATGTCGTGAAATTCGATGGGGAAACAATCGGTGGACGTGCGCAACTCTTCTTCGCTCAGGAGCAGCGGGGCCGGATTGCCTTGCTCGCGCCACCATTTGAAAATCGGCTCGGAATCGGCCAGTTCGGCGGGCGTCACCTGTGTGAGCACACACAGAACGTTGAGATCGGAGAAATGCTCTTTGTGTTCGCCGGCGGCCGCGGAACCATACAAAACCACCGACCGCAGACGATCGTTCTGTGCGTGTTTGAGACGATCCACAAGTTCCTGGAGTTTATCTTCCATGGTTTAGTTACCAGCTTCCAGACGCACCGCCGCCGCCCGAATCTCCTCCGCCAAATCCGCCGAAGCCCCCGCCGCCGCCACCACCGCCGCCGAAGCCGCCACCACCCCAGTCACCACCACCGCGCCGGTCTCCGCCTAATAGGTTACCCAGAAACATCCCGGCCAAGAATCCGCCGATACCGCCGCCACCGCCGCGAAACAGCAAGAGCAGAACCACAATGCCGATGATGATCACCGGCAACGGGATGCTATGGCGCGTGCTCACCATGCGATCGCGCGAGCGCGGAGGAGCGCCGGCCTCGGGAGCGACACCTTTCGCTTGAGCGATCGCGGAACCGATCCGCACCGCCCCGGAGATAATCGCCTGGCCATACGCGCCCTGGCGCAGCAACGGCTGAATTGAGCGGGTAATGCTGCCGTCAAATCCGTCGGGAAGGATCGGCTCCAGCCCGTAGCCGACCTCGATGCGATCGCGATGATCCTGAATGGCGAGCAGGAACATGATCCCCTCGTCCTTGCCCTTCTTGCCGACGCCCCATTGGCGGAAGAGCGTGTTGGTGACGTCTTCGATCGGCTCGTTATCGAGCGACTTGATGGTCACGATCGCTATTTGCGCGCCCGTAGTTTGTTCCACTTGTCCGCAGTAGGCTTCCAGTTGCGCACGGGATTGGGGTTCGAGGACGTTGGCGAAGTCGCTGACATAGCCTTGCGGCTTGAGCGATTTCAGGTCAAGAGAAAACAGGGACGCGGTAAAGACGCAAAAGAGCAGCGTTGCTCGCGCCAATTTAACCGCAGTGGAAGTTAGCAGTCGAGATCCTCGCGTTTGATACGGAAGTCGCCCAGGTTGCCAAGCACGGCGAGCGTGATGTTCTTGGAATGGAAGAATTCGCCCGCGATGTCGCGAATCTGTTCGGCCGTCACGCCTTCGATTCGCTCGATCATTTCATCCAGCGTGAAGAAGCGCTGGAAATGCAGCTCCTGCCGCGCCAGATTGCTCATGCGGCTGGACGTGGATTCCAGGCCGAGCATAAACGATCCTTTGAGATTGTCCTTGGCGCGCCGCAGCTCTTCGGCTGGAACCAGATTTTCCTTGATCTCGCGCAGCTCTTTCACGATGGATTGAATCACCTGGCCCGCGGTTTCGACAGCCGTGCCGGCGTAGATGGCCATGCAGCCGGTGTCGTGATACATCGACAGTTCCGAATACACTGCGTACGCCAAGCCTTGTTTCTCACGAATATTCTGGAACAAACGCGAACTCATGCCGCCGCCAAGGATGGTGTTCAACGCATAACACGCGAAGCGCAGCTCGTGCGAGAACGGATAGGCCGGCACGCCCATATACAGGTGCGTCTGCTCGAGCGATTTTTTATCGCGGAAAACCAGGCGCGCGTGCGGCACCGGCGGAACATCGGGCGCGAGCGTTCCGTTTACTCGCAGATCCTCAAAATATTGGCGCGCGAGATCCACCAGGCGCTCGTGATTCAAATTGCCGGCGGCGGTGATCAGAATATTGGACGGCGAATAATAGCGCTGGTAATAATCGTCGATCATCGCGCGGTCGAAGGCGCGAACCGTGTCCTTGGTGCCGATGATGGGCTTCCCGAGCGGATGGTCTTTGTAGAAATTGCTGGAGAAGATATCGTGCAAAAGGTATTCGGGATTATCTACCTCCATCTTCAGCTCTTCGAGGATGACGCCCTTTTCCTTCTCGATGTCGGCTTCGCGAAATAGCGGGTTGCGCACCATGTCGGCCAGAACATCGAACGCGAGCGGCAGATGCTCGTCCAAAACTTTGGTGTTGTAACTCACCATTTCCTTGGCGGTGAACGCGTCAAGGCCGCCGCCGATGGAATCCACCGACCGCGCGATTTCCTCCGCCGAGCGATTCTTGGTGCCCTTGAAGAGCATGTGCTCGATGAAATGCGAGATGCCGTTCTCGGTGGAAGTTTCGCGGCGCGAACCGGTCTTGATCCAGACACCGAGCGAGACGCTCCGCACGTGAGGCATCTCCTCACTAATGACACGCACCCCGTTCTTCAGGGTTGTTGCTTCGATATCGCGGAGAGTTTGAACTGCGCCAGCCATTTTTACCTGCACTTCTATCTTATCGCGCTTTTGTTACTTCCCTCCCGGACCCGGCGCGGTATACTAGGAAAAGTGACGCAAGCTATTGTAGGCCTTGAACTTCGGGATCTACAAGAAACCCTGGGACAGGACCAACCCTCGTTTCGCGCCCAACAGGTATACGACGCCGTCTACCGGCAAAAGGTCGCGGAACTGGTCCAGATCACGAGTCTGCCGCTAAATCTAAGAAAAGAATTGGCTTCGAAGATCGCGGTGGGTTTGCCAGAGGAAGCGGCTGAATATCAGTCCAAAGACGGCACCCGGCGCTATCTGTTGAAACTACAGGATGATCGGACCGTTGAGGCGGTTCTGATGCCGGAAGAGGCCCACGACAGAAATAGAGACACGATTTGTATCTCGAGCCAGGTGGGCTGTCCGGTGAATTGCCAGTTCTGCCTAACGGCGCTGATGGGTCTCGAACGCAATCTGACCGCGGGCGAAATCGTCGGTCAAGTGCTGTTCGTGATGCGCGCGCATAAGATCTCGACCGAAAGCGATCGGCTGAACATCGTGATGATGGGGATGGGCGAGCCGCTGTTGAATTTGCCCAACGTGATCAAAGCGACTCGGCTCTTGACCGATCCGGCGGGGATCGGAATTTCGCCGCGGCGCATTACGCTATCGACGGCGGGCATCGTTCCCAAGATCGCTGAGTTGGGTCGCGAGCCGGTGCGCCCGAAGCTGGCTATTTCGCTCAATGCATCGAGCGAAGAGCAGCGGCGCGAGTTGATGCCGATCACGCGCAAATATTCGCTGAAGGATTTGCTGGCCGCGTGCAAGGCGTATCCGCTGCGGCCGTGGGAGAAGCTGACGTTCGAGTACGTGCTGCTAAAGGGCGTGAACGATACGGATGCCGACGCACGAAGAGTCGTCAAGTTGCTGGCGCATTTGAACGCGAAGGTGAATCTGATCGCGTTGAATCCCGGGCCGGGGATTGCGTTTGAGACGCCGGACCCAGAGCGAGTGCAATCGTTCCAGGCGATCGTGCGTCGCGCGATGCCGTGCTTTGTGAGGAAGCCGCGGGGAAGGGATATCTACGCGGCCTGTGGGCAACTGAAGAGAGAAGTCTGCGATGAAAGCGGCACAAATGAATTAGCCGCCGATGAACGCCGATGAACGCGAATATTTAGATTCTTTGAGTGAAAGGGTGATCGGCGCAGCCTTTGACGTTGCCAATACATTGGGAGCGGGGTTCTTAGAAAAGGTTTACGAAAGAGCTCTAGTCCTCGAACTAGCTATTCGCGGCATTCGTTCCGCAGCTCAAGCTTCCTTCAGCGTAACCTACAAGGGTCGGCGGGTTGGTGATTATTTTGTAGACATCCTAGTCGAGGATGTGTTGGTAATTGAGCTCAAGTGTGTGGAACGTCTGGCAAATGAACATACCGCACAATGCCTTAACTATTTGCGTGCTTCTGGCATGACGTTATGCCTTCTCATCAATTTCCAAAAGCCCAAGGTTGAGTGGAAGCGGATCGTCTGTGAATTTTGATCGGCGTTCATCTGCGTTTATCGGCGGCTAACCAGTTACTTTCTGCGTTCGCCGCAGCGTATAAGCCTCTGGATGAATATTTTCCGACCGCAGCCTTTTCCAATCATCGGACGCATGAATCAGCTTCCCGCTGATGTGGTTCGATTGCTCGGACGCCAAAAACAGCGCCAACTGAATCTGTTTTTCTGGAGCGACGCCCCCGGTCTGTCGAATCTCCAGCGCCTCTTCGGTTTCTTTCCATCCCGCCCGTTCGCCGGCCCGCAGGATTTCGTCCGTCATATGCGTGTACGTTCCGCCGGGGCCCATGCTGTTGATCTGCACGTTGTGCTCGCGATTTTCCTCGGCGATCGTTTCCACCAATCGAACCACGGCCGCCTTCGATGCCGCGTAGGCCGATAGATTCGGGCGCGCGGTAGTTGCGCCGGGGCCGCTCAGCACGATGATCTTTCCGGCGCGGCGCGCGATCATGTGCGGGAGCACGGCTTTGCAGGCGTTCATCACGCCGAGCAAATTGGTGTGGATGGTGTCGGCCCAGGCCTTCGGCGATTGATCCACAAATGGTCCGATGGGACCCGGAATCGCCGCGGCGCAGATCAAAACCTGTACCTCGCCGTAGTGCACGCGCATGCGATCCACCGCGGCGTTCACTTGTTCGAAGTCGGTAACGTCGGCGCGGATGCGAAGGGCGTTGCCTCCGGCGTGTTCGATTTCCAGATGCGCCAGGTCCAGCTCAGCCTTGCTGCGCGCAAGCAGCGCGACGCGATTCCCGGCGGTCGCGAACCCGAGCGCCAAACGTTTTCCGATACCTCGCCCGGCTCCAGTTATGAGCACACCGGCATTGGTCAGCGTATCCACCGTGGGCGGTTCCTCCAGTTCAACTTCCCCAATTCAAGTTAGTACAAAGTGACCGGCGGAGCTAGCCGGAGGCGGCGGTATCCTTGTGGCGGTACATGGACTCGTCGACGCGGCGAAACAAATGCGCGAGCGATTCACCGGGCACATATTGAGCCAAGCCCACGGAAACCGCGACATCGACGTGGATTTCGTGCCCTTCGCCGGTGATGCGGTAGGGCCCGTTCAGGCGAGTGGCGATCTGGCGCGAACGAGTTTCGGCATGGTCCTGCGCACAGGCCAGAATGGCGACGAACTCGTCACCACCCCAGCGGCAGACAAAATCGCGCGCGCGCACCTGACCGCTGAGCCGGGCCGCCAGTTGCTTCAAAACCTCGTCGCCGCACAGGTGGCCGTGTTGATCGTTGACCTCCTTGAACCCGTCGAGATCGAATAGCAGCACGCAAAATTCGTGTTGGGCCTCGACGCGCGCGGCGAGTTCGCGATCCAGTTCCCGGCGGTTGGCCACGCCCGTAAGCGGATCGAGCGTCGCAAGCAGCTCGGCCTCGTGCAAGCGGTGCTGAATTTCGGTCATCTTCTCCCGCAAGCGGGCGAAAGCGTCGTGGGTGTCGAGCTCGATGGATTCAGCGAATCCACGCAACTCCGAGGTTTGGACGGTGAGATGCGATAGGTCGCCCGAGCGGAGCGCGGCTTCCACTTGATCGGCGAAATCCACCAGGCGTTCCACATACTGGACGCTGCGCACGGTACGCGAATCCTCGGTGCGCGCCATCATGTCGAGGGTCTGATTCAGGTCGCGAGCCAAGGCCTGATTGTTGTGGCGGGCCTTGCCCGAAAAGTCGCACAGGATCTCGTGCAGCGCCTGGCGGCTGTCATCGAGAGATTGGGAATTAGCGCTCGAAGCTAGCCCCGCATGCAACCGCGTCAATCGTTCACGATAGGGAGCGCTGATCTCGGGCGAAATCGCGTCCATGGCTTCGGCGATATCGAGAATCGCGGATAAGTAGCTTTCCACCGCGGCGGATGTAGTGTTCGGGGGAGTCTCGGGCGAGCTCATGAACCACTCTTTCCCATTGATTACTTTTTGGTCGGCTATCCTTTCGGGGCGGGCGGTTGAGCGCCAGCAACGGGAACTTTCGGCTCAAAACCTTCTTGGTACGCTTCCACGCCTTGCGACGGCACTGCCATCTTGATGATCTTGCGGCTGTCGTCGACCCAGAAATCGGCGCTGATCGGCGGACCCTGCGGCGGAGTTCCACTGATGGTCAAGTGATTCAGGTCGGCCGTCCGGCCGGCGAATTGTACGGTTTCTTTGCCCTTGAAAACCACGCTAGCCGCCACTTCCGCCTGATTGAGAATGTAGACGGGAATCTGCTGCGGCTCCCGAGTGTCGAAGCTAGCGCGCATGACAAGCAGCGTCCAAGGATAGAGCGGGAGATTGTTGTTGACGACGACAGCGCCGGCGGAAACGGGCAGATCCTTGGTTTGCGGACCCTGGCCGGTATCGATCTCGTTCTTGGCTTGGCCGCCCGCAAAGGTTGTATGCACGTTCATCTGAATCGCGCCTAGCTTGGATTTCGCCGTAGCTTCCACGGGCTCAAACTTCGCGTTGGTGAGCACTTCAAATTTTTCGATGTCGATCTTCATAGGACCGAGGTTGGCGGAGCCCGAGCCATCGATGTCGACGCCGCCATCACTTGATCTGGCGACGCTATAGTTTTCGGTCGCCACGGGATTGCCAGCCATATAGATGGTGAGCTTGCTGCCACCGGGCGACACGCTCGGCTGGACGTTTACCGCCGCTGGCTTCTTCACCAGCGCCTGAACTTCGGGCGGCAGATCGAAGCGGTCCTTGGGCAAATCGACATTCGTTTCCACGCTCTGAATCTGGATCACGAATTCCTGCTGCGCCGCTTTGTTGACCAAATGGTGCGGCGACAGAACGCCCGCGTCCTTTTGATAATCGTCATACAGGATTTCGGCCGGAATATCACCCAGCTGCGAGCTCACGGTGGTCGTCGTTCTCAACAGCAGACCCGAAGTCTTGTCATAAAACTCGGTCACCGGGTTGCCTTCCTTCGGTGTGAACACCACCTTATAGCATTCGTGGCCGGCGACGGTTTCCACGCCGGTGTTCTCGGCTTTCGCGTACAGCTTCTGCCAATACAGGTCGCCATTAAAGAAGCCCTCGCGGAACGCGTCAGCCTTTTCGACACCCTGCTTGACGCGCGGTCCCTGCAGCGCCGAATTCTCCCATGCGACGTCACCATTACTTCCCGCCGCCACATTTCCCACACCCGAGAGCTCGGTGATATCGAGATATTTGTCCGGAGCGGCCTGGTAGATGGTGGATGTGCCTTTGATGCCCACCTTCGAAACTTCGATAGTAGCGTGCTGCACCGTGTTGTGCCGGGCCTCCCACGCTGCGCGCCCGCCGGTGGCTGCAATGAAATGATCCATCACGGCTTGGACGCTGGGAAGTGGCGCGTCGGCCCCAATGAGCGGAAAAGAGGCCGCCAGTAGCGCGAGTGCGAGTCTATTCATGCGGTCACCTCCGGCCAATTCTTCACTTTAGCGCAGGGCAACGGGCCCAAGCGCACGGTCAGGGTTACTGCACGGGCTCGTTGGAGGCGACTTTTTTCGAACTCACGATCTCGTGAGCCCGATCGAGCATGGCCTTGGAAGCGGGGAGCGAGCCGTACCCTTTGGCGACTTCCGGATCGTTCTGGAACGCCAAACGGTCGGAATCTTCCTTGCTGAAAGCGGTGATGAACAGCTCCTCGCGCAGCCGTTCGCGAATCCAGGACTGATCGCGGAAGAAGTCGGCTTTGAGGAACGGAACGCCGCGCTTGACTGCAAATTCACGGAAGTCCTCGAGCGTTTGCGAGTCGGCGGTCCAATCCTTAGGCAGCGGCGTGGTGCGGTGCGAAAAAAACTGGGGTGCGTAGAAGAAGAACACCAGATTATCGCTGAGCGTAGCTTCGAGCGCCGTCAGCTTGGGCGTGTCGTATTTCTCGTCGGGCCGGATCCCGTCGCCGCCGTAGACAATACGGCCGCTGTCGGTCTTCTTCATGTCGCTGGCGTTGACCTTGCCGTCCTCGCTGCGGCTCAGATACTCAAACAGACCCTGGTGTTCGTAGTCGCGCTGGATGAGGCGGCCGCTTGGAGTGTAGTATTTCGCGATGGTGAGCAGCAGTGCGCTGTTGCCGGAAAGCGGGAAGGGCGCCTGAACCAACCCCTTGCCGAAAGTGCTTTCGCCCACAACCCATGCCCGGTCGTGATCCTGCAGCGCTCCGGTCAGGATTTCAGCGGCCGAAGCGGTTCCGCGATTCACTAACACCACGATGGGAAACTCGCGCCCGCGCTCGCCGTGCTTGGCGATGAATTTGGTCTCAGCCGATGCGCGTCCATGATGCGACACGATGAGCTGGCCCTTGCGCACAAAGCGGTCCGCCACATTCACGGCCTCCTGCACCAGGCCACCGGGATTGTCGCGCAGATCGAGAACCAGACCGTCGATATTGGCTTCGGGAAAGCGCGCCAGCGCCTGGTCCACTTCATGGCTGGTGGTTTCATTGAACGCTTCCAGCCGCATGTATGCGATTCCAGGACGCAGCCAGAACGAGTCCACGCTGCCGCGGGGGACGTTGTCGCGAACGAGCGAAAAGTGCATCGGCTCAGAATGGCCGGCGCGGCGCACCGTTATCGTGACCGGCGTTCCCTTGGGACCTTTCAGCATTCCCGAGACTTGGGAAACCGTGGAGCGCTCCGTGTTGGTGTCGTCGACGCCGATGATCTGATCGGCGGGCCGCAAACCCGCGCGATACGCCGGCGAGTTGAAGAACGGATACATCACGATCACCTTACCCTCGGGCGACCCGACGTACATTCCGACACCGAAGTAATGGCCGGATTGGCCCTCACGCATCAGTTGGTAGGCCTTGGGATCGAAGAAGTTCGAATGCGGATCGAGCGACCGCAGCATGTTCGGGATCGCGCCCTTGAATACGGTATTGTCCGCGTCCAGGTGATCGGCGAAGTTGCTCTCCACAGCCTCGTAAACCTGCGTGAACTTTTTGAGGCTTGCGTTGACGTCGGCTTCCGACTGAGCCGCGACAAAAGCCGGACTAGCGATCAAGAGAAGAACCGAGCCCAGGAGCCAGCGGGGCGATGACATAAAGGTAGTTAAAACCTCGGGTGCTTTTATAGTAGCAATACCGGCTCCCCCACGGTCGCGGCTCGGCAAGTCGCGGGTCAAAATAAGGGCATCCAAGTCGATGGGACCCGATACACTCGTTCGGATGCTTGTTTCATCCGAAAGGTTTCGACCGAAATGCGCCGGCCATCGGTGCGCAGGGTGACGAGACCATCCTGGTCGGTCCGCAGAACGCTCGCGTGATGAGCCGCCAGCCGCTCCAACACCAGTGGATGGGGATGATGGAAGGTATTCTCGAATCCATCGGAAATTACAGCGTAAGCGGGCGATACAGCGTCCAGAAACGGATCGATGCTGGATGTATTGCTGCCGTGGTGCCCAACCTTGAGGATGTCGGCGCGTAGGGGCTCGCCGCCCGCCAGCGCGCTACGCTCCATGGGCTTTTCCATGTCACCGGTGAGGAGCAGGGAACGATACCCGAAGGTTACGCGGATCGCGAGCGAATCGTTGTTGGTTGGGCTGTCGCCGGGAAGATAGTCGGCGGGCGGCGAAATAACCTCGATGTGCGCGCCGCCAAAATCGAAGCTCTGTCCAGCGGTGAGCGCTTTGATGCTGACGTTTTCCGCGCGGGCTTTGTCGCGTACGGCCGACCATGCGGCGCTCGGGACCATGGCGCCCGTCCACAGTTCCGACGGATGGAAGTTTTCGATGACCGCAGGCAAACCGGCCGCGTGATCGTCATGCGCGTGGGTAAGCGCGACGGCATCAAGCTTGCGGATAGACCGGCTCCAGAGGTAAGGCGACACCACATCCTCGCCGATGTCGATGCGTGTCGTAGCGGCGCGATGTCCGAATGCCAGGATGCCCCCGCCATCGACGAGCAGCAGCTTTGAATCGGGAAAAACCATCAGCAGACTGTCGCCTTGCCCGACATCGATGGCCGTAAGCTCGAGTTCGCCTGGGTGCAGCGAAGGTGGGAAGGGATGCCAGAAAATGAGGACGAAGAGCGCCAGCACTGTGCCGAGTGCGATTGAGGACCCGGCCCGCGAGGCGCGCCGTAGAGCGAAAGCCAACAGGAGCAGCGCTGCCGTGAAAAGAATGCCCAGCCATAGCGGAGGCGCGAGTACCCGCCAATCCGGTTCGAGATGCGTATGCCAACTGGCCACCGCTTCGCCCGCGTGCAATAGCCAGCCTGCAATGATAGCGGGAATACGCCACATGGTGAAGACGGCGAGGAAGCCGAGGGGGACCACCAGAGCGAGCAGCGGGACAACCAGAATGTTCGCGGAAAGACCCGTGAGCGAGATGCGGTGGAAGTAAATGGCCATAGGCAGAGCGAGACCGATCTGGATGGCCGTGGAGATCACAGCGAGATCAAATCCGAAAATTGCGATCCGCACCGCCACTGCAAGAGAGCGCGCGGCCCAAGCCTTAGGAATTGGCGCATAGCAGCTCAGCGTCTCGGCCAGCAGCCGCAGTTCGAGGCGGAATTGGGCGGTGCGCGGCGGAAGACGAGGATCGCGGCTCCGTTCGTTGATGCCCGTGAGAGCCCGGTTGTAGGGCCCGGACGTCGACTCCAGGACGGGTCTCGCGAACAATCCGATCGCCGCGACAGCCAGAAACGACAACTGAAAACCGGCCTCGAACAGTTGGCCCGGATCCCACAGCAGGTAAACAATGGCGATAGCAGCCAGCAGATTCATTAATCGGCCGCGCCGGTAAAAGTAGCGGGCAGCGACATACAGCGTGAAGCCGCCGGCGGCGCGCATGGCGGGAGCATTCCAACCGGAGACCATTGCATAGAGCCAGGCGCCGGAGGCTGTGATCGCGAGCGCCGGCATCTCTGGAAGAAAGCAAAGCCGCAGGAGAAATAACAAAAACGAAGCCAATATGGTGATGTGGAGGCCGTCGATCACCAGCATGTGATAGGTACCGGTGCGGCGAAAGTGATCGGTCCAGATTCGTTCCATGCGCGTGGATTCGCCGATGAGCGTAGCCTCCATCATCGCGATGGCATAAGGATTGTCGGGGTAAAGCCGTTCGATACGGCCCAGCGCGGCGGTCCGAAGGCCGAAAATCGCCGCTAGAAATCGTGAACCGCAACGTCCCGGTTTCACGGTGACAAGACTGCCCGCCGAGGTGGACGCGGTCCAATAAATGTGGCTGCGCGCGGAATAAGCTTCGTAATCGAAGGCCCCTGGATTTTGGAAGTTGCGGATACGCCGGACGCGAGCCTCCAGTTCAACAAACTGCCCGTAGCGCAAATCCGGCGGCTCTCCTCCATCGCGGATCGATAAGCTGACCCGCGCGCGCGCTTGCGGGGCCAGTTCGAGCAGGAATTGATCGCGGCCCTCATAAAACGCCGGCGGGGAAACCACGCAGCCGTCCAGAATCACGTTCTCATGGGCGCTGGCATCGATGGTGGGCGGGAGCCCGGGCCGGCGCAGCGTCTCGATCAGCATGCCGCAGAGCAGTAGCATGGCGGTGCCGCACAACCAGATTAATCGCGACGAAATCCGGCAGGCGAGAAACGTGAGGCCCGCTAAGGGCAACAAAAGCCACGAGATATCGCGCAACCCGAAAGACACAAGCCGGGACACAGCGATACCCGCGGACAGGGCCACAAGTGGCGCAACCATAGGGTTTTTCACGTGGAACAACGTAGTGCACGGACCCCACGAAACTCTCTGGTCCGGGGTCGCTAAGAAATATGAAACATGCCCTTGCGAATCGAGTCTCAAAACGCAGGGAAGATTGTCTTCCCTCAGGCAAGCCATGGAAATCCTTTTAGTTGAGGACAATGCGGGTGACACCGTGTTAATTCGCCAGGTTTTGGTGGAATCGGGGGTCCCGGTGAAGCTGCATATTGCGCGGGATGGAGAGCAGGCACTGACTATGCTGAGCGGGGCATATTTCCACCCATCACTCGTGATTCTGGATTTGAACATTCCCTGCATCACGGGTCCGGCTCTGCTGGAACGGTGGCAGGGCTGGGACATTCCGGTGGTCGTGTTCAGCTCGTCGGTGGATTCCGTCGAAAAGGAACGCGTGCTGGCGCTCGGAGCCCGCGAGTTCATCCACAAGCCCATCGACATGGGCGCTTACGCCCGCGAGGTGCTGGGGATAGTGGAACGCTGGAGCGGAAACAAGCAGGCATGCGGCGCGTGATTTGGTGCCTAACCCCGGGTTAGTGCCAAAATAGACAAATGCAGAAGCGAAGGCTAGGCGCGAGCGATTTGGAAATCACCCCGCTCGGCGTGGGCGCGTGGGCCATGGGCGGCGCGGGCTGGCAGTTCGCCTGGGGCGCGCAGGACGACGACGAATCGATTGCCGCGATCCATGCGGCGCTGGACAAAGGGATCAATTGGATCGACACGGCGGCCATCTACGGCTTGGGCCATTCCGAAGAAGTGGTGGCGCGGGCGCTGCAGGGCCGCTCGAATAAGCCATTGGTGTTCACCAAGTGCGGGATCGTCTGGGACGAGCGGCGCGAGCCCAACCGCACCATCGAACCCGAATCGATCCGCAAAGAAGTTGAACAGAGCCTCCAACGGCTGAAGCTGGATGTGATCGATCTGTACCAGATCCACTGGCCGGAGCCGGACAACCTGGTGGAAGCGGCTTGGACCATGATGGCCAAGCTGAAAGAGCAGGGCAAAGTACGGCATATTGGCGTGTCGAATTTTAATGTGGACCAGATGCGCCGCGCGCAGGCGATTGCGCCGATCACATCGCTGCAGCCGCCCTATTCGCTTATTTCGCCGGACATCGAGAAAGAGATTCTGCCCTACGCGCAGACGAACAATATCGGTGTGATCGTTTATTCGCCCATGAAATCGGGACTGCTCACGGGCGCCATGACGCGCGACCGCATAGCCGCGATGCCCGAAGACGATTTTCGCAAACGCACCCCCAATTTCAAGGAGCCGCTCCTTACGCGGAACCTGGAGCTGGCGGGCCTGTTGGCCACCATCGGCCGCCGGCATGGCAAAACGGCTGGTGAAATCGCCATCGCATGGACGCTGCGGCATCCGGCGGTGACCGGTGCGATCGTCGGTATGCGTTCGGCGAAACAAGTGGACGGGGTGATTGGAGCCGCGGATTTCCGTCTGAGCGTGGAAGAGCTCGCCGAGATTGAGCAATTCCGTTCGTCGAGCGCGGCGCCCGTCACCGCCTAAGCGCGAGCGCGGGTTTCGTCTGTTCCACTTATGACCTCAACTCCCCCCAGCCTCTACCTGGAGCGCCCCGGCCCGGTGCAGCGCTTTTGGGGATTGTTTCACCAGGCCTGCATCACCACCTATCAGAACAATGTATTTGGAATCGCCAAAGGAGCGGCCTACTCTTCGCTGTTATCGTTTTTTCCGGTGCTGGCTTCGCTCGGCGGGATTTTGGCAAGCGTGAATGCGAGCGCCGTGGCCCGCGTGTTTGCGAGACTCTTGGTCCAAGTGATTCCGCCCGGCACGGAGGACTTGGTCCGGTCGCGCTTCACAGTTCGCACCCAGGATTCGGCCTGGATCATTCTGCTGGCGACTCTGCTTTCGGTCTTTGCGGCGTCGGGCGCGATGATGACTCTGATGGAAGGATTCCAGGCCGCCTATCGCCTGCCATCCGGCCGGCCGTTCGTGAAGCAACGCGGCGTGGCGATTCTCCTGGTATTCATCGCGGCGGCTCCGGCGGTGGGTTCGTCCGCGCTGATCGTGTTTGGCGCGCGGATTGAGAGCTGGATGCTGGCGTCGCTGGGCCTGGCGCCCGAGGAAGATCTGCGAACGTCCGTGATTCTTGCCTTCGGCTTGCTGCGCTATGTGGTCGCGCTGGGGGCCACGGTGCTGGTCACCGGGTTGATGTACTACACCGGGCCCAACCGCGCGATGAAATTCTCGAGCGTGTGGCCGGGAGCGGTTCTGGCGACTGCGCTGTGGCTGCTGGCAACCTCCGGTTTCGCTTTGTATGTGCGGCACATCGCCAACTACAGCGTGGTGTACGGGAGCATCGGCGCGGTGATTGCATTGCTCGTTTGGATGTATCTGCTGGCGGTGATCGCACTGTTCGGCTGCGAATACAATGCGGTCAGGGAGCGCTTGGGGGAATGAAGTCCATGCCGCGCACGATACCTTCGGCGGCCGCACCGAGCTTCCGGGCGTAGTCGACGATCACCGGAGTTTTGGGTTGCGGACCGCAAACGAACTCGGGCTGAGCATGGCGCATCTGAACGTGCTGCAGATCCGGAATCGCGAGCGCTATCAACTGGCCGGCCGCTTCCACCCGAATGGTTGTCACGTCGCCGCAATCGACCGCGCGCAGTTCGCCCTGGATGCGACGCATGTCGTCGCCAGGCTCAATAAACGGATTCCAATCCGACTGCTCGTGCGGCTTGCGCGTGGTCACCAGTTGTAGGCGGCCATTGGCGTCGTGAGCGAATTGAACGTCGGGGTCGGTTTGGGCGACGTAGGCTTGTTCGTCTGCATGGGCGCGTTCGGCGGCAGTGGTCGCGTGTTCGGCGGCATGCTGGGCGGCTGAACGAGCTTCGTCGGGCCGGCCCAGTTCGTTGAATGTGTCGGCCAACGCCAGCCAATAAGCAAACGCGCGCGCATCCGGCACAACGCGCACGGCGCGGAAGTGTTCAAGCGCAGCTTCATAATGGCGGGCGTTCTTTTCGCTCAACGCCAATTGATAATGCGCGTCGTCGAAATTGGGCTGAAGCGCGATCGCTCGCTCGAGCGCCGCGCGGATATCGTCCGGCGGCAGACCCGCTTGATCGGCGAGAATCGCGTATTGATAACACAGCTTCGCGTCGGCGATGCCTTCGTCGATGGCCCGTTTCCAGGCAATCCGTGCGCCTTCTGAATCGCCTCTGTGCAGCGCGATCATGCCGAGCGCGGCGGATACGTCGGCGGAATCCGGGACCTCGCGGCGGAGCGCGGAAAAAAGCACTTCAGCGCGATCGAATTCTCCGGCAGCCAAAAGCAACTGAGCCAGCAGCAGCCGCGAGGCGAGGGGCGAGACATCAGTGATCGCCGGCGCGATGAATTCGGAATGTACGGGCGGAAGCTCAATGGCTGCCTTTCCGCCCTGGACCACCCACGCGTGAAGATCGCGCTCGATCGGCTCCATCGGTGTCCCGTAGATTTTCGTGAGGCCCTCGCCCCGGCCTGTGATGAGTTGCTCGAAACCCGCGGAGTAGCCGGGTGACAGAGCTAGCATCTCCACTAGCGCCCAGCTCTCGGCATAGAACAAATCGATGGCCGCACGTTCTTGATGTTGGAGCGACGCGTCGGACATCGCCATCAGATCCGCCAACGGCATCCAAGTGTGCCCACGCAGAGTTTGAACGCGGCCGGGCAGCAGTCCGCCGAGCGCGACGCCGCGATCGTCCATTCGCAGCGTACTGTAGAGCTCCGCGAGACCTTCTTTGAGCCAGGGAGGAAGCTCGAAATCGGACGCCCGCAAAATCAGGTGCGCGTATTCATGCGCCGCGATGCCTAAGCCACGAGGATCGGCCCCCGCCATGACGATGTAATTGCGATCGTCCGAGCCGACATAATAAGCGTCCGCGTTGGCTCGCAGGCGATAGGGCTGATATTCCTCGGCGGATGCGAAGACGATCACGCGCACCGGAAGCGGGCCGGCGGTTCTCCATCCACCCTGCTGCAAAAAGAAGAGTCGCAGTTGTTCGAAATGTTGGAGGATGGCCGCCGCGCGCTCGCCGCTCGCTTGCGTATAGACCTCGAAGTGGTCGCTCCGCGCCAGTCGCCAGGACGGCACGGTTCCCGCTAAGGCCGGGATCGCCAGCGCGGCGAGAACAGCGAGCCGGCCGTGGAACAACGCGCGCACGGCGCTAGGGAACTGCCTCCGCCAGGCTCACTACGGCGCCTTGGTAATTGGCCACGCCCATTTGTTCTTCAGGAAAAATGTCGTGCTGCGCGATCCACTCGAAGGACTGTTCGAATACCTGGCGCGTGTACGGCTCAAATACGATACGCTCCCCCGGCCCCCAGCGGCGCGTGTCCATCGACCAGTGAAAGCGCTCCGGCATTTCCTTCTTGTAGTAGTGCGTGTAGAGTTCGGGCCGCAGATCGATATCCCGCTGGGCGAGCCGCAGCGCGCGGAAGTATTTGCGCAGGTCTTCCGGATCGGGATCGCCCGTGATCATGGACGCCATCATGAACGTGGTGTCGATGATCTTGCGAAAACCCAACTGTTCCAGGAAATAGTAAGGGCCGCTGAACAGCGAGGCTGCCGGAACCTGGCCGTCGATCAGCAGTTCCATGCGTTTGAAGAGCAGGCCGTCGGCGAACGAAAGTTTGATCGTATCCAGCGGCATGTACTGTTCCAGCGCCTGGATGGTGGCGTAGTGGCTGCCCGATTGATAGCCCACCGAGATTGGCACGCCCGCCAGGTCCTTGGGCTCGCGCACGGCCGAGTCTGGAGGAACAAAAATACCGGCCGGCGACACCGAGTACGCATCCGCGTAGAGCTTTCCGTGGCCGTTGGACGCGGCGACGTTCACCGTCCAATGGCAGGCGCAGCTCACCGCAGTGGTGCGGCCTTTTTCGAAGGTCTGGTAGGCGCCAACTTTATCGCCCAGGTCATGCCGTTTCCCATCCTGGGATATGAGCTCGTCGCGGAACTCATATTCGAGCCCTTCCGCGGCGAAATAGCCCTTTTCTTCAGCCACCCACTCCTGCAGCCGCATATGCGGCGCGATGATGAACTTGGACACGCGAAGGCTCCTTGGGATGCCGGTTTTGTCCCATTGTAGCCCCCGGCTGGCCCCGGCAGCCCGCGTTTGCGTTGCATGCAGCGCTAAAATATAATACTGGCAGTGGTTTCACCCCGAGGAGGGTTTCGATTTATGCTGCGCATTTCTGTGGTTGCTCTGGCAATGGCGATGGCCGCCGTCGCGGGGACGGAGACGTCCGCGCCTACGTTCAACAAAGATGTTCTGCCCATCCTGCAGAAGAATTGCCAGGGCTGCCATCGTCCCGGCGAAGTAGCGCCGATGTCACTGATCACCTACAAAGACGCGCGGCCGTGGGCCAAGGCGATGAAGGTTGCGGTGGTCACCCAGAAGATGCCGCCATGGTTCGCCGAATACGGCCATTTCGCTAATGACCGCACCATGAGCCCTGCCGAGATCAACACCTTGGTCGCGTGGGCCAACAACGGTGCGCCCGAGGGCGATGCCAAAGACGCGCCGCCGCCGCTGACTTTTCCCGAAGGCTGGCAGATCAAGCCCGACATGGTGATCGAAATGCCCAAGCCGTTCCACGTGAAGGCCACCGGCACCATCAACTACCAGAACATCAAGGTGCACGTGAATTTCCCCGAGGACAAGTGGGTGGTGGCCGCCGAAATGCGCGCCGGAAATCCGAAAGTGGTGCATCACATGCGCGCCATTGTCACGCCGCCGGGTGCAACCTGGATGGCCAAAGCCGTGTACGGCGAGGCCTACGAGGAAGGCTCGGAAGCGATGACGGGCGCCAAGGAAGGCACGGACCTGCTTGGGAAATATAATCCCGGGCTGGGCGCGCAGCGCTTCGATGTAGACCAATCGGCCAAGTTCGTGCCCAAGGGCTCGGACATCGTGTTCAACATCCATTACACGTCGGTTGGAACGGAACAGGACGACCTCTCGAAAGTCGCGCTCGTCTTCGCCAAGAATCCGCCCAAGCGGCGCTACTGGATGTCGCCCGGAACTCCCGCGGCGTTCAATTTGAATATCCCTGCCGGCGACGAGAACGCCGAAGTGGTGAGCGAAGTAACCGTCGGCGTGGACCACGCTGAGCTCGTCTATGTTCAGCCCCACATGCATCTGCGTGGCAAGGATTACGAACTGCGCGCGGTCTATCCGACCGGCGAAACGCAGGAAATATTCAAAGGCAAATGGAATTTCGACTGGCAAGTCGGGTACGAACTCGAGAAACCGTTGCAAATGCCCAAGGGCACTCGGCTGATCGCCATCGCCCATTACGACAATTCGTTGAACAACAAGTACAATCCGGATCCCACCAAGGACATCCATTGGGGCGATCAGAATTGGGACGAGATGCAGTCCGGCTTCCTGGGCCTGGTAGTGGATCAAGATACGAATGTCGCCAAGATCTTCATTCCATCAGGACCGAGTTTGCTGCCGCGCGGAAAGTCGGGGCCCACGCTCGCGAGTTCTTTTGGTCTGACAAAGTAAGCGCCTCCGCGCTGGTGCGCTAGACTAAGCGGATGCGAAACCTTTTCGTGTTCGCCGTGCTCGGCGCGGCGCTGCCGGTGTGCGCGCAGACACCCGATTGGTCCAAGATCAACGATGAAGCCATGCGCCATTTTCAGGCGCTGGTACAGATTGACAGCAGCGATCCGCCGGGTAACGAAACTCGTGTGGCCGAGTACGTCAAGAAGACGCTCGAAGCCGACGGCATTCCCGTGATGATGGTGGCCAAGGACCCGGCGCGCGCCAACATCATTGCGCGACTGAAGGGCAATGGCTCCAAGAAGCCGCTGCTGATCATGGGCCACAGCGACGTGGTGCGCGTCGATCCCGCCAAGTGGACCTTCCCGCCCTTCAGCGCCACGCGGCAAGGCGGCTACGTCTATGGCCGCGGCACTCTCGACGACAAGAGCGATCTGCTGGCCGCGCTGATGACCATGCTGATGTTGAAGCGGCAGAACACGCCGCTCGATCGCGACGTGATCTTCGTGTCCGAAGCGGGCGAAGAGGGCTATACTCCGCCGGGTATCGAGTACCTGGTGAACGAGCATTGGAGCGACATCGACGCCGAGTTTTGCCTCGCCGAAAGCGGCGGCGTGCGTTTGAAGAACGGCCAGGCGCAATATGCGCTGGTGGAGACGACCGAAAAGCAGCCCAAGGGCGCGAAGCTGGTGGCGCACGGGCCCGCCGGGCATGGCTCGCGGCCGCTCAGAACCAGTGCCATCGTGCATCTGGCGAAGGCAGTGGAGACCATAGCGGCCTGGGATCCGCCCATGCGGTTCAACGACACGACGCGCTACTACTTCGAGAAAATGGCGACTGTCAGCACACCCGAAGAAGCGGCGCGATTCAAAGGGCTGTTCGATTCAGAAAAGGCGCCGGCCATTCGCGAGTATCTGGCCGAGCACGATCCCATCAGCTATTCCATGCTGCACACGTCAATTTCACCCAACATCATCCAGGGCGGCTATCAGGTAAACGTGATTCCGTCCGAGGCGGAGGCGACGCTCGACATCCGCGCGCTGCCCGACGAGAAGATCGACGCGTTCTATGACGCGATGCGCAAGGTGATCAACGATCCGGCCGTGGAAGTGGTGCCGGAACATCGGAATGAACGCCCGGGCGCCGCGCCGTCGAAGCTCGATTCCGATGCCTATCGCGCCGTGGAAGCGGCTTACAAGAGCATCTATGGTGTGATCACGATTCCAGTGATGAGCACCGGCGCCACCGACATGGCGTTTCTGCGGGCCAAGGGCGTCCAATGCTACGGCGTGGGCGCGATGGTGGACGAAGAAGATGCTCCGAAGGGCTACGGACCGCATAGCGATCAGGAACGGATTCTGGAAGCGGCGGTGTACAAGCACGTGCAGTTTTTCTGGCAGGCGGTGAACTCCATCGCCAGCGCGAAACATTAAGCCCGAAACACTGAGCAGATGATATAAACTGAGGCGATGCGAAGCATCACGATAATTGCATCGCTCGCGATCGTCTTGCCCCTGGGCGCTCAAGAAGCGGCCAAACCGGCAGCTCCAACGAAACCGCCGGTGCCGCGCACAGCCGAAGGAAAGCCCGACATGTCGGGAATCTGGCAGGGCGGAGGCGCCAGCGGTCTGGCGTTCGCCGTGGGTACTGAGAATGCCAAAGCAGCGCGTCCCGGTGACACAGCGGTTGCAGCCGCACCGGCCGCGGTTGTGCCTAGCCGAGTGAAGCCGCCCTACCAGGATTGGATGCTGCCCAAGCTCCAGGAACTTCACGATCGCAGGAACATCGACGATCCGCAGGCGCGCTGTTTGCTGGTGGGGGTGCCGCGCATCACCAATGAGCCGCTGCCCATCAAGATCATCCAGACCAAGGACGAGATCACGTTTCTGTACGAAACATTTCACGCCTTTCGCGTGATTCCGACCGACGGGCGTAAGCACCCCGACGATATAGATCCATCGTTCCTGGGCGATTCGGTGGCCCATTGGGAAGGCGACACGCTGGTGGTGGATGTGATCGGGTTTAACGACAAGACTTGGCTGGGCGCGGGCGGCGCCACGCTGCACACCGAGGCGCTACATGTCATCGAACGTTATAGACGCGTGGATTACGACACTATCACGTACGAAGTTACCATCGACGATCCCAAGGCGTTTACGAAAACCTGGAGCCCGGCGCCGACATTCCTCTCGCTGCGCCCGGGCGAACGCCTGCACGAATACGAGTGCATCGAAAACAATGAGGACATCGTGCGTTTCGAGCAGCTCTTGAAGAACGAATCGCTGTTCCGCCGCCAGCCCTAGGAGGCCAAATGAAAACCAATCTCGCGATTGCCGTTTTAGCGATCACTATACCCGTGTTCGGTCAAGAAAAGGTGAAGCCGCTCACTGCGCTCGATTACTTGGAAATTCAGCAGTTGAACTACCGGTACGCGTTCGCGCTCGACAATTGCACCAATCACGGCGAAGACTACGCCAACCTGTACACCGACGACGGCGTTTTTGTCGTTGGATTGAACGGCCTGGAATTCAAGGGTCATCAAAAGCTGGTGGAAGCGGCCGGCGGCCCGACCTGCGCGCGGATCAAGCAGCCTCATCAAACGCATACCACGGAGAATCTGGTGATTGAGGCATCGGCCGAAGGCGCCACCGGAAAATCGTACCTGGTCTATCCAGGCGATCAGGGCAAGCGCGGCGACGCGGATTTCGACGGACACGTCGGCGGGTATCAGGATATTTACGTGCGCACTCCCAAAGGCTGGCGATTCAAATCGCGCATTCACGTGTTCCCGCCGCAGATCCCGGGCGAGTACAAAGGAGTCCCCAACACGAAACTCGATTCCCAGACCCGTTAGAATGGGGTTTCCCCCTGCAATTGGGGTCCAATGAAGATCGCCCTCGCACAAACCAACAGCACCGTCGGCGATCTTTGCGGAAACGCCAAACGCATCCTGGAGTTTTCAGAACGCGCGGCCAAAGCGGGCGCGAGCGTGGTGGTGTTTCCGGAACTTTGTCTCACCGGCTATCCCCCGCGCGATTTGCTCGAAAAAGAGAGCTTCCTCGATCGGACGGAGCAGCATCTGGAGCGTCTGGCCGCCGACGCCGGACCTCTGAATGTGAGCATCATTTGCGGAACGGTGACGCGCACGGGCGCTTCCACCGGCTTGCCGATTTACAATAGCGCCGCTGTACTCCGAGGCGGCCGCATCGCGTTTCGACAGCATAAGATGCTGCTGCCGACGTACGACGTTTTCGACGAAGCCCGCTATTTCGAGCCGGCCACCGGGCAATCGCCTCTAGCGCTGGGCGACGCCGTTTCCGCGCTCACCATTTGCGAAGACATTTGGAACGACAAGCAATATTGGGAGCGCCGTCGCTACAGCCGCGATCCGGTGGAAGAGCTGGTCTCGGCCGGTGGGCGCATCCTGATCAGCATCAATGCCTCGCCGTATCACATGGGCAAACGCGCGCAGCGGGCCGAAATCTTCACCGCCACGGCGCGGCACTTTCGTGTGCCGATCATTTATGTGAATCAGGTGGGCGGCAACGATCAACTGCTGTTCGACGGTACCAGTTTCGCTATGACTCCCGACGGCGAGATCATCGCCTGCGCTGCTTCGTTCGCGGAAGATCTCGTCCTGGTGGACACCGAGACTCTAACGGGCGATCGTCACGACAATTTGTCTGATGAGTGCGAGGCGGTTTATGCGGCGCTGGCCATGGGAACGCGCGATTACATCCGTAAGTGCGGATTCGAGCGCGTGCTGGTCGGATTGAGCGGCGGTATCGATTCGGCGCTGACGGCGGCGGTCGCGGTGGACGCGGTGGGCAAGGAGAATGTGACCGGAGTTGGAATGCCGGGTCCGTATTCGTCCGAGCATAGCGTCACGGACGCGCGGGATCTGGCGCAGAACCTCGGCATTCGTTTCGAGCTGATCCCGATCAAGAACCAATACGACGCGTTTTTCAATGTGCTGGAGCCGCTCTTCGATGGGGGATCGATCGGCGTCACCGAAGAGAACCTGCAATCGCGGCTGCGCGGCGTCACATTAATGGCGCTCTCGAACAAATGGGGCGCGCTGGTGCTCACCACCGGCAACAAAAGCGAATTGGCGGTTGGATATTGCACGCTCTACGGCGACATGTGCGGTGGGCTCGCGGTGATAAGCGACGTGCCAAAGACGCTGGTCTATTCGCTCGCGCGCGTGGCCAACAAACGGCACGCGAATGCGATTCCAGAGAACACGTTTGTCAAACCACCCTCGGCCGAACTGCGTCCTGACCAGAAGGACACCGATTCGCTCCCGCCTTACGAAACTCTCGACCAGATTCTTCGTCTTTACATCGAAAACAACGAGGCGCCGCAGCAGATCGCCGATGCGCTTCATCTGCCTGTAATGTTGGTGCGGGACATTGTGAACAAAGTGGACCGCAACGAGTACAAGCGTCAACAGGCCGCCCCGGGCCTGAAAGTAACCACCAAGGCGTTTGGCATTGGACGCCGCTTCCCGATCGCACAGCGGTTTTCTGAATAAAAACCAGAGGTTTTCCCAAATGCAACCACGTGTCATCTTCGGCGCATTGATCATAATTACCGCGGCGCTCGTGTCGTCGTCGCAACCCCCGCCACGCGAACAAGTGGGCCCTCTCTCAGGCGGCGGCTTTCTGTTGAACAGCGGCTGGCGCGTTAAGCCCGCGGGCGTGCAGATTCCGCTCGACACATTGCCGATGTCGTCACTGCTTTCCAAAGACGGCCGCTTTCTTATCGTGTTGAATGGCGGCTACAATCCGCCGTCATTGAGCGTGCTGGATACCAAGGACGGTCACGAAGTCGGGCGCACGCCGGTGCCCGATGCCTGGCTCGGCATGTCGCTTTCCAAAGACGGAAAAACGCTGTGGGTGGGCGGCGGATCGCAAGCTTCGGTCTTTGAATTTTCGTTGGATGAGAACGGAAAACTCGCGCCCACGCGTACGTTCGAAATCGTCAAAGCCGCGGCGCGATCGGCGCACGATTTCATTGGCGACGTCGCGATCGATCCCGATGGGCATCTGCTGTACGCGGCTGATCTGTACAACGACGCGATCGTGGTTGTGAATCCGCAATCCGGCATCGTGATCGACCGTTTCAAAACCGGCCGGCGGCCGTATCGGATTTTGTTCAACCTGGATGGCAAATCATTTTATGTGACGAGCTGGGCCGACGGTTCGCTGTATCGTCATCAAACCAGCAATGGTGCGCTGCTGCAGACATTGCGGTTGGGCGCGCATCCCACCGACATGGTCTGGCGCGACCGAGCCACGCGCGCCGAAGAAGGTGAACAGGGAGATCAGCAGCCCGGATTTAAGGCTCGTATCTTTGTCTCGGCTGCGAATACGAATAATGTTTATTCTGTGGGTGTCTCCGATGGCGGCGACCTGCGCGTGGTTGAAACCATCAACATTTCCACGAGTCCGAATCATCCGCTCGGCATGACGCCTAGCGCTCTGGCGCTGAGTGCCGATCAAAATCGCTTGTATGTGGTGTGCTCGGATGCCAACGCAGCAGCCGTTGTGGACGTAACCGCGGCGCGCAGCCAGGTGCTCGGATTCGTTCCAACCGGCTGGTATCCAACAGCAGCCCGGGCCCTGGCTGACGGCCGTTTTGTAGTGCTGAACGGCAAAGGCTCGCAAAGTTATCCGAATCCCAAGGGGCCGAGCCCGGCCGTCAAACAGCGCAACGTTGATATTCAATACGTCGCGCACATCCAGACGGGTTCGGCGTCGTTCATTCCGGCGCTCACGGACGATTCACTGGCAAGCTACACCGACGAGGTGAAATCCAATTCGCCCTACACTGATGCCAAGCTGGACGCGATCCCCCCAGGCATTCCCGCGGCGATCCAGCATGTGATTTACATTGTCAAAGAAAACCGCACTTACGATCAGGTACTCGGCGATCTCGGAAAAGGCGAGAGCGATCCGTCGCTGTGCCTGTTCAAGGAAAACGTCAGCCCCAACCATCACAAACTGGCGCGCGAGTTCGTGCTGTACGACAACTTCTACGTGAATAGCGACGTCAGCGCCGATGGGCACAACTGGTCGACATCGGCGATCGCGAATGATTTCGTGGTGAAGATGTGGCCCACCAATTACGCCGGACGCAATCCCAATTACAGCTTTGAGGGCGGGGAACCGGCGGCCTATCCGCCGGCTGGCTACCTGTGGACCAATGGCGAAGCGGCGGGGATCTCGATGCGCAACTACGGCTATTGGGTGGAGAACAAAGACGAACCCGGCGCGGACGGCGTTCAAATTGACAAGGTGCTAGATCCGGCTCTGGCGAAAGTGACGAACCTGAAGTACCGTAGTTTCGATCTGGATTATCCAGATGTGAAGCGGGCGCAAACATTTCTCGAAGATCTCACGCAGTTCGAGAGCGCCAATCGAATGCCCCAGCTGATCTTCATGCGGCTGGGCAACGATCATACTTCGGGGACGACTCCAGGCAAGATCGCGCCGCTATCCGCTTTCGCCGACAACGACTACGCGCTGGGCATGATTGTGGAAGCGGTGTCGCGCAGCAAATTCTGGGGCAGCACCGCGATTTTTGTTCTCGAAGACGATGCACAGAATGGCCCGGACCACGTGGATTCGCACCGTTCGCCCGCGTTTCTGATTTCGCCCTACACCCGCACCGGCGCGATCGACAGCAACATGTACAACACGACATCGGTGTTGCGCACCATGGAGCTGATCCTGCACTTGCATCCCATGACGCATTTCGACGCAGGCGCACGGCCGATGACTGCCAGTTTTTCCCAGCAAGCATCGACCGCGCCTTATCAAGCCGAGAAGCCGCGCGTGTCTTTGGACGATCGCAATCCGGCGGGTTCGGCAACGGCCGCGCGCTCCGCCCGGCTCGATTTCAGCCAAGCAGATTTGAACGATGACGACGAACTGAACGATATTCTGTGGCGCGCCATTCGCGGCACCGATCCGCCGGCGCCGACTCGCAGTATGTTCGCGAAGTAAGAGCCTGCTACTTGCGGCTCGAGTATTTGTCGAGGGTCGCGATCAGCTTGCGCGCCGCGGGCGGGGCCTTGGTGTCGCCCATCACGATTTCTTTGTTGGTGAGGGCGGAACCGTAGAGATCCCGGTTCCAGTCGTCGTCCGGACGGAGCGTGGCGCCATCGAGCGAAACGCCGGCGAATGCACCGCGGGATCGAGAATACGTAAGAATCTCGGCATGCAGTTGAGCATCGGTTTCAGCGGTTGAAGTCCGGCCTACGGGACCGCCTGCGACGGACGCGTCAGCGCCCAAAGTAAATTTACTCTCGAGCAGTTTCTTCGCGCCGGGCTCGCTGTTCACCAGCATCACGACATCGGTTTCCGAACCGCCAATCTGGAAACCGAAGCTTCCGCCTTCCACGCGAATCGCCGCCGGAGCCGACCAACCCACGCCGCTGGCTTTGCGGCACAGCATGAAGCCTTTGCCGTACTTCGCGCCAACGATGAAAGCGCCCTTCTTCAGGCCAGGAACAAGCACCACACAATGGGCCTTGTCGAGCAGATCCTGAGGGATGCCTTTATCGGGTGCGGACATGATTTCGGTCAGCATGTCGGCGGAATCGTCGAGCCGCTTGGGAGCGTCGCTCGCTCCGTATAACAAAGTTCCAGTCGCCGCAAGAAGCGCTAAGTGAGTAAGTCGCATTGAATCTCCTCCAGGGACGATTTTAGCAGGCCCTCGGGAAGACCTATCATGAAGATTGGGTTGCCGAACTTTGATCCTCGTGCTGGCGAGCGCGGCGGCGCTTCAGGCGGCCGATTCACTAGCGGCGAGCGTCGCGCGGCGGCTCGATCTCATTGAGAGCGGACAAGCCAAGCCGGGCACCGTGTTCCGCTTTACGCCCGCGGAACTCAACGCCTGGGTACGAATGAAGGTGCCAACGATTGTCCATGACGGTTTTCGGCAACCACTGCTCGAATTGGGAAACGGCACGGCCAGGGCATCGGCGCTGATCGACTTCGTCAAGGTGCGGCACGCCGAGGGCGTCGAAACAAATTGGCTGGTTGCGAAGTTGATCCAAGGTGAGAAGCTGGTGACGGCCCAAGCCAGCATTCAGTCTTCGAAGGGCAAAGCCACCGTGCACATCATTCGCGTGGAAATCGGCGGGCTGGCCGTAACGGGCGCGACGCTCGATTTTCTGGTCCAGAATTTCCTGTTGGCGTTTTATCCCGACGCTAAGATCGACGAACCGTTTGCTCTGGCGAGCAACGTGGATCGCATTGTGGTTACGCCGGCTGCGGCACTGGTGTACATACGGCGCTGATCTTGGCGGCAGCTTCCTGACCCATGCGCACGCAATCCGGGATGCCGATCCCGTGATAGGCGTTGCCGGCCAAGTAGAGGCCGGGAATCGATCCAACGAGCTCTTCGATTCGCTCGACGCGCTTCGCGTGCCCAACTGTGTACTGCGCCATCGAGTGAGGCCAGCGAGCGATGTTATGAAAGACGGGCTCGGCTTCGAGTCCCATGACGCTGTGCAGATCGGAGCGCGCGGCATCCACCAGCTCTTCGTCGCTGAGACCCAAGGAGTCGCCGCCGAGGAAGCATCGCAGCACCACCATGTTCCCAGGAACGCGATGGTCGAACTTGTTGCCCACCCAGGTGCAACCCAGAATGTGCTTGCGCTCTTTCTTGGGAACCAAAAATCCGTGGCCATGCAGCGGATGGTCGAACGTAGCTTGGCGATAGCCGAGCGCGAGCGTGATGGAGGTTGTATATGGAATGCCCGCGAGTAGGCCCGCTAGCTCGGGCTGCATCGATTGCACCAGACGTGCGGCGTCTCCAGCCGGCGTGGCAACCACAACATGCTCGGATTCCAACCAATCGCCGTTCGCGCGAACGCGGAATCCGCTGGCCGTGGCCTCTACGGTTTCGACCTCGGCTTGCACCACGTCGGCGCTGGGGCGTAAAGCTTCGATCAGATCCCCGAGGCCGCCTTTCAGCGTCAGCAAGAATGAGCTGCCGCTTTTCGGACGAGGTGCGGCGAGAACACCGCGCGTCAGGCTGCCATACTTCGATTCGATGTCGACAAAACGCGCCAGAACGCTGTTAACGCTCATGTCGCGCGGATCGCCGCCATAGACACCGGCGAGCAAGGGCTCGGCCAAATAATCGATGCACTCCTGGCCGTAATGGTCGAGCAGAAATTCGTAGACGGAACGATCCGGCTGCGGCCGCTCGGGCGGTTGGCGGAAGAATTCGAGGCCCATGCGGATTTTGGCGCTCCAGCTCAACAGCCGTGTTTCCACGAGAGGCAGCACTTTGGTGGGGACCATCATCATCAGCCCCTCGGGCATGCGAACGAGCTTGCCTTTTTTGACGATGTACGTAACGCGGGAATGGTCGTTTGAGCCGATCACTTGATCGGCGAGCCCGAGTTCGCGGATCAGGTTCATGGCCCAAGGTTTGGCGGCCATGAATCCGTCGGGACCTTCTTCGAGCACGCAGCCCTGCTCGACGGACGTTTGGATCACGCCGCCGACGCGCGGTTTGCGCTCCAGAAGTGTCGGCCGGATGCCAGCTTTCGATAGATAATACGCAGCCGAAAGACCCGAGATCCCACCGCCGATGATCAGTGCCTTGTGCCGCACGGGCTTACATCTTGAATTCGCGCACGAAATCCACTACGGCGCGTACATTGTCGGGCGGGGTCTCGGGCAAGATGCCATGGCCGAGATTGAAAATATGTCCGGGACGTGAGCCGGTGCGCTTCAGCAGTTCGTGCACGCGCATCTTCAGCTCGGGAAGCGGCGCGAAGAGCACGGCCGGGTCGAGATTGCCCTGGATAGCGGAACGATAGCTGATGTCCATCCAGGCTTGATCGATGTTGATACGCCAGTCGACGCCCATCACGTCGCCGCCGGCGGCGTGCAGTTCGCGAAAGAATCCTGACGCGCCAGTGCCAAAGTGAATCACAGGAACGCTGGCGGTGCGGATTCGCTCGATCAACGCGCGTGAATACGGGGCGACGAAGCGAACGTAATCGTCGGGACTGAGCGCGCCCACCCAACTATCGAACACTTGAATGGCCCGCGCGCCGGCGGTCACCTGGCTCAACGCGAATGGCCCAAGCACGTCCACCAGCTTGCCCATCAGGCGGCGCCACAGCGTCTCGTCGCTGTACATCATAGATTTCGTGCGAACGAAATTTTTCGACGGGCCGCCTTCGATCATGTAGCTGGCGAGGGTGAACGGCGCGCCCACGAATCCGATCAGCGGCACGCGGCCGGCCAGTTGCCGGGTGACGAGTTGGATGGACTCGCCGACATAGTTCAACTCGTCGGTGTTTGAGATCGACAAGGAATCGACGTCGTCGGAGGTGCGGACCGGATTGTCGATGTGCGGCCCTTCTCCGGCGAGGAACTTCAACTTCAAGCCCATTGGCTCGACCGGCAGCAGCAGGTCGGCAAAGATGATGGCCGCGTCGACGTCCAGAAACTCCACCGGCTGAAGGGTGACCTCGGCGGCCAAATCGGGGCGTTTGCAGATTTCGAGAATCCCCGCCTTGGCGCGGATGTCCCGATACTGCTTCATATAGCGTCCAGCTTGCCGCATGAACCAAACGGGCCGGACATCGGTGGGCCGGCGGCGGCAGGCATCCAGAAACCGGCTATTCATTGAGGCCATTCGCATCGTGTACCTGAAGTGATTTCGTGTTTGAACATGTGTAAGTAACGTGAGGGCGTAAAACGGCCCAAATTATAGTAGCGCTTGGACCAAGCCCTACTGTCAATAG
>DATHMO010000169.1:0-18504 GCA_035486995.1 Bryobacteraceae bacterium
CCCACCGGAATCCCCATCGCAATGCGCGTCACCTTCACTCCCAGCGGCTTCATCAGCCGAGAAAGATACACGGCCGTCGCTTCGCCTTCCACCGTCGGATTGGTCGCGACAATCAGCTCTTTCACTTCGCCCGAATGCAATCGTTCCACCAGATTCGCGATGCGCAGCTGCTCCGGCCCAACGCCGCGCAGCGGTGAAATCGCCCCATGCAGCACGTGATACACGCCCGCGAATTGCCGCGTAGTCTCGATCGGCAACACATTGTGCGGCTCCTCCACCACGCAGATCACCGAATGATCGCGATGCGGATCGCGGCAATAGTTGCAAATCTCTCCGTCGCTGATGTTGTTGCAGACCGCGCAAATCCCGAGCTTGTCCTTCACATCGAACAACGCCTGCGCCAGACGTTCGGCATCTTCGCGATGGCTGCGCAACACGTAAAAAGCCAGCCGCTGCGCCGACTTTTGCCCGATGCCGGGCAGTCGCTTAAACTCCTGAATCAAACGCGCGAGCGGTTCGGCAAAGTCGGGCATCGAGGCCGTGAGTCTCCCAGAAGTGGCTAAAACATTCCCGGCGGCAATCCGAGGCCGCCGAGAAGCCCGCTCATCTTTTCCTGCGACGCTTCATCAACCTTTTTCGATGCCTCGTTGAATGCTGCCATCACCATGTCCTGCAGCATCTCGACGTCGCCCGCCACCTCGGGATCGATCTTCACCGCGGTCACGTTCTTCTTGCCGTCCATATGCACGGTCACCATGCCGCCGCCGGCCGATGCGTCCACGCGGATCAGTGCGATCTCTTCCTGCATCTTCTTCTGCATCTGCTCGGCCTGTTTCATCATGGCCTGCATATTTCCGGGAAGTTTCATAGTGCCCGTCCTTATCCTTTTAGATTACGCACCGCGCGAACCTGCGCGTCGGGGAACGTTTCCTGGAACCGCTTCACTTCTGGATGCGCAAGCGCGCGTTCCGACACATCGTCTTTCGGTTTGGCCAACGGCGCCGTCACCTCAGCCGGCTTTCCCAGCGCGATCTTGATCCGCATGGGCCGGCCTGCGATCTTCTGCACAACCTTCTGAATATCCTTTTCGTTCATCGCGAGGCGGAATTCCTCCGGCGTGACGAATTGCAACTCGCCGTTCGACTCACTCACCTCGGAGTGCTCCACTGCATCGGCCGTAAACTGCATGCCCGCTTCAAGCAGCGCGGTGTGCAACCGGTCGCGCCAGGGCCCCGAGGCTTGCGCGCTCGCCGCAGGCGGCGCATTGGCCGTTGTTGGTTGTTGGTTGGTGGTGGTTGGTGGCGGGGTAGGTTTTCGCGGAGGAGGTGGAATTGATCCGCCTCCGCCCAAATCCGCGATCGCATCCTCGATCACGACTAGCTTGCCCGCCTGAATCAACCGCAGCAGCCCGATCTCGAGATGCAGCCTCGGCTGCAGAGAAAACTGCAAATCCTTGAACAGATCGAGCGTGAGCTGCAAATATCGCGTCAGATCGTCCTCGGAAAATCCGCGCGCCACTTCCGCCAGCCGCTCCTGTTCCCGCGCCGACGCCGCAATCAGCTTCGTATTCGCTCCCGCGACTTTCGACACCAGCAAATTCCGGAAATAGCGCGCCAGCTCGCGGCAAAAATGTTGCAGACTGCGCCCGTTGCGTTCAAGCTCCATCACCAGGTCGAGCATTCGCCGTGAGTCCCCGGCCGTCAGCGCCGCGCTCACTTCGCCTAGCGAATCGAGTGAGAACAGTCCCAACATCCCGCGCACTTCGGTTGCATCCAATTTCACGCCGCAGCACGCGATGGCCTGATCCAGCGCCGACAACGAATCGCGGACACTGCCCTCGCCCGCCTGTGCCAGCACACTCAGAACCTCGGGATCCGCCTCGATCCCTTCCTTCGCGCAAATGTCCTCCATCCGCGTCATCACTTCGGCGAAATCCACGGATCGGAAACTAAACTGCTGGCAGCGCGACGCGATGGTGGTCGGGATCTTGTGCGCTTCGGTGGTGCACAAAACGAATACGGCCCACTCGGGCGGCTCCTCCAGCGTCTTCAGCAGCGCGTTGAAGGCTTCGCTCGTGATCTGGTGCGCTTCGTCGACGATGAACACCTTGTAGCGATCGCGCGCCGGCCGGTAGCGGACGTTCTCGCGCAGTTCGCGCATTTCGTTGATGCCGCGATTGGACGCCGCGTCGATCTCGATCACGTCCGGCGAATTTCCGCCCGCGATTTCAAGACAGCTCGCGCACACGCCGCACGGTGTCGCCGTCGGTCCGTTGATGCAATTGAGACACCGAGCCAAAATCCGCGCGACCGTCGTCTTGCCCGTCCCGCGCTGGCCCGAAAAGATGTAACCGTGCGCGATGCGCTGCTGCGCGATGGCGTTTTCGAGCGTCGTGCGGACGTGCTCCTGGCCGATCAGTTCCGCAAACGCTTGCGGCCTGTATTTCCTGGCGATGACCTGATACATGGAAAAATGAGCGGAGTATGCCAGACCCCGGGTGATCCGCGGCACACGAATTAAACCGTTACCGTTGCTTCCTTCCGGACCTGGCGGGGTTCACAGCCATCCGTTGCACGAAGCCCGGAGCCTGACAACTTCTCATGCTAGCATGCGGGGTCGGGAACGCGAACCGGCCGGGCACCGTGGCGCTCGCGCTCCTAACGTGAGATGATTCTCAGCAAGGCGGAACTAAACATGAGTCTTCGCTTTGACCTAGTCGCACTAGCAGCTTTCACCACTGTTTTCCTGGTTGCCCCAGCGCTCGGCGCTGAACCCGCCGCCAAGGATACTTCCAAATCGCCCAAGAGTTGGACTCTGCCGCGCACGCCCGACGGCCAGCCCGATTTCCAGGGTTATTGGACCAACGGCACCTACATCCCGCTGGAACGCCCGAAAGATCTCGCCGGCAAAGAATTCTTCACCGCAGCCGAAGCCGCCGCCTACGAAAAGAAGAAGCTCGAGGCCGAGCATAGCCAGGCCGCCGACGACCTGCACTACGACAATGTGATTTGGCAAGGCGACAAGTGGGCTAAGGGCGCTCCGAATTTGCGCACGTCCATTGTTTTCGATCCGCCGGATGGCCGCCTTCCTCCGCTTTCGCCCGAAGGCCAGAAGCGCGCCGCCGATTTGTCCGCGTTGGCGCATGATCGTGACGCCGCCGTGAGCGCCGAAAGCCGCAGCCTGGGCGAGCGCTGCATCACTTGGGGCGCCGACGGTCCGCCGATGCTCGGTTCCACCTATAACGCAAATTTCCAGATCCTGCAGAACGGCGCCTCGGTTGTGATTCTCACTGAGATGATCCACGCCGCTCGCACGATTCCCCTGGACGGCCGCCCGCACATCGCCGCCGGCATCCAACAGCTCGCGGGCGATTCGCGCGGGCATTGGGACGGCGACACTCTCGTCGTCGATTCCACCAATTTCTCCGATAAAACCAACTTCCGCGGCCCGCCCGCAACCGCGCGACAGGACATCTTCTCCAGCCCGCAACTGCACGTCATCGAGCGCTTCACGCGTGTCAGCGACGACACCATCGTCTATCGCTTCACCATCGATGATCCCGGCACTTGGACCAAGCCGTGGTCCGGCGAAACTCTCATACGCAAGACCGCCGGTCCAATTTTCGAATACGCCTGCCACGAAGGAAACTACGGCCTCACGGACATCCTCGCGGGCGCTCGCGCCGCCGAGAAGAAAAGGTCGAACTAGACATTGCGCCTCCGGTATTCTTGGACCCTGATCGCCCTGGCAGCAGCGCCGGCTTTCATGGGAGCCCAGTGGATCGACTACCCGACTGCTGGCATTCCCCGAACGCCTGACGGCAAGCCAAATCTCTCCGCACCCGCGCCGCGCACAGCCGATGGAAAACCCGATCTTTCCGGGCTATGGCAAACCGACAGCGCCCCTCCGGAAGTCTTGGCACGCATAATCCCAGGCGCAACCAACGGCGCGGGCGAAGAACCGCTCTCCCAGTACTACATCAACATCTTCGCGGATTTCAAGCCGAACGAAACTCCCTTACAGCCCGCCGCTGCAGCACGATTCGCACAGCGCGGGCCGAATTTCAGCAAGGAATCTCCGCTTCCGCATTGTCTTCCGGTAGGCATGCCGCTAGTGGAAATGGCTCCCGCTCCTTACAAGATCATCCAGACGTCCGCGTCGACCTTGATGCTTTACGAACGGGACACGACTTTCCGGCAAGTATTTACCGATGGGCGAAAATTGCCTGACGATCCGCAACCTTCTTGGCTCGGCTACTCGGTCGGCAAATGGGTCGGCGATTTAATGGTGGTCGATTCGATCGGCTTCAACGATCGTGGCTGGCTGGATGCGCGCGGCCACTCGCACACCGAAGCGCTACACCTAACCGAGCGATTCCATCGCTTGGACTTCGGGCACATGGAAGTGGAGCTCACTTTCGACGATCCCCAAACCTATACCAGGCCGTTCACCATCAAGCTCAAGCAGCGCCTGCTTCCCGACACGGATCTGCTGGAATCCTACTGCGCCGATAACGAGAAGGATGCAATTCACCTCGACGCAAAGTAGGCTTACGGCTTGATCACTGCGTGCAAATAAATCAGAATGTCATGAAGTTCGGCATCGCTGTAGGCTGCGATCGCAGACGAGTGCCGCCAGCCACTGCCATCGGAGAACTTCACTGAGCCAGGCAAAACATTGCGCTGCACCGGCGGCGCGGACGTCAGATCGTAGAACAGCGTGCTCTGTTTGCCGTCCTTCAGTACCAGCACGGGCATGGATTCGCCGTCGATCACCCCGGTCTTCACGTTGGGCGTGGCGAGCGCTTTGAGCGCGGTAACTGAAGCCGGCACATGTTCGATGGGAGCCGCCACTGAAACTCCGAGCCCGTCAACTTCGTGGCACGTGGAGCATCGTCCAAATCCACGCGTGGCTTGCTTAAACAATTCTGCGCCGCGAGCAGTTTCGCCCGTTAGTGCGGGCGTCGAATCCGCCGCGCCGTCCGAACCCGTATCAGGATTGGCGACTCCATTGAGCGTCGCGACATAAGAGACAACCGCGGTCAAATCCGGCCGTGATAATCTCGTGGCGAACGACGCCATGCCGGTCCCCGAGATACCTCGTGTCACGACGTTATTGATGTAGGCCTGATTGAAGCCTCTGCCCGCCAAACGCGGAGCTCCACTCGCCGCACCTTTCGGCCCGTGGCAGTATCCCGTTGCGCACGATTTCGCAAACACCTGTTCGCCACGCTTCACTAGATCCTGCGCCGAGCATGACATCGCCAGCGCGATAGCTCCCGACAAAAGCAATCTCATCGCGACCCCTCCGGCAGCGCAAACACCACCAGCGTCGAACCCAGCCGCCAGTCCTGATCGGGAAACAAACCTTGCGCCGCCGCGCCCACCACCGAAACATGCCAGCCCGTCGATGTCGCGATGAATTGCCGCCCGTTCACCGCATACGACACCGAACCTCCGCGATTGCCCGCGCCGGTTTGATAACTCCATAGCTTGCTTCCGCTCTTAGCGTCCAGAGCGTAAAACTCACCTTCCGGATTTCCCGTGAACACCAGGTCGCCCGCCGTCGCGAGCATTGACGCCAGCAGCAGGTATTTGTACGGCACGCTCCAGGCGCGCTTGCCGGTCACCGGATCCCACGCGTCCACGTGACTGTACGTAGTGCGTCCCGGCGCCAGCTTCAGCGGAAACTCACCATTCATGTAGTTCTGCCCTTCCTCGGGCGCCGCACTGTTCGGCGTGATGTCCTCGCAGAGCTCATTGACGGGCACATAAAGCCAGCCCGTACGCGGCGAATACGCCATGGAGTTCCAGCTTTTCGCGCCCGCCGCGCTCGGACAAATCGTCGTGGTCTTGCCTAATTGCGGCTCGTTGCGTCCCACCAGTTTTCCGTCTTCGGTGATCCCGGTAACCCAGGTCCGCACTTCCACAACATCGAACACGCCGAGCAGCTCGCCCGTGGCGCGATCCAGCACCGACGTCATTCCGCTCTTATTCATGTGCACCAGTACTTGCCGCATGCGGCCCCGAATCTCACGGTCCATCAGCAGCACTTCGTAGGCGGAGTCCCAGTCCCACTGATCGTCGTGAATTTCCTGATGATGCCAGCGCAGTTGGCCCGTGTCGGGGTCCAACGCCACCACGCTGGCCGTAAAGAGATTCACGTCTTTACTTTTGTCGGCGCCGGCGGGCATACGGTCGGCATCGTAGAAATCGGCCGCGGCGTTGCCCGTGCCCCAGTAGAGCAAATTCAGCGCGGAATCATACGACCCCGTCAACCAGGGAGCGCCGCCGCCGAATCGCCAACTATCGCCCTTCCAGGTTTCATTTCCTTTCTCGCCCGGCCCCGGAATCACATACCAGCGCCATGCCAAACGACCGGTCTTCGTGAAAAACGCCGTAATGTAACCACGATGTGCTCCATCGCCTCCCGTACCGCCGACGATCACCTTGTCCTTCACCACCAGCGGCGCGGCGGTGATATTGCAGCCGCACTGCCGCGCGTCGTCTACGTTGACTCTCCACAATAGCCGCCCCGTCTTTTGATCCAGCGCGACCATATTGTTGTCCTTGGTGCCGAAGAATACCTTGCCATCACCCACCGCCAGTCCGCGATTCCCGACGAAACCCGGCACGCTACGCGGCGGCTCGGGATAGCGGTAGTTCCATATCTCCCGCCCGGTTGCCGCATCCAACGCGAACACGCGCGCCCGCGCCGTAATCAGATACATCACGCTGTCTTGCACAATGGGCGTCGCTTGCAGATTTTCGGCGTAATCCCCGGTCTGAAACATCCACGCGGGCGTGAGAGCTTTGACGTTATTCGTGTTGATCTGATCGAGCCCGCTGTAGCGCCACGAGAACTGTGTGCCGCCGTAGCTCGGCCAATCGGCGCGCGTGGCCCCGGCATCCTGTGCCAGGGCATAGGAGATTGTGAAGAGGATCGATAGCAGCGTGAAACGCATTCTGCTTATGATATGTGAGATACACTCGTGTGTCACCTGAGTCGAGCGCAGTTACGGAGGCCCCGATGATTGGACGGGCGTATTACGGATTGCTCGCGTGCGTCGTGGTGCTGCCCGCGATGGCCCAGACCAGCGTCCCGTTCATTTATTCGGCGCTGAACTCGGCAAATTACAGCAGCACGCTCGCGCAAGGCTCGCTATTCGTTGTATTCGGAACGGGAATCGGCCCCGCGCAATACACGGGCGCGACTTCCCTTCCTCTTCCACCGCAACTCGGCGGAACCTCGATTAGCGTTACGTCAGGCACCACCACGTTGATTTGCCCCATGGTTTATTCCCTCTTGGGAACAGCGGCGGCGATTCTGCCCTCGAACACGCCCACGGGCCCGGCGACCGTGACCCTGACATTCAACAAGGTGGTGAGTCCATTCCCGGCGCAGGTCACTGTAGTGCCGTCCGCCATCGGGCTCTACACATCGAGCAGCTCAGGATTGGGACCTGGCCCCGTCACGGCGCTGAACGGCGTGTTGAAGACGTTCGCCGCAGCCTCAAAGAGCAGCGACATCGCTACCGTCTGGGGTACCGGCCTGGGGCCGATCAGCGGGCCCGACGCCAACGTGCCTTCGGCCTTCCCGAATTTCCCCGGAGTCGAAGTCTTCGTAGGCACGCAGTCGGCGAAAGTGATCTACGCCGGCCGCTCGGGCTGCTGCGTGGGTGTCGATCAAATCTCATTTGAAGTACCGTCCGGTGTCGCCGGCTGTTTTGTTCCGCTGGCCGTGCGCACCAGCGGAGGGATCAGCAATTTCATTTCGTTTGCGGTGAGCAACGACGGCGGTCCATGTTCAGACGCCGCTCCTACCATTCCAGTCAACTTGATGAATCAGGCCGCGGCCGGACAGTCCATCACGGCGGCGGCATTTGCGGTTGGGCCGACATCGGTGCTGCGCGCCTTAGGTTTCGAACAAAGAAATTTCCTGGCCGCCAGGCTCTCCCAGCTCCTGCACGTCCAGGTTTCGCCAGAGGATGTCGCGAAGCTTCTGCTGGCGGGTCAGACTCATGATCGGCGAGCCCTCAGGCGCGCCATGGCCAAGTACGCGAAATCGCTGCGGGCGCTCGATCCGGCGTCGAAAGCTGAAATTAGCGCGGCCGTGAATCTCACGATGGAAGGCGCGTACGCCGCCTTCAAGCAATACACTGCGCCCGCCACAGTGGCGGCAGCGGTGAGCGGCCTTTTTCCATCCCAAGGAACGTGTACCGTGCAAACGCCTCTCACGGCTTCGGCGCAAAGGACAAGCACCGGGCTCGACGCGGGTTCTTCGCTCACTCTTTCGGGACAGGCTGGAGCGTGGACATTGACGCAAAACCACACCGGCCAATACCAGGTGGCTTTCGGGAGCGCACCAATCGGCCAGGACGTTGCGCCTGGCGCCTACACCATCAGCAGCGCGGGCGGGAGCGATTTGAAGGCTTTTAGTGCCACGTTGAAGATTGCTGCGGACATCGTTTGGACCAACAAGGCGGGCATTTCAACCATTGACCGGAGTCAACCGCTGACCCTCAACTGGTCGGGTGGCACGAGTCCGGCGTCTGTCCTCATCGGGGGTTATATTGCATCGGAGACTACTCAGTTCGTGGGTTTCGTTTGCGTAGAGGATGCCGGCAAAGGCACCTTCACCATCCCAAGTTTCATCCTCTCGGCATTGCCTCCGGCGGAAACAGGAGGCGCGATGTTCATCGCCGCTCATCCGCTATCGCAACCGGTGACGATCCCTGGCGTGGACCTCGCCTATGCCATCAACGGCAGCAGCGATTCCGAATCTGTGGTCTATCAATAGATAACTAAGGCTAGATAACTAAGGCTGGCAGTGGCCGTAATCTTTCAGTACTTTGTCTACCCGCAATGAACGAGCAGACGCTGGACCCGCTTTCCACCGGATTCCGCGATACAGCGATGGCGCCCACCACCAAGCCCTCGTGAAGGTTCCCCACTCCGATGCCCGGTTGACTCGATTGGGCGTCCGCCGAAGCCGCGGCAAATAGCCCCGCGCACATATTACGCGTCCGCATCCCAAATTTCATTCTGTTTACCGGTCCGCCGGCCATAGCACGGATAAATTACCTGATGTATAACTGAACAGTTATGCCCCTTGACCGCCGTTCCTTCCTTCGAACCACGTTAGGCGCAGCCGCGCTGAGCCGCGCCCTCCTTGCGCAACAGACGACTTCCGGCCCGCCGCGCAGCTGGTCGGGTGATCAATTGGTACGCTATCCCGATCCCGATGTCGTCACGCTCGACGATCGCTTCCGCAAGTATGTCGTCGGAAACACCGTGATCCAGCGCCTCTTCACCGGTACGCTCTGGGCCGAAGGCGTGGCCTGGAACGGCGTGGGCCGCTATTTGGTCTGGAGCGATATTCCCAATAATCGCCAGATGCGCTGGATCGAGGAGGACGGCCGCGTCACGGTCTTTCGTTCGCCATCCGGCTTCAGCAACGGCAACACGTTCGATTTCGAAGGCCGCCAGCTTTCGTGCGAACACGGAAACCGCCGCGTGGCGCGCTATGAACCGAACGGCACCGTGACCGTGATCGCCGACAAGTACCAAGGCAAGCGCCTCAACTCGCCCAACGATATCGTGGTGCACCCGGACGGCGGCATCTGGTTCACCGATCCGAATTACGGCATCCGCGGCTATTACGAAGGCTTTAAGGGCGAATCCGAAACCAAGGAGGCGGTGTATCGCGCGGATCCAAAAACCGGCCAGATCGAGAAAGTCACCGACGAGCTCAATGAGCCGAACGGCATCTGCTTTTCGCCGGATTACAAGAAAGTCTACATCTGCGATACGGGCACTGGCCGCGAGGTTCGCGTGTACGATCTCGACGGCAAAACGCTGCGCAACAGCAAGCGGTTCGTGCAGTTCGGGGCCGGCGCCGCGGATGGCATTCGTTGCGATATCGATGGCAATGTCTGGGCGGGCGCCCCGCCGGGAGTTCGAGTAACCGCGCCGAACGGCGAAGAGATCGGCATGATCCGGTTGCCCGAGAACTGCGCCAACATCTGCTTCGGCGGTACGCGGCGCAACCGGCTCTTCATGGCCGCCAGCCAGTCGCTTTACGCCGTGTATGTGGATACCGTGGGTGCGCACATTGCGTAGCGTTATTGTTCTCGCGATCGCCGGAATCGCCGCTCTGCCCATCGGCGCTCAGCCGCGAGCGGAATCGAACAACATCACTCTCGTCGGCCACAACGATCTCGCCGGCAATGGCGATGGAGGCGAAGGCCTCGCGATTCAGCAATGGCCGGATGGCCGCCGCATTCTGTATCTGGCTCACGAAGGCCAGAAAACCTGCCTCAGCATCGTCGATGTTACGCATCCCGATAATCCCGTATTGATCAATCAGCTTCCCTCCCCCGCGCCCGGCATCACGCGCTGCAACTCGCTCGGGCTTTCCGGCAGCGTGCTGGTGGTCGCCAATCAAGCGCTCAAGAAAGACCAGAAAACAGCGGGGCTATGGACGCTGGATGTATCGGACCTCGATCGCATTCGAACCGCGAAGCGGCTGGAAGATCTCGAACTTTCGTTCTTCGATACCTCGGGGCTAAATTCGCGCGGCATCCACTGCGTGTGGTTTGTGGATGGCGAGTTCGCGCATCTGACAACCGGCGCGGCCGATTTCGATCCTACCAATCCGAACGACGATCAGTTTTATATGATCGTGGATCTGCGCGACCCGCGGCATCCGCGCGAAGTGGGCCGCTGGTGGTATCCGGGAACGCGCAAGGGCGACACCTGTCTGCCCGAATGTTTGCCCAAGCGCCATCCACAATTCGACGACGGCTACCGGCCGCATCAAACGGAAGTGTGGCCCGATCATCCCGATCGCGCCTACGTCGCATACATCGATGGCGGCGCATTCATCCTGGACATCTCAGGACTCGCCGACGTTAAGGCCGGCCGCACAAAAACGTTCACGCCAAAAATCGTCGGCCACACGCAGTTCTCGCCGCCTTATCCAGCCTGGACACATACCTTCCAACCGATTTTCAACCGCGGCCTGGCGCTGGCATCGGACGAAGACACACAGGAGAACTGCAAGGACGCGCCGAAACTAGTCTGGCTGCTCGACATTCGCGCTGAAACAAATCCAATGGTGATTGGCACGGCGCCGCTTCATGCGAACGACGGCGAGCTATGCACCCGCGGTGGCCGATTCGGCGCGCACAATCTGCACCCGAACTTCCCCAGTCCGACGTCCGCCAATCTTAAAAACACAACCGTCGCCAGTTGGTTTAACGGCGGCGTCCGGGTTTTCCACATTGTGGATGGACCCACAGGCGTTCCGAACGCGCCTCCGCATCTGGAGGAAATCGGATTCTATATTCCCGCCGCCCCGCCGAAAAATCCGAACGGAACCAGCCAGATGAATCACGCGATCGTGGATGAAAAAGGATTGATCTACGCGAACGACCGTTTCACCGGCGGCCTCTACATTCTGCGCTACACCGGCACGGTGCCATTGGACTGAACTACTTGATCGCGATCGTAATCAGCGGACTCGTCTGCCCATCGATCGTGACGGTCACCGGCACGCTCCCGCCCGTTTGCACGCCCTTCGGCACCGTAGCGTTCACTTGATACAGGCCCGCAAACCCAGGCGCAAGGCCCGCGAAACTCACATGAGCCGATTGGCCGCCCACCATCAATTGCGCCGTTCCAATCGTCTGGGACAACTGCTGTCCCGGCGCTGCTCCATCGCCAACGCCCGGATTCACGGCGCCGAGACCAGTGCAATACAGCACGATGGTATCGCCTGCGTGAGCGGGCGCACCTGTGTTTACGACATACGCAGCCGTACCGCTGGCCGGATAATCGACAATCACTCCCGCGCCTCCGGGCAAGCCGCTGGTGCTGAAAAACGCCGGCTGAGCAGAGGCCATATCGATCTGAACCGGGACCGAGTAAGTAGTCCCACGCTGCACCAGCAATTGCAGCGTCGTGTTCACGTTCACCTCATACGGCACGACCGCGTTGATCTGGTTTTCGCTCACATAGTACAGCGGCAAATTGATCAACTGCGCGGGCGCGCCGCCTCCTGAAGAGGTCCCCGCCACAAACACTTGTGTATCCACCAACTCGATCGGCAGCGGCAGAGTTGTGGCCGATGCGGTACTTTCCGCCAGCCTGGTTCCGTAAATCGAAATCGCCGATCCAGGCGCCAACGCGCTGAACGAAGATATGATCGCGACGCTGGTGAGCCCCGATTGCGCAAATAGCGGAGGCTGCTGTTGCGATGCCAGACTTCCGTTCACTACTTCATTGCCCGTCAGTCCCTGATTAGCCGCCTGGATCGTCAGCGTTACACCCGCCGTGGCCGAGTTCCCCGTTGACCAGGTGTTCTCCCAACTGCCGCCGCCCTGCGATGCGAGCGTCAGGGATGGCTCGCCGTCCGAGAAGTTCACGATCACCGATCCCGACGGCGGCATCGGCATTCCGCAATCGTCCGCGACGTTGACAATCAGCGCAGCCGGCCAGCCCGCCGATACCGTGAACGTTTGACCCAGCGTCGTCAGCGCCGGAAGCAGCTTGGATGGCGAGCAACTGCCGGAATCCGCCGGACGACCCGGTCGAGCCTCATTCTTGCTAGCAGGTGTAGCTCCCGCGTTATTGGAAACGATCACGGTGATCTTCACGGCGCTCACACTGCCGTCTGAGAACTGGAGCGTCAGCACACCGAAATACACGCCCGCGCTCAGACCAGTTGTTATCGGTTGCACTACGATGTTCGTCGGGACTTGCGGATCGAGCGTCGCATCCCGCGGTAATGTCACCAACCCGAGGCCGAAATCGGCAGTCACCTGGGATCGAAAAGTCTTCGCGCCGGCGACGATGTTGTACACCTGGACATTTTGCGAACCGGGTGACTCGCCTCCGGCCGTCGCGGTGAAAACAAGTTGCGCCGGCTGCACTACTCCAGCAACATTGGATCCCGCGGGCAGCACTTGCAAAAACACCGTCACTACTTGCGGCGAGTTCGCGGCTCCCGGCGCATTCACTCGCACCAATCCGTAGTACGTACCCGCCGGCAGCGCGGCCCCATTCACGCTCACCGTCACACGAGGACTTGGGGATCCCGCAACAGAACTACCGGCGTTTGGTGTCACCTGTAACCAGCTCAGTCCCCCGGCCAGCGTGGATGTCGATGCGGTCCAGTTCACCGAGCCCGTGCCGATGTTCTGCACACCGAAGCTCTGCGCGGGAACCACTCCGCCACCTTGCACCGCCAGGAACGACAGCCCGGATTGCGACAACAGGATGGCCTGATTGAGGCTGCTGACGGTCATCGTCACTGGGACGCTTTGGCTCTTCCCGCCTGCGGTCACTGTCACTAGTCCCACGTAAGTTCCAGCGCTGAGCCCGGCTGGATTCGCAGTCACCGTCAAAGTCGCTGGGGTACCCGGCAAGGCCTGCGCGCCCGTTGGTGAAACCGAGAGCCAAGAACCTCCCGAAGTCGTCGTCGCTGCCGCGGTGAACGGCAACGTCCCGCCGCCGCTGTTGGACACCGTGATGGTTTGGCTGCGGGCGCTGCCCTGCTGCGGGTACGGGAACGACAGACTCGCTTTGTCGATGGAAAGCGCGGGCGGCACAGGGGCGGTAACGGTAAAGGTTACGGCGATTGTTGTTAGTTCCGGATTCGCATAGGGCGTGACGACGGTGAGCGTAGCGTGATAGGTCATCGGCGCCAATCCGGTGGGATCGGCAATCACCTGGATCAGCCGAGGCGCAGATCCGCTCACGGGCGTCAAATCTAACCACGAAATATTCGCCGTTACGTCGAGCGAAAATGCCAAGCCCTCCACTGACGAAGTCAAACTCAACGTTTGGGCCGCTGTAGGAGCTCCGCCGCTCGCCGCCGTAAACGACAACTGTTGCGCCGACACGCTGACGGTGGGCGGGGTGGCCAACACTTCCCGGATGCGATTGTTGAACACATCGGTGATGAAGAGATTGCCGGATGCGTCCACCGCTACGGTAGAGGGATACGATAACTCCGCATGCGTCGCCAGACCGCCGTCGCCGAAGTAGCCGTGAAATCCATCGCCCGCCACGGTGTTGATGATCCCCTCGGGCGTTACTTTCCGCACCAGATTGTTGAAGTAATCGGCGATGAAGAGATTGCCGGCGGCATCCACCGCGATGCTATCGTAGGCAGCCTGCGAGTTCAGGTCCAGCGCCGCGTCGATCGCCGGACCGCCATCGCCGGAATACCCAAATGTTCCGTTGCCAGCCACACCGCTGATGATCCCGGAGGGCGTCACTTTGCGAACTCGACTGTTGCCGCTATCGGCGATGAAGAGATTGCCAACAGCATCCACCGCTACACCAGTCGGCAGGTTTAACGTAGCGTCGATCGCCGGGCCGCCGTCGCCGGTGTTCCCGAACTTAGGCCCACCAGCTTCGGTGGTGATGAATCCATCGGGCGACACCTTCCGGATTCGATTGTTCTTGTTGTCCGCGATAAATAGATTACCGCCCGCATCCACCGCCAACCCGATCGGCAAATTCAACGCGGCGCTGGTAGCCGGACCGCCGTCGCCGGAATATCCGAAAGCGTTAATACCGGCCACCGTGTTGATGATGCCATCCGGCGTGACTTTGCGAACCCGGCTGTTATCGGAATCCGCGATGAAGAGATCGCCGGACGCGTCTACCGCTACGCCAAAGGGAAAAAGTAGACTCGCTTCCGTCGCTAGACCGCCATCACCCGAAAACCCTCCCGTGCCATTCCCAGCCACGGTGCTGATAATTCCGGCGGGCGTCACCTTTCTGATTCGATGATTGAAGCTATCGGCGAAAAAAAGATTGCCGGACGCATCCACCGCCGCGCCGTCCGGGAAACTCACCGCCGCGCTGGCAGCCGGGCCGCCATCACCCTGGTAGCGAAACAATCCGTCGCCCACAAAAGTGCTGATGATCCCCGCCGCGTTTACCTTTCGGATTCGCTTGTTGGCGCTGTCGGCAAAGTAGAGATTTCCCGACGAATCCACCGCAACGCCCGTCACCAAACTGATCGTCGCCTTGGTAGCTAAGCCGCCGTCGCCGGTGTATCCTTCCTTCCCAGTCCCTGCCACAGTGACGATGACTCCGCCGGTGGTCACTTCGCGCACGCGATCGTTGAAGCTGTCCGCGAAAAACAGATTGCCGGTTGAGTCCACTGCAATCGCGTCGGGAGCGTACATGGTCGCGCTGGTGGCTAGGCCGCCGTCGCCGGAAAACCCCGCAACTCCCGTGCCAGCCACGGTGCTGATCACGCCGCCCGCTGTCACCTTGCGGATCTGATTGTTGCCTTCATCCGCGATAAAAAGGTCGCCGGATGCGTCTACAGCCACTGCGCCATAACCGTTCAAGTTCAAAGCCGCGTTGGTGGCCTGGCCGCCATTCCCCGAAAGGCCCTTGCTCCCATTGCCCGCGTACGTGCTGATGATCCCTGCCGGAGTCACCTTGCGGATCACGTTATTGCCCTGATCGGCGATGTAGAGATTGCCGGCCAGGTCCACTGCCAGGTAGCCATTGCCGCTCATGTTCAGAGCCGCGTTTATAGCTAGGCCGCCGTCGCCCGAATAACCTACGGTGCCGTTGCCCGCGTAGGTGCTGATGATTCCGCCGGCTGTCACTTTTCGGATTCGATTATTGAAGCTGTCGGCGAAGAACACATTGCCAAACGAATCCACCGTGACGCCGATGGGTGAATCTAGCGCCGCGCTAGTGGCCGGGCCGCCGTCGCCCGAAAAGCCGTTCGTCCCGTTTCCCGCCACTACCGTCAGCACGCCCTGGGGCGTTACTTTGAATACCAGATTATTTCCGATGTCAGATTCGGTGAAATAAACATTGCCGTAGATGTCTGTCGCCACGGCGGCAACCGTTCCGTTCGGCGCGTTAATCGCGGCGAGAGGAGTGGCAGGAAAAGCAAAATCCGTACCGGCGACGGTGGTGATCACCTGTGCGTGCGCACAAACGACACTCGCGGCAATTAATAATGCCCCCCGAATCCGCACACCTGATTATCTATCAATAGGTCGCCTGGTGGGCGACCAAGGCGCGGACCGCGAATGCCGTGGCGATCAACGGATCGTCTTCCTTCACCAGATTCTCCGGATTCGCCCACGAACCATCGGGACGCTGGGTCTTCATCAATCCGTCTGCGATACCCGATCCGGCATTGATCCCGAGCGCTCGAAATGCCTGCGCGGCCGCCGAGGAATAGTAGAACGACAGCCCACGAGGCCAGCGCTGATACGCGGCGCCGGTGAATCCGGGTACTTCCACATCTCGATGATGTTCGGTGAGCCAGCGCTGGGCCGCCGCAACATGCGGATCGTCTCGCGGAAGTCCCAAAGCCAGCAGCGCGAGAATGCCGTCGGCCGTAGTCGTCCCATAACTTCGGAATCGCTTGCCGTCGTGGCCAGCTTTGTTGGTATCGAATTCCGTGGTCGAGAAGAAGAAGCCGCCGTCGGCGTCAAAATTCTGGCAGCGTCCCAGAAACATCCGCGCCTGTTCGAAGATGCGGTCGGACGCAGGCACTCCAGCGTCGCGTAGCGCTTCGATCACGTAGCGCGTCATCGATAGATCCACATGCCCGGTATCTGGCGGCGTTCGCCGGCCGCCTCCCATGCCCCACGCGCCGTACACTGGATCCGCCGGATGCCAGCCGTTTTGTTCAGTGAATTGTTGCGCGCGCAAGTACACCACCATAGGCTTCACCTGTGCTTCCCAACCCGGACGCCGCGCCCGGCAAATCGCGCTCACTGCCAGCGCCGTGGCATAGTTTGGATAATCCGGAATACCGGGATCCGCCATCCCGAGGGCTCCGTCGGATTGCGTCTTGCTTCGAATGAACGCCAACGCGCGGTCCACTTTTGCTGGCGCGGGTTGATCCGGAATTTCGAGCAGCGCCCCCAGCACGAACGGCGTCAGCGCCTGTCCCGACCGCAGGAGTCCGTAGGTCTGGCTGTGCCATCCGCCGTCATCGGCCTGTTGGCTCCAAAGATAATCGGCGGCACGCGCCAAAGGCGGATGCCGGGTGCGCTGACAGCCCGCTTGAGCGAGCAACAACAAAACAGCGCAGTAGCGCGGCATTACTTTTCGCGGCCGGCTTGAAGCATCAGAATCGCGGCACTGGTGACGGCCACGCGGCCCGTGATGCAATGATGACCCGCCCATGTCCCATCCTCGTTCTGCATCGTCAGAATCTTGGCTGTCATATCGCGATTCCAGCGTTCCCACTCCGGACCACCCGCGCGATGCAAACTATCGCTGATGTTCAGATACGAGAAAAACTCCTCGCCGCCGATGGATCCGAACCCGGTGACAAATCGCGGGTCGGAAAGCTGCGCTTCAATCGTTTTGATTTGTTCGCCGTTTTTCTTGCGATCTTCCGGCGTGCGGCTAAGCTGTTCGAGTTCCTGCGCGCGTTTGTAGAGTGAGACGCCGGCAGAAGAAGCCGACAATTCGGCGCTCATGGCGTACCTGCCGCCTCCCACGCCGCCTAAGACTCCTATAGACACGCCGCCCCCGGAGCCCGCCATGACAGCCGCCGGTGGCGCAACTGTTTGCGCCGTGTAGGTATCCACTTTGTCCATGGCGTCTTTGTGCACCGCGACGCCTTTCGAATTCGCGACAAACAAACTTTGCGATGCCATCGAAGTCCCCAAAATCGGCGCCCAACCACCGGCAATGTTCCAGCTCCCGTCCTTCAACTGGTTCTTCTCCACTTTCGCGACGCACTTCTGCAGGCTGGTCCGCACGCGCGCATTCTCTTGCGCATTACCCATGTTGCCATCCAGATCGGCCAGCAGCTTCGATGTCAGAAACGTATCGATATACGGACCCAGCTTGCGCTGGATTTGCGTGCCGTTCAGATCCGTGACCGCAAGTCCCTCCACCGGACTGCGCTCCACGTGTTCGAGAATGAATCGGACGGCGTGCTGCAAGGATTCGTGATACGGGCCAGTCGTCGGAGTGTTGCCCGCATGCAGCAGCGCCTCAGCCGCGACTGCGGTATTCGCGACATCGTTGCCATTCGATTCCAGCCGCTCGCCCTGCCGCACGTACGAAGTCTCCCCGCCATCCTGTCCCCATCCGCCGTCTTTGCCTTGCACCGAGACCAGCCACTTCATCCCTTTATCAACCGCGATCGAGACCGGATCGTGGCTGGACGGCTTGTTCACGGAAACACTGGTTTCAGCGCAGATGCCGATTGCAATAGCGGCTGCGCCGGTTACGAGCACACGTATGTTCATCGATCTCATGATCGTCTCCTCTCCAGGCTGCGGCGCGCGCTAGTTCATTGGACACCGCGCACGGGCGAAAGTGCCTGGTGTTAGTTCAATGCCGCGAGAACAGTTTTCCTTCCACTCGCCGACGGAAAGCTCGCAATTATGGACGGAAAGGAGTTAGGAATCGTGCAGGGGCGCGCGTTTAGTGCCGGCCCAATATCTTGCGGGACACAGTGTGACTGGCCGTCGCCACTATTTCAGCG